>JBNMNB010000247.1:0-10950 GCA_051270635.1 Verrucomicrobiales bacterium | reverse complement strand
CCTTTATGTCGTTTTCGCAGGATCGAGCGTAGCCTCATTCTCACCCAGCCGTCCATTACCTTATGCTCGTTCATTTGGGCCTGTTTGAAGTAGGCAAACTGAGATTGCATTAAAGCAATTCGTGAAGACTGATATAGTTGCCGCTGCCGAGTGGGCGGTTGAACTTGGTAATTACGAAATCGGGGAAAAAGCTTTGACGGAAACAGTGAATAGATGGTACCGAATTAACTCTCTTGAGCTATCCGAGTGGATACCTACGATCAAATCATCTGAGTCAAGAGATGTAGCCACTGTCGAACTTGTCGAAAAATTAAGGAAAGATCGCCGTCCTCAAGAAGCCTATGAATGGGCGCAAACAATTGCCGATGACCCGTTACGAGAACTTGCACTTGGAGAACTTGCAGCAAGCATACAGCGTAACAAATGACGATTGGCGCGTTTCGAAATTCTACACTCAATCCATAGTACCGCCTACGCCACCATCGAAAAATGTTTCCCGCCAAGCTTCTTTGTGATGAACTGAGGCCGGATGGCTGCTGAAGAGTTCCTCCACTGTCAATTCCAAGCTGTCCGCGCATCCTGCCATCCTTCCGATGGTGATTGCAATTCAGGAGCGTTTTCCGTAGTATGGAAGTTCATGAAATTGCGAAAACGTCTAAGAATCGTTAATCTTTTAGCTGCCTCAAGTGTTTTTCTGGCTGCTGCCGAAGCCGCTGATCGTCCGAACATTCTATTTGTGTTCACCGATGACCATGCTCCACAGGCCATCGGGGCGTACAATGGATTTTTGAAATCCGTCAATCCGACGCCCAACATCGACCAGTTGGCCAGGGAAGGGATGCTCTTTGAAAACAGCTTTTGCACCAACTCCATATGTGGCCCCAGCCGCGCCGTGATCCTGACCGGCAAGCACAGCCACAAGAACGGGTTCATGAATAATGGCAACAAGTTCAACTGGGATCAGAACACGTTTGCTAAAGAAATTCAGAAAGCGGGCTATCAGACTGCGCTCTACGGCAAGTCTCATCTAAGTGGCACGCCGCAGGGATTCGACGACTGGAAAGTCCTGCCTGGCCAGGGATTGTATTACAATCCGGATTTGATCACACCTGATGGCAAGGTGCGCATCGACGGCTACTGCACTGACATTGTCACGGATCTCGCCGTGGAATGGCTATCCGAAAAACGCGATGAAGAAAAACCGTTCGTCCTCATGGTGCAGCACAAGGCACCGCATCGAAACTGGATGCCAGCACTGCGTCACCTGCATCTCTACGATGACATCGTGATCCCTGAGCCCGATACCTTGTTCGACAAATGGGAAGACAATGCTCCGCCTGCGCGCCACCAGGAATTAGAAATCGATCGGCACATGGATCTGAATTTTGATCTCTTTGTCGACTTAGTTCCAAGCTTTGAACAGGAAGTATCCTTGAAGCGTCAGGATCGCTCATCATGGCAGAATATGAAGCGTATGTCCCCCGGCCAGCTGGCGGTATGGCGCGAAGCGTGGGGCCCGAAAGATCGCGCATTTCATGAGCTGAATTTGAAAGGTAAGGATCTCGTGCGGTGGAAATATCAACGCTACGCGAAGAACTACCTGCGCTGCATCAAAGGCGTCGACGAAAGCCTCGGCAAGCTTCAGGACACACTGAAGGAATTGAAGCTGAGCGACAACACGATCGTCATCTATTCCTCTGATCAGGGATTCTACGTCGGCGACCACGGATGGTATGACAAGCGCTGGATGTATGAAGAGTCATTGAAGATGCCACTTGTCGTGAAGTGGCCGGGCGTCACCAAGCCAAAATCACGACCGCAACAAATGGTGCAGAATCTCGACTACGCACAAACATTCCTCGACATTGCTGGCGCCACGATCCCTGACGACATGCAGGGGCTATCCCTAGTTCCCTTGCTGCAGGGACGTGATCCAGGTGAGTGGCGTAAGAGCATCTACTACCACTACTACGAGTATCCCAGCGTGCACCAGGTGCCCTGCCACTACGGCATCCGCACTGAGCGCTACAAATTGATGCACTTCTATGAGTTCGGAAACGAATGGGAACTCTACGATCTGGAAAAAGATCCAGAGGAACTGGCCAATCTCTACGGTCAAGCAGGACAGGAAGAACTGACAGGAAAACTCAAACTCGAACTCAAAGACTTACAAAACCACTACGAAGACGACAGCGACATCAGCGAAAAATCCGACGAGTGGAAGAAAAAAGTCCGCCTTCCTGAGATGGAGCGGCCAAAGAATTTGAATCTTTAGTTCGGCTGGGTAGCTGGGCCGCAGCCGTCACAGGTTATTGTGTTTCGACACGAAAAATCCCCGACCACGTAGTCGCTCAGGGCTTACGCATGAAGATTGATCAAAATTCAGAGCACCTGACTATTAAGGAATCAGTGGTGCCACCATTTTTGCAAATGAGGCTGTAACGGGGTTGTGTACCCGGCAGCAACGATCCACGACCCCTCGGAATCGGACCAACCCCGTTGGAGTTGAAGGTATGATGTGTCAGGATCCCGGGGTAGCGCCACTGGCGCAACCCCGGGCTTTGGGATGGAATCCCGTTGGGATTATGAGAGGTTGAGAGATAGGGCGGATCGAATTCTGGCGAGCGGCACACGCGGGATGGAAACATACCAACTTCAACTAATTCCTATAAGTTTTGCTTCAGCTCAGCTCGCTGATTCTCATCCAGCTGTCTGAGTGCGGCGTCCAGGGAAGGTCAGTTCTGCGACACCTGATTTGTCGAGATCACCGATTCCCAGCTCGACCATTTTCTCATATTGCTTCGCAGTAGCTTGAGCCAATGGCAGGGCAATGTTCTTCTCCTTGCCCAGGTCTATCGCAATGTTAGAGTCCTTTGCTGCGTGCTCGGCAGAGAACCAGCAATCGTGTTCACGGGCTTGCATGTCTTCGGCATCGGTCTCAAGAACACGAGAATTCGCGCCGGTTTGTGAGAAGACTTCGCACAGCATTTCGAGATCGTGGCCAAGGGCAGCGCCCAGACCGAGTCCCTCAGCCAGACCAGCGGTGTTAATGTTCATTACCATGTTGACGAGAGCCTTGACCTCAGCCGCCTTGCCCATCGGGCCGACGAAGCGACGATTCACGCTCATTTGCTCAAGCAGGGGCTCAAGCTCTTTGTAGGTCTCTTCTTCTCCGCCAAGCATGAGGTAGAGCTTCCCTTCGCGAGCGTGACTGATACTGGATGCCATGCAGGCTTCCAACGACTTTGCCCCGACGTTCTTCGCTGCTGTCTCAACTTCCTGCTGGATCCCTGGTGATAACGTCGCGCAGTTCACGAATGTTTTCCCAGCGGCACCTTGCAGCAAGTTGTCGCCATCTGCAGTGAAGATCGCGCGCATCGCATTGTCATTGGTAACGACTGTGAAAATAACATCGGCTGCCGCTGTGACGTCTGCAAGTGACTCACAGGCCTTGGCCCCCAGTTCGTCTGCGAGCGCGCTGGCAGCCTCACGATTCACGTCATTCACTGCGGTCACGTTGTATCCACAGTCTTTCAGACGGCGGGCCATGTTGGCTCCCATGCGTCCAACTCCAACAAAAGCAATATTCTGGCTCATAGTAAGTGTGTCAGTTTCTCTAAGGGTTCGATTTTTGTATTAAGTAAGTCGTTTAGAGCTTCTTGATACGCACATTACGCATCTGCACGGGATCGCTGTGTCCTGCGAATCCGATGTAACCAGAAGGGCGATCAAATCCTTTGGGACGCTTCCCAAGCTTCGACTGATCCACCTCCTTGAGGTCCTTGTTGACGATTGCCACGCCGTTCAACTCTATGGTGATGTGGCTGCCCTTAAAACGAATTTCCTGATAATTCCATTGTCCGACAGGACGCAGGAACCCGCGCTTGGCTGGAACAGATCCATACACGGAACCGTGATATTGATAGTCCTTCAGAGTCGCGTATTTCTCTGCGTCATCGTCGAGAATCTGAATCTCAAATGCTTCCCATGCAGGATCACCCTGCAGCGGAGCTCTAACAGCAACACCATTGTTTCCACCAGGTGGAACTTTAAATTCAAAACGGAAGGCGAAGTCGCTGTATTCATCCATCGCATAGAGCGTGCCGCCTTTGCCTGCCTTACACATGATCGATCCATTCTTCACGGTGTAGTTGTCGACCGCTCCCTGCCAACCTTCAAGATCGACTCCATTGAAAAGTGAGACGAACCCGCTGTCGTCACGCGCCTGGAGAACGCGGTTGGCTTCCTCACCATCGATCTCGCGAATGAACACATTGCGCCAGCTGATCTCACCACCGTGTGTCTGCAACTGGATCGGGCCTTCCTTGAAAATGGGATTCGATCGATCCTTCTCAAAGTAGTTTTCCATCCGCGCGTGGTCGACCACTTTCTTGCCATTGAACCAGATACTCACACGCTCACCAATCATGATGATACGGAAGGAATTCCACTCGCCGAATGGCTTGTCCATTTTGTGCAGCGGATCTTTGCCCGCAGTGCCCTCGCTATTGTTCCACAATCCGCCCGATCCCTTGCCTGCTCCAATTTCCCACTTTGCTTCTTCAGTGGGATCCCAAATCTGCACTTGGGGAACTCCGCGCAAATAAATTCCGCTATCCGCTCTGGCCACCGTCTTGTAGTCGACCAAGAGCTCAAAATCACCGTAGTCCTTCAACGTCGTCAGGAACAGTCCGTGTCCGTCATTGACCAGATCGTCCCCCTTGACCGACCAGTGCTGATTCACATCTTCCAGAGTCTTCTGCTGATGCGCTGCCAGCTCTTCCTTTGACATTGCCCACAGTTTACGTGGATCTCCGGTACCATGCCCGAACCAGCCGGACAAGTCCTTGCCATTGAAAAGGGCAGTAAACCCCTCCGGTGGAACATTTAGCCGAACGGCGTCGGCTTCTTCTGCTTGCACTGTCGCGGCTAGCCCTAGAGCCAATGCCGGAGCCATCATCATGATACGGATTCTTGTGGTGAACATGGCGGCTAGGTTGTCCGCAAAGCCGAGCAAAGTCAATTTCACTTCGCCTCACTCGACCGCCTTGCCCGCCCCATTACTAAGAGATGCCGACATTTCAGGTCGCAATTTGTGTTTCCAACATAGGCAAACGGCGAATGTTAATTTGTCGATGGCTGGCGATTCCTCCACAATCCGGTGCATGAGACGAGTCTATTTGCCGATTCTGGCGATCGGTGTGCTGACCGTTAGCACCGTTTTCTTGACAGCCGATCCAGTGCCACCAGCGATCGCGGTGGTCATGATGCCTTCAGGCGAAGTCCAATTGTCTTCATTGCCCGGGTTTCCTGAAGGCACCTATCGGCTTGAGCTGAGTGATGATTTAAAAAATTGGTACGGCCTGGCAAATGTCAGGTCTGGAGCCGCTGGATTCACGTATGCCGATGGGGGAGTAACTGTTGCAGGTGGGACAAATGTAAAACTGCAGGAGCGATTCTATCGCGCCGTGCCACAGCCATCACCCACAGCGATCACTGGCGACATTCTTCTCACCGATGCCGGGGAGATCGTGATTCATCCCGTCGATCACGCAAGCTTTGTCGTGCAATGGGGCGAAATGATGCTCTACAACGATCCAGTGGGTGCCGCCTCACTCTATCGCGATTTTCCCGCACCCAACATGATACTCGTGAGTCACCAGCACGGCGACCACTTCAGCGCCAGCACACTGAACGGTATCATGGCCGATGGCACGACCATCATCGCGCCTGAAGATGTCTACAATCGAATGAACTCCACTCTAAAAGCAAAGACGACGATTCTGCAAAATGGAGAAAATGTTGATCTGTCAGGGCTCAATGTGGAAGCTGTGCCTTCCTACAATAGTCGCCATCCGAAAGGTCGCGATAATGGTTACGTCGTCACTATCGGAGGCAAGAGAATCTACATGAGTGGTGACACTGTGGACACTGTGGAGATGCGCGCATTGTCAGACATTGATGTTGCCTTCCTGGTAATGAATATCCCGTTCACCATGACAGTCGAACAAGCAGCCAGCGCGGTGCGCGATTTCAAACCACGAGTCGTCTACCCTTACCATTTTCGCAACCAGGGCGGCAGCTTTGCCGATCGCATCCGCTTCCGCAGCGAGATCGGAACAGAAACCGATTCCGCGATCGAAGTGCGGTTGCGCGAGTGGTATTAACGTTGGCGCTCTCCTCAAGCGTTTCAAGCAGGCCAAAGCAGGCAATTGCTGTAGAGCCGAATTGAGACAATTCCCTAAGACTTACCACTTTTCACCGAATAAAAACCTTCATTTAATGCAAAATTACCTGTTGCATTCCTCCAGTAAGAACGCTTTTTGTAATTAACAGGTGCAACGGACCCCTTTCAGGGTGGGGCATCCCTTTTTGCACCTGCCTCCGAAGTCTGCACGTCGCAGCACGGTCAGAGTTTTGATCACCCTGTCATTAGATTTGATCACCAAGTGTTCGTCCTACTCCTTTCCTGTCTCCTCTTCCTGTTAGTCCTCGGACTATGGGAAGCACATGCTCACCGCAAAGTTCTCAGCACTATTCCCGTGCGTATCCATGTCAATGGGACACGCGGAAAATCGAGTGTGACCCGACTGCTATCCGGAGCGCTACGTGAAGCTGGCTTAACCACATGCGCCAAGACTACAGGCACCCTGGCCCGCTTCATCACTCCTGCTGGTCGCGAGTATCCGATCTATCGACCTGCAGGTGCCAACGTTGGCGAGCAAGTCCGCATCGTCCGCACCGCGGCGGGTTACAAACCTGACGTTCTGGTCATTGAATGCATGGCGCTGCAGCCCTCCTACCAATGGATGAGTGAAAAAATGTTCGTGCGTGCGACCCACGGAGTCATCACCAATGCGCGCCCCGATCACCTCGATGTCATGGGCCCGGAAGCGGAGGACGTTGCGCTCGCACTGAGCGGCATGGTGCCACGCGGCGGCAAACTATTCACTTGCGAACGCGAACATGCCCCAACCATGCAAATGGCGTGCGATGATCGCGGCTCAACTTTTGTCCCAACCACGGAGGCAGATGTCGCCAACGTCACCACCGAAGACCTCGCACCATTTCCCTACCAGGAACACGCGGAAAATGTCGCTCTGGTTCTCAGCATCTGTGCGGATCTTGACATCAGTCGCGAAACGGCACTGCGCGGAATGTACACCGCACCACCAGATGTCGGCGTGTTGAAGGAATACAAAGTAGAGTACTTCGGCAGACGATTATACTTCGTCAATGCCTTCGCCGCCAATGACCCCGTATCCACCGGTCGCATCTGGGAAGGCGCCGTAGCCAAGCGGCCCGGAATCATGCGCATCGCATTGTTCAATTGTCGCGCTGACCGGCCAGATCGCTCGTTCGGACTTGGCGAGGCATGCATCGACTGGACAGAAGCTGACCTTTATCTGCTGATCGGCACTGGAACTCACGCATTTTCCCGCGCAGCCTTGAAGCGCGGCTTGGATTCTGAGAAGATTCACTACGCCGACGGCAAAAATGCATCACAGATTTTCGAAACCATGCTGTCCGTATCCGGCGCGTCAGCCCTGATCATTGGCATGGGCAACATCGGCGGACCAGGGCTTGAACTCCTGCAGATGGTCAAGAATCGCTGCGCTCCGGAAGAAGCGCCCACTGCCGCCATACTCTAACATTCTTACCACAACACCATGATCGACCTACTTACCGTATCCATCGGCGTCGGGCTTGTCGTCAGTCTCTTGTTTGCCGAATTCTTTGGGTTCAAGGCAGGCGGACTCGTCGTCCCAGGCTACTTTGCTGTCTTCACTTTCCAGCCTCTCAGCGTCCTGCTAACGCTGGGCATTTCCATACTCACTTACCTGGTGATGCGACTCGTCGCCTCCATTGTCATCATCTACGGCAAACGGCGCACCGCCCTTGCTATTTTGACCGGCTATGTACTGGGCGTCGCCTTCCAGCAGTTGGCAGGCGATCAAATCCCCGGACTAGGCAGCGACTACCAGGTCATCGGCTTCATCATTCCCGGGCTCATCGCCCTGTGGATGGACCGTCAGGGTGTCGTGGAGACGGTCACCTCACTGGCCACTGTCGCCATGGTCACACGCCTTATTCTCATTCTGCTCATTCCTGCAGAAATTGAACGCTTCGAAACCAAAGTCACTTCCGCATCACAAGTCATCGTCGCGGACGACGGAACTGAATAGATCGCACCAACATGAAAGGTATCTACTGGAGGCCGAAAGGCATTTCAATTCGCGCAATGGCACTCGCAGCCTTGCTGGCTGTCGGCGCCGTCGCCACCGTCGAACATTTTAAGAAAGACATTCGCCAGAAGTATTTTAGCGAAAAACTGGAGGCTGCACAGTTGGCCTCTGAAGGCATGGCCGTCATCAAGAAGCACCGGCAGGAACGCGGCGACGTCATCGATTCAACATTGGATCCAGCGGAGACAGGCATGCTTGGCTTACCACACACGCCAGTCACTACCAATGCCGGCGGATACTTCACCAAGCGCACCTCATTAAATCCAAACTTTGCGGCAGTCGTGGTCGAAATGCTCAAGGATGCAGGAGTTAAATCAGGCGACAGCGTTGCTGTCGGCGTTTCCGGTTCCTACCCTGCGGTTAACCTGGCCGTCTATGCGGCTTGCCAAACCTTGAACCTCAATCCAGTCATTATCGCCAGCGCTTCATCCTCCGAATGGGGAGCCAACGATCCTGAACTCCTGTGGCTGGACATGGAACGCCTGCTCGTTGCAGACGGCATCCTCAAGACCCGGGCCGTCGCGGCATCACTCGGCGGCATCGAAGACATCGCTAAAGGGCTTCCAAAAGCGTCCCATGACCTCCTGCGCAGCGGAATTCAACGTAACGAAGTTGAGATATTTCTCCAACCTGAAAGCTATGCTGACAGCGTAAAACAACGCCTGGAAGTCTACCGCGAGAAAGCGGCCGGCCCCATCGCCGCCTACATCAACGTCGGTGGCGGTACCAGCTCTGCCGGTCGGGCTATTGCAAAAGAAAACTTCACTCAGGGACTCAACTTGAGTCCTCCACGAGGTGCCGATTCAAATACCTCCGTCATGGCATCTTACAGTGCAAAGGGAACACCAGTGATCCACCTGCTACACTTACTCGAGATCGCGGACGAGTATGGCCTGCCTCGCTACCCTAACACCACACCCCATCCAGGCGAAGGCGGGGTGTTCCAGCGTCTTACCTACAATCGCCTTCTCACTGGCGCATTGCTTATCGTCGTCGTTACAGCCCTCTACGGATTCGTCCGTTCACCATGGGGTGCCCAGTTCCTGCGCAATAGCCAGGGCCAAAAAGACAGTGGCGATGTAGAACCGATGATTTAGAATTCAATACATCTAAACATCGCAAATTGAGCAGGCATTCAACTGAGATTGAAGACCTGCGAACCCACTTGCGTTGACGCCTCACTCTCGCACAGATCATGTTGCAAGTTGCAACTGAGAGCCACTCAAACTAACTTTGCATTTTTGGAAGCTGATGAGAAATAGAATTCTTACTACCATCCTCGCCACGTTTGTCTCGGGCGTTTGTGCCAACGGCCAATCTGCGATCCACAGCGATGCGGCGATCGTGCATCCAGTAGCAGGCTACGGCGGCATGGTCGCAACACAGGATGCACACGCTACGAAAGCTGCAGCAGATGTCCTGGTGGAAGGGGGCAATGCCGTCGATGCCGCAGTCACCGCCGGGTTTGCTTTGGCAGTCACACTGCCCAGAGCTGGTAATATCGGCGGTGGCGGCTTCATGATCATCCACCTTGCGGATGCCCGAAAACAGATTGCCATCGACTACCGCGAGAAGGCGCCTCTGGCTGCACATCGCGACATGTTTCTTGATGAAAGAGGCAACCCAGTGGCAGACCTGTCGCGCATCACTCACTTGGCGGCCGGCGTTCCCGGGACAGTGCGCGGCCTCGCTCTCGCCCTCGAAAAGCATGGCACAATTTCTTTGCAACAGGCGCTCGCTCCCGCCATCGCACTGGCCGAAGAAGGATTTCCCGTTGGCGAAGATTTATTCGATTCACTCAGTTCCTATACTGCCGCCTTTAAGTCCGTGCCGGAGGCGATGAAAATCTTCTTTCAACCGGATACGACCCCCTGGCCAGTGGGCTCCCTGCTGGTGCAAAGCGACCTGGCGAAGAGCCTGCGCTTGATCTCTGAACTCGGCCCCGACGCATTTTACACTGGCCCAATTGCAGAGGCAATCGTCAAGGATATGGAAGTGAATGGCGGGCTGATCACCGCCGCTGATCTCGCGGCCTACAAGCCCAGAATTCGCAAACCCATAGCTGGAACCTACCGCGGGTTGAAAGTGGTCTCAATGCCACCACCAAGTTCCGGCGGCGTCCATCTGATCCAAATGTTGAATATGCTTGAGCGGTTTCCAATCGAACAGGCGGGCCACAACTCAGCAGACGCCATCCATTTCACCGCCGAAGCTATGCGCATCGCCTATGCCGATCGCTCGCGCTACCTGGGTGACCCCGATTTTACCGATGTCCCGACCGCACAATTGATATCGAAAAAGTATGCACGCGAACTCGCGAAAAAGATCGACCCTGACCATGCGACACCAAGCTTGGAAGTGGCCCCCGGAATCGATCCGATGGAACGCTTTGAGAGCAATGAAACCACGCATTTCAGTGTGATCGATCGCTTTGGCAATGCAGTATCAAACACTTACACCTTAAATTTTAGCTACGGTTCTAAGCTTGTCGTCCCCGGCACAGGCATCCTCTTGAATAACGAGATGGATGATTTTTCCGCAAAGCCGGGAGTGCCCAATGCCTACGGCCTTATCGGCGGGCGGCGCAATGCAATTGAACCAGAAAAGCGCATGCTCAGCAG
Source organism: Verrucomicrobiales bacterium (assembly GCA_051270635.1). GTDB lineage: Bacteria > Verrucomicrobiota > Verrucomicrobiia > Verrucomicrobiales > DEV007 > JAGROY01. The sequence continues at coordinate 83 of JBNMNB010000247.1, read as the reverse complement.
CATGACTCCCACCTTGCTGTTCAAGGAAGATGGCGGCATCGTGGCCACTGGCACGCCAGGCGGAAGTCGGATCATCACCACTG
>JBNMNB010000246.1:0-11003 GCA_051270635.1 Verrucomicrobiales bacterium | reverse complement strand
AGCCGCTGTTGGCATTGGCCTCTGCTCGCGAATACGAACTCATTCCATTGGTCACGACGCCGCCAGGCTCGGAGGAAGCGGCAACGACCAGGCCACCGGGGCACATGCAGAAACTGTAAGCCGAGCTACGTGCGCCGAGGTGTTGGACGAATTTGTAAGGAGCAGATCCCAATTCCTCCATTCCTGCGAATCTTCCGTACTGCACCGAGTCGATCATCGCTTGTGGGTGCTCGATCCTGACACCGATCGAAAACGGTTTCGGCTCAAGGAACACGTTGGCCGCATGCACCATGGAAAATGTTTCACGTGCGCTGTGGCCGACAGCGAGAATCACTTGCGTTGCCTCCACAGTGTCACCGCTGGCCAGTCGGATGCCGCGAATTTTGCGATCAGCCCCGAGTAGAATTTCATCGACCCGTGATTCGAAATGAACCTCCCCTCCCAGGGCGATAATTTCTTCGCGCAGATGGCGGACGACTTTGATCAGGCGATCCGTGCCAATGTGCGGCCTCGCTTTTAAAAGGATATCGTCGGGGGCACCTGCCGCCACCAGTTCATTGAGAATCCACGGCCGCCGATGCTGGCGATCCTTGGTTTGCGTGTAGAGCTTGCCGTCAGAAAATGTGCCGGCTCCACCTTCGCCAAACTGGACATTGGATTCAGGATTGAATTCCAGTCCACGGCGCCAGAATCCAGTGACGTCTCGGGCTCGTGGGCCGGCGGCTTTGCCTCGTTCGAAAATACGGGGCGAGAACCCCATTCGTGCCAGAACTAGTCCTGCGAACAAGCCACATGGGCCAGAGCCAATGATGATCGGACGCGACCCCTTGCTCGTTTCTGGTTTTCGCACTTCATCCAGCTCTCGATACTGTCGAGCAGGAGCAGTTCCTACGTGTGCTTTGTTCGGGGTGATTGCCGTGCCTGCTTCCGCGTCAACATGCACCGTGTAATTGAAGCTGATGCGTCCGCGTTTTCTGGCATCGATAGCTCGCTTCCAGACGGTGAGTGAACGAATGCCCTCGGGATCAGTGCCAATGGCCTCGGCCGCAGCGCGCACGAGATCATCGTGAGTGTGCCTGACGGGCAGAGTGAGTTCGCGAATTTCGAGCATCGGCCTAGCGGGCATTTTTCAGCCATTCTTCCCTGGCTTTCCTTAGCCTCACCATGCGCGAAGCCTGGTCTTCTTTCGAGTCCTTCGTTGTCTTCACAAAGTGATTGTTAGAACCATAGCGCCGCCACGGACCGGGAGGGACTTCTGAAAGGTCGACAAATCGCCAGTCGCAGGGGGCGCCGCTGCGAATCTTCAAATAGTCACGAACAGAAGGCGAAACATCCAAGCCTGCAGAATTGTTATACTGATTCTTCGGCCGCGAGTAGCCGAAAACGTAAGGCCAGTCATCGGTCACGAATGGCCCGCAGTCTTCCCATTGCGCATAACAAATTTTTCGGCCGTAGCGGACTGCGATCCAATGGCTCTTGCACAGACTACGGGAAGACTTGGACATTGAGCCATTTCGCCGCCAGGGGATGACTCGGCGGGCAGTGTTGGCTTCTGTAATATCATTGAATGGAAGGGCGCAATAAAATGGATTTTCTTTGGGGATGAATGCCGCCGGGCGATAGTCCCAGGCACGCTTGCGGGGATCAGGGGAGTCGAAGCCTCCGTAATTGATTTCCCATTTTGGATCCCACGAGCTGGCGTGGTTGGGGGTCGGATTCTTTGCCGTCGGATCTTCGCCAATCCAGAAAATGGTGGTGGTGATCCTCTGGCGCCACGGATAGCGAATTCTGAGGGCACGCGTCCGAGTGGGAGTGTAAACACGGGGCATTCCCCGCGATGCCTCCTGACCATAGGCTGACACCAGCTGTCCTGTCGCCAGTGCGCAGAACGTGCTGCTCATTTGCCGCAGGATGCTTCTTCGGTCTGTCCGCATGATTCCAGTGATGCCAGTTTACCAGGATTGGGTTGGCGAACCTATGCGAACTATTAACAATGATCAAGTGGCAGTCGTCCACGGTCAAGCAACCGGGGCAGGCGCAATTCCGTGCGCAAATGGATCGGCAGGATCCAGCAAAAGTCGGCCTTCGCCAGTGACAAATGCCGTGCCAGAAATTTGAGGAATGACCGCGCCACTCTCAATGACGATGGCCCCTTCAAACACACTGCCCACGATACTGGCCTGACGCCAGATATCACCAGGTGCCAATTTTCCTGAGGCATGGAGGCACGCAAGTTTGGCGCTGGTTCCTGTGCCGCAGGGGGATCTGTCATAGGCACCTCCCGGGCAGAGGACAAAGTTCTGGCTGTCCGCGTCCATTCCAGCTCTTGGGGGAGCGAATACCTCGATGTGATCGATTTCGCCACCGTCGTCGCCGGTGATTCCGGCTGCGGCCAGTGCCTTTCTTGTGGCCGTGCAGAATGCAGTCAGTTGCGGAATGTTGGAAAGCTCCAGACGCAGTTTGTGTTGATCGATCAGGAAGAACCAGTTTCCTCCCCATGCGACATCTCCGGTGATGGCGCCATGGCCGGGGACGTCGACTTCGACAGTTGCATTGATCTGGCTGCGGTAGCTGGGGACGTTTGCGACGGTCACTCGGTTGTTTGCGCCAAGGGATGCCTGCACATTTCCTACGGGCGTCTCGATGGTCGCCGTCTGATGCGCTGCAAGGCGTCCCATATGCGCGAGCGTCACTGCCAGGCCGATGGTTCCGTGCACGCACATGTTGATGTAGCCGACATTGTTAAAAAAAATGACGGCAGCGTCATGTGCAGTATTCAATGGGGGAAGCAACAATGCGCCGACGACAGCGTCCGAGCCGCGCGGTTCGTTTACGCTGGCAGAACGAATCCAGTCGAACGACTCACCAAGGCAGTTACGTTTCTCCGCCATCGTAGAGCCCTTCAATTCGGGGAATCCCGCGTGGATGACGCGTGTGGGCTCGCCTCCCGTGTGGGAATCGATAAAATGCAGTTCGGAGGCTGTCGTTATTCTCATTGCTCGGTGGTCATTGGTTGGGTGTCAGGAAATCAATGCCCCGGTGCAGGCGAATGCGATCACCAGCGCGAGGACAGGAAACTTCAGGGAGCGCAAGAGATAGAAGCCAATCGCCACAATGGCAAAGTCCAGAGTTGATCCCACGCTGCTGGTGAATACCGGGTGGTAGCAGGCGGCGAGAAGCAGCCCGACCACTGCGGCATTCAATCCATGCACGGCACCATTGAGCCGTGGCGCAGCCATTAGCGAGTGCCACGCATCCTTGAGTCCTAACACTAGCAGAAATCCAGGAAGGAAAATGCCAATTGTTGCGAGAGTGGCACCGGGCAATGCTGCCGTTGGCGTCAATTCGGCGCCGAGAAACGTAGCCAGTGTAAACATCGGGCCCGGGACACCTTGTGCTGCGGCATAGCCGACTAGAAACTGATCGGAAGTTAAGCCTGAGGACACGCTGTGGCTTTGCAGCAATGGCAGGACGACGTGGCCACCGCCGAAGACCAGGCTGCCTGCCTGATAAAATCCTGAGAACAGATGAACATCGGTTGAGCTGCTGGCGAACAACGGAATGACTACAAAGAGAAGTGCGAAAATGGTGAGCGGCATCCAGTGCGGGCGGATTTTCTCCGGTTTTTCTTGAGCTTCCGGCGGTTCGCTTCGCAGAAAACCAATGCCAATGAGTGCTGCCACCAGCAGGGCGCCCAGTTGAATAACCATGCCTGGATGAACCAAAAGTGTCGCCGCAGTGGCGACGCAAAGGCCTGCAGTGAGTCGACACTTACAAAGTGATTTGAACATACCTAGAGTGGCATCAGCGACCACTACCACTGCCAACAACTTCAAGCCATGCAATACTCCCTGTAGAGCTGTCGGCATTTCGGATGTCTGGCTCCCCATAGATACTGCGAGCCCGAACATGATTAGAAACGAGGGCAGGGTGAAGCCAACGAACGCGGCCAGTCCGCCCAGGGTTCCTGCTCGATGGCAGCCGATGGCAAATCCCAGCTGGCTGGAACCGGGGCCGGGGAGGAACTGGCTGAGGGCAAACAATCGCCCGAATGTTTCCTCTTCCAACCAGGACAGGCGCTCAACGAACTGGGCACGAAAGTAGCCTACATGCGCAGCTGGCCCGCCAAAGCTGGTGCAGCCGAGCAAGAGGAATCTCCAGAAGACTTCGATGTGACGCATGACGCTACCTTTTCAACAACAGAGTGCGTCAGGTCAATCTTGATCGTGTTATTCCTGGAGCGTTGCGGTGCGAACGTGCGGGAGAATCAACAATGATGAAATAATCAGCATTCCGAACCCGGTCCAGGCCATGATACTGACAGGTGCAAAGGTGATCAGCCAAAATGCTAACGGTGGCCCGATGATTCCGCGCACACCCGTGAGAAACGTATGCACCGACATGTACTCACTGACACGCTCGGCAGGTGCCAATTTCGTCACCCAGAGGTTCCAGGCAATATTTCCGCCGCCCATGGCAATGCCGCGCAAGGCCATGCCGACCCACAGAAATACTTCCGACTGTCCAACATAGAAAGCGAGGAGCGAAAATCCAAAGGCAAAATTTAACACGATCCGCAGGATAAAGAAATTCACCTTATCAAAGGCGAATCCCCAGAAAAACGTGGTCGCCAGTCGGAATAGAACTGGAACCACAATTGTTATCATGGCAATTTTTCCCGATGGAAAATTCCAGTGATAGCGAGGGTTCGCGAGGTATTCTACGGTAAGCGAGCAGAGGCTGAGCACGGCCATTCCGGCCCACATCCATGCGATGAGCAGCCTGCGAAATAGCGGGTCTTTTTTCAACCAGCGCAATGCTTGTAACGGGTTACGTCGGTGCAGCGTATGGCTTGAAGCGGCTGGAGGGGAGGGCATCTGAAGCAGGCAAATGCCAGTGTAGATGGCCATCCCAGCAAATACGGCCATCAGCAATCGAAAGTGCCCGGGATCGGCCTCTAACAACTGACCACCTGCCCAGCCGAATCCGACTGAGCAAACACCACGTGCGATCCCGACAATTCCAAATAATTGACCGCGTCGATGCGCCGGATAATTATGCCGGTAAAGGGCAGTCACCAGTGGAGCCTGACCACCGAAGGCGATCATCGCCAGCATGACCGTCACGACAAAAATCGAAATGGAGCTGCTGAAAAGAACGGTGAAAATGAGAACGAATCCTGCGGCAAAGCTGAATCCGGCAGCGGTGCGATTTTCTGGCCATCGGCGCAGTAAGTCGACTGAAATGATGCTGAGAACCAGGCCAATGTTAGGGCTGCTGACGACCAGCGCTTTTTCGTAACTCCCGGCTGCATAACAACGTTCCAAAATGAGGACAGCAAAGGTCGCCCCAACTGTTTCCAGGATGCCTGTCGGCAACGCGCGTTGCAGATCCATTCGGAACATCCGCCGCGAACGTTCTTCAGCATTCATGTCGCTCACTTCCGATTCATCGTTCAGGCAGCATTGGTTTGCAACCGGCGAAAACGCCTGCGGTGCAGACAGTAACCGATCACCCAGAGTGCCGTGATCCCTGCTAGAACTTTGCTGAACAGGTCACCATGGCTTGCGTAGAAGGTAGGGGCTTCCTGCGCAGTGATGGTCACCTGGGAAATGAGAAAATCCGCCGGAAGGGTGAAATCACCGGGTATTCCGGGGTCAATGCGCGCGGCGATTCGCCCAGTCGGCTCAATGTGGCAGGTGATTCCTGTGTTGGCGGATCGCAGCATGGGGCGACGCAATTCTATACAGCGAAACTTTGCATTGGCGACATGTTGCACTGAATTCGCGCTCTGATTGAACCAGCCGTTGTTGGTGACGGTGACCATTAATTGAGCATGGGGAGAAATGAATTGCCGAGCCAGCTCACCGATCGTGTCCTCGAAGCAGATGAGAGGAATAATTTCAGTGGGACTGTCAGGATTGCTGCGGGGCAAGAGCAGGGGCACCGCATCTGTGCCTCGGCTAAAGTCACCCGTGATCTCAGAGCCGGCAATCCATTCAAACGGAGGGAATGATCTCCGCAGGGGAATGTATTCACCGAATGGGACGAGGTGTATTTTGCGATAGACTCGGACGCTGGCATAGTCTCCCTTGAACAGGGCCATGGCATTGTAATCCACTCGCTCGTCGTCCGGCTGAAACTGGATATCATTGATACCCAAAACCAGTGCGAAGTTGCCCAAGCCTAACACGTCGTTCACATAGTCCTCAGTGGTGAGTGAGTTGAGATCGTAAGGGATGGCAGTTTCTGGCCAGACAACAAGAGCCGTTTCCGCATCAGTGCCAACTTCTGTCGCATCGTAGAACTTGTTGAGGATATCCGTAGCGTAGAGTTTTTCCCACTTCACTTCCTGATCTACATTGGGCTGAATGACCAGGCACTTGAGCGACTCCGAGTTTTCAGTTTTGGTTGGCGCGTGTTGTTGGATTTTCTCTGTGCCGTAGAAAAACAAGCCCATGAACACAGCGATGACGATGAAGAAGTCGGCATGGGGTCGGATGCGAGCGTGCCGAACCTCGTAGAACAACCGGATTGCGGTAGTAGCGATGGTGCTGATCGCCAGCATCACGAAGAAGGAAATTCCAGTGACGCCTACGATGTCGGCGATTTGGATAAGTACCAGATTCTGATGCAGTGCAACGCCCAGTCCGTTCCAGCCAAAGCCTGTGAACATCCAGCTGCGCACCCATTCAAGTGCCGTCCATGCACTGGCACAGAGGATCGCAACGCTTAAGCTGTCAGCTGATGTCGCAAACATCTTTTGGCTCCAGGACTGTGCGGCATCCTCAGTCCTCTTTTTGAATAGATGGAATTTTGGCCGGGCCACGGACCCCACGATGGCGGCCCAGGCAGCGAAATACAGTCCGAGGTAACTCCCAACCGCGATCCAACCGAGGCCTGAGACCTCTGTGATCCAGAAGAGACTGCTCAAAAAGAATGCGCAACCTGCACACCAGCCACAGAGAGCTGACTTCAGCGCGCGCCGCCAGCCATCGCCAGGAACTAAAAACCACAGCGCAGGAAAAACAGGAACAAGGGCTGCCCACACCAGCCAGGCGAAATCCCATCTGGGAAAGGCAAACGCAAGCAGCGCGCCAGAAACAGCGCAAATTGCCAGTGGACGCACCAGTTCAACTGGCCAGGTGGCGATCGCTTTCAGGGCGCGAGCCAGCCAGCGGCGCTTGTGAGGCGACGGCTGAGGTGTCGACTGACTTTTCGATTCAGGCATTCAGGCGGACATCAATATCTGCCCGAACCCATTCCCACAATCGATCGACACTGCCGTCGACCGACTCCTTCGCTGCGCTCAATTGCTCGAGGGTGAATGGGGCGTCACCAGGGCGTTGATTGCCAAAAATGTAATACTTCATCTTGGGCTCAGTCCCTGATGGTCGGCAGGCAAATGTACGTCCGTCTTCAAGGTCGAAGAACATCATGTTTTCCTTCGGAATCAGATCTCCCTCAGCATCGTAAATGTCATCGCTGGCAAAATTTCTGACGGAGGCGACGGCTGTGCCATCCGATTCAGCAGGGGGATTCGATGCATAAGAAGCGACGAGCTTTTGAATTTTCGCGGCACCCTCAGCGCCTGCGAATTCGAACGACTTGCTGACTTCAAGGAAGTAACCGAAGCGGACATAGACTTCATCGAGCAATTCGACGAGCGTGAGATCGCGGGATTTTGCGTAAGCAGCAAGCTCGGCGAACATGATGACCGCGCCGTTCGCATCCTTATCGCGCACGAATTCAGAGCCGAGATAGCCATAGCTTTCCTCGCCACCGAAGACGAAGAAGCTTCCTTGCTCAAGGTGGATGTCGCGGATTTGTTGCTCTGTAAGGTCGCTGTAGTCTTGCTGTATCTCGGAGGGCAGCGACTGCTCGTATTTCAACAGCTTCTGACCGATGTACTTGAAACCGGTAAGCGTATCAGTGCAGCGAATGCCGTAAGCGTCGGCAATCGCATTCTGCAGTTTCGTAGTTACGAATGTCTTCAGCAACACTGCATTGTCGCGGTTTTGATCATTCAGCACCCCTTGCTGGAAGAATGTCGTGATCCGATACCAGGCCATCAGCGAACCGATTTGGTTGCCGGTGATCAGCACCAGTTTGCCCGACTTGTCACGAACCGCCACGCCCATGCGGTCGCAGTCCGGATCTGTAGCGATAACGATATCAGCGCCCTCTTTTTCCGCGAGATCCATGCCCATCTTCAGTGCTGGCGCATTCTCAGGGTTCGGGGATTCGACAGTAGGAAAACGGCCATCCGGCACGTCCTGCTCTGGCACTGTCGTGCATTGAAATCCAAGATCGCGCAGCAGCGATGGGCAAAAGACGCCGCCGGTGCCGTGCAGTGCGGTGAAAATGATCTTCAATGATGCGCCCTTCTCCAGAATCGCCGGTTCAAGTAGCAGATCTTTGAGACGGGTTGTGTAGGCTTCGTCGATCTCAGAGCCAAGAGTATGCAACTGTCCGCGTTCCGCCTCGGGAACCGGCGTGTATTGATCCGACTTCAACTCATTGACGATATTTAGGATTCCTGTGGCCGTCTCGCCATCGATGCCTGCGCCGTCGCGGAAGTAAACCTTGTAGCCATTGTCATGTGGCGGGTTGTGGCTGGCAGTAAGCATCACCCCGCCATGTGCCTTCAACTTACGAATAGCAAACGACAACTCAGGAGTCGGGCGATGGCTGTCCCACAGTGAAACATCGCATCCCAGATCAGTGCAGATTCTGGCGCAGAATTCGGCGAAATCGCGTCGGAAGTAACGCGTGTCATGGCAAAAAATCAGATGCGGTTTTTCATTGATGCCATGTTTGCCCAGCCATTCTTTCAGGTAAGTGACAAAGCCGACCGTGGCGCGCGACAAATTGAAAAAATTCATCGTATTGGTGCCGGTGCAGGGAAATTCCGGGCGATCCTGCGGCTGCGGTTTCCCTGCCTCTGCCTTTGTGACGATTCTGCCGATGGTGCGTCCTCTCAGTCCACTGGTTCCGAAGGCTAGTCGCTTAAAGAATCGATCATTGAGCTCCGACCATTCGCCCGCATCCACAAGTTCCTCAACACTGGCGTGATAGACTGGATTCGAACTTCCCTGCAGGAGAGTCTGAATGTTCCCTCTGCTCGATTCGAGAAGGTTCCCGTTCTCGACAGCCTTTTCCAGCTTCTCTTGAATGCTTTGCATGATTGATTGGTCTATGGAGAGTGATAGTTTGGTAGCGCCGTAGTCTAGTCTAGGGTTAGGGTGCTGAAATGCAACAATCTGCTTTTGATCAGCTCCTATCCAAGGCGGTTGCCTGGCGTGCAACGATTCCCAGTGTATCATCGGGAGCGACCAATGCCTTCCGTGTGCTCGATGGGGACGGTGATGGCGTTCCGGGACTCTACATCGACAACTATGCCGGGCATTGGTTGGTGCAAACGCGCGATGTTCCGTTTCCTGAATCGCTGAGAAATTTGTTGCCCGATAGTTGCCTTGCCGTCTGGTGGAAGGCGCTGACAAATGCAAATACTGAGCGCGATGCGCCGCAATGGATGGCAGGAAGCCAGGAGTCCGCTGTGGTGGCGAAAGAAAACGGCGTGAAATACGCGATCGACTTTGCATCAGGGTATTCGCAGGGGATTTTCCTGGATCAGCGTGATAAGCGACAGTGGCTTCAACTCGAATGCTCTCCGGGCGATCGCGTATTGAATTTATTCGCTTACACTTGCGCGTTTTCGGTCGCAGCAGGGCTCAGTCAGGCGCACACGACTAGTGTTGATTTGTCCTCAAACTATCTCGACTGGGGACGACGCAACTTTGCGCTCAATGGAATCGACTGTGAGCAGGCGGGGCATCGATTTTTCAACTGGGATACATTCGAATTTCTCAAAATGGCACAACGTAAAAAGGAATCTTACGCGTTCATCGTGTGTGATCCGCCAACGTTTTCCCGCAATAAGTCGGGAAAGGTTTTTCGCGTGGAAAAGGACTATGCCACCCTCGTTTCGCAATGTGCTAGTGTGCTCACACCGGGCGGTAAATTGCTCTGCAGCACTAATCATCGCGGGTTTTCTCGACGAAAACTCGAAGAATCGGTGCACTATGGGGTCACTCAGGCTGATCGCGATGTGAAGTCACTGAAGGCCAATCAAATGCCGGCGGATTTCACGGGAGATGCGTATTTAAAGTCACTGCTAGTCACGGTCGGGCCGTGATGACTCAGATTTCGTCATTTGGTGGGGCCGAGAGGCTGAGCGAGTGCACAGGCTTATTACGCTGAAATTTGGAGTGAACTGTGCACGCTGCTCACGCTGCATGGTTAATGCGTTTTTGTAATTGCCTGACGGCGTAATTAGGCTCCACTTGTCAGTCTAAATGAATATCGACAAGACTATTGACGAAAGCATCGCGGCAATTGAAAGCCTGCGCCAACTGAAGCCTCAGATCGAGGCGGCAGTCGCACTTCTGGCAGAAGCATTCGAGAATGGCGGCAAAATTCTAGCGTGTGGAAATGGTGGCAGCGCTGCGGATTGCGCACATTTCACCACTGAGTTGTTGTGCCGATTCGTCGATAATCGTCGGGCTTTGCCTGCCATTAGCCTTACCTGTGATGGGAGTTTCCTCACTGCGACGTCCAACGACTATGGTTACGATTACGTCTTTGCCCGGCAGATCGAAGGTCTGGGCAATGCAGGCGATGTTCTGGTGGCGATTTCTACCAGCGGAAATTCAGAAAGTGTCAGGCGCGCACTGCAGGCTGCCACTGGCTGCGGGATGAAGACCATTGCCCTGCTCGGCCGGGATGGTGGAGATACTGCGGGCATGGCGGACGTAGAAATTACCGTTCCCGGGACTGCGACGGCACCCATTCAGGAAGCGCATACGGTCATCATTCATTTGCTCTGTGGCGGTGTCGAGGAACGCTTGTTCCCGGAACTTTATCCGTAAGCTAACTTAGAACTTGGGCTGAACGACCAGAAGGGTCAGCGTGATCGCATTAGCGTCATCCAGCGACATCCG
>JBNMNB010000245.1:0-11094 GCA_051270635.1 Verrucomicrobiales bacterium | reverse complement strand
TCGCTGAATACAAGAAATTCAAGAGACTGAGCACAGAAGTGATTGACTTGAGTATCGAACTTTCCAAAGCCAAAATTGCACTCCTCAGAATGCAGTCAGACGGAGATTGAACTTTCCACTCTCGAGTGAAATAGTCCACCGACGCGAAAGATTGAGGCTGGACGGGAATGAGATGCACGGAAAAACCACTGTTCCAATCCTGCCCTGGGGACACGCCTTCTGGAACGGCCGACTCTACATCGGCGGCATTAAGTCCCTGGAAATCTCACTTCAATTCACCAGGAAATTACATCGACAAGTGGAAGTCACCGTGACCAATCCAAATACATTTTTTGTGACCGACGCGAGACTCAACTTGCACCGAGTATCTTCTAATGCGTCCGGCGCGAATCAATCACTCTTTATGCAGGCATCATTAGGTTTAGTCCCACCGTTAAAGACGGTAACGATCAAAACAGTAATGATCAAGAATGGAAACTTTTCCCCAAGAGGATTCCGTCCCACTGACCCGCTCCGAGGGCAGATCCATGCATATCTTGTTGGAATGCTTTCTCAGAGTCCGGGTATCGTGATAACGCCAGGGGGAGGGTTCAAGCATGACAATTCTTACTTGGAATCCCGACACAGTTTCCTGCAAAGAGTAAATGTGTCCCCAATACCAATGGAAAAGGAGATCATTGATCATTTCTTTCCTAAAGATACACCCTTCGTCCCCCCCGCCACGCAGCCTGGTCGATAGTTACGATTGCAAAAGGGACGATATGGTCACGTGCAACGGGATAAAGGCAACGCGACACTTCAATTTCCAGCCGATCCGCTGGCGCGGTAGGGCTTGCCTTGCTGGTAGAGCCCTCGCCGGAACTGAAGGCCTTTCAAAGTCTGCGGATCGTTCGCGGATATTGCATGTTGGATAGCCTCATCGGCGGTTCTTACTGCGGCTGCGAAGTCGCCATTGGCGGCCTGGGCTGCCGCGAGGGTATCGAGGATCCCAGCTGAACGACGTTGCGTGGCTGCTGCGGAGGCGGAAGCAAGATCGAGTGCTTCCGTTGGATTACGGATCTCTGGGTTTCGGTGTGTTGCCAGCAACCATGCAAGATCATTAGCTACGACGTGCGATTTTGGCTGGAGTCTCAATGATTCTTTAAAATGCACTATTGCAGCAGCTTCTTTTTGCGTTCGCACGAGCGCATGGGCCATCCAGAGATGGGCAATCGGATCAATGGGATTGGCTTTGATCAGGTGGCTGAGATGCTGACTGGCTTCGGCATAACCTTGTGTCTGCATGAGCGCAAGACTCAGCATCTTTCTGGTATTCTCGACATCCGGCTGCGCAGTTACGGCAGCTCTCAAGTGAGGTGCGGCGTCACTGAATCTGTTCAACTTGAACAGGACGGTTCCCATATCGAGATGGGCACGCGTTTTCCCAGGATTGAGTTCCAGCGTTCTGGCATAGGCTACGAGTGATTCCTCCTCGTTGCCCTGAATCCGCAGTTCGTTGGCGACTAGAAAATACGATTCCGCCAGCCCTTGATTGGCCCTTATGTCTGCAGTGACCGTGAATGCATCAAGATAGGCCTTCGCTGCTTCCGGTTTTCCAAAACTCATGAACTTATCGATCATCACCGTAGGCGTTGGTGGCCACGGGCCCTCGATCCAGATCCCCGGGAAGTGCGCGGCCTGTCGATGCCGAATTGCAGGATCAGCCACTAACAATTGACTATCTGCAACCAGTTGCTCCACCGACACTGGCCCTTTGTAGATGACCGCAATCTGACGGTTGGCATCAAGTAGAATGCTGCTGGGAATGGGAAACGCATCGAACTTATCCAGCTGCGCTCGACCAGCGACTTCGAGCATTTCCAGAAACTCAGGTTCAGCCAGTCCTGCTGCAAACGGAAACTTAAGTTTATCGAGGAATGGCTGCACCTCTGTGATACGCTGATCAGTGCTGGCCTCTATTAGATCAACACTGAGAGCGAGAACGCCAATGCCAGAGCTGCGAATCGCGTCCTCACGCTCTGACCATTCCTTCATTTCGCCAAGGCATGGAGCACACCAAGTCGCCCATAGGTTAATTAACAGTGGCTGACCTTTGCCATCCACCTGCAACGGTGCCCCATCCAGATTCGTGTAGTCAGCATTGGGTAATGGCAGACGCGATGCCATCACAATGCGTGCTTGTTGAGATGTTACAACGGGTGGCAGCTCGACTTTCGGAAACGAAGGCACCACTGGCGGCTGCCACGCTTGGGCCTGCCCATCGCCTTGATGAATGGTGAAGAATTCTCCCACGCGGACACCTGAAACTTCCTCCACGTGATGTCCTTCACGGACTGCCTCGTAAGGCCAGCGCACCTGCACACTCTCGATTTCGTCTCCCTCCATGATTCCAAAATGGAGCCATGATGATGACTGCGCCAGAAAGCCATCCCCCGCACTGACCGTCCGCACCAGCCGAGCATCTGAACCTTTCAACTTAACAATCGCCCGTGCGCCAATCGCCAATCGATTGCAGGTCTTTCCTGTCAGCTTCAGGGCGACAAAACGATTGCGAGTGATCGAACGATTGTGCTGGAGCCGAACTCTGGGCGCCGTTCTGTTGGTCGCCCAAAAATCGAGTTTACCATCGCAGTCCCAATCGACGACACCAATTGATCGCCCATCGTCAAGCACATGGAGACCCGTCGCACCTGAAACATCGGCGAAACGTGGCGATCCATCGGTGGCATTACCAAGGTTTAGAAATGCTGAATTGCGCTCGAATCCGCTGTAGGATTCCCCTTCCTCCAGCATCGTATTCAGCGCCTTCCAGGCCTTGCGATAGGCAAACACCGCACTGGTCTTCATCGTTTTGTCCGGCGATTGCGACGAGACCCGTCGCCATGCGAAACTTCACAAGTCACCAGCTTCGCGTGCAGTGATCATCCCATTTGCCACGAGAAGATCCTGCCTGCCATCATTGTTGAGATCAGCGAACTTGGAACTCCACGCCCAGCGGGCCATGTTGGCACCAGCAAGTTGGGTGAGATCTCGAAACGTTCCGTCTCCCTTGTTCAAATACACTGAATTCCCACGAGCATGACGCCGTGCCTGATCACGCGTCGTCTGATCGCCTCCGGGAAGAAACTGCTGCTGCACAGTGATACGATTCCCTGCATTTGACCACATGTTGCCAACGTAAAGATCCATCAGTCCGTCATTGTTGTAGTCGCCCCATGCTGCCGACATGCCGGGGCCGACATCTACGACACCTGCAGCCTCGGCGACATCAGTAAAGGTAACGTCACCATCAGTTGATGGCCCCTCATTGCGAAACAAATTGTTACGTCCAAAATCATTGGAAACGTAAATATCTAAATCGCCATCATTGTCGAAATCTTCCCAGGCACATGCGAGGCTGAATCGGCGATTGTTGACATTCATTCCAACAGACGCGGTGCGATCGACAAAGGTGAAATCCCCTGCGTTACGGAGCAAAAGATTCGGCCCACCGTTGTTTGCATCGAAGTAGGACATGGGAATTCCGAGCGCTCCTTGCTCCGCCTTGATTTCACCACTTGCATCGCGACCGCAAATGTAAAGATCGACCAACCCATCACCATCATAGTCGGCAGAGGCCATCGAATTGACCTGCCCATCACTGGGAAATTCGCTTCGCCTGGCAAACTTCCCACTACCATCATTCTCAAAAATCACCACCGTCCAAGCCAGCCCCACAGCGAGATCTTGATCCCCATCATTGTCCAAATCGACCAACAACGCACTGCGGCAAAAGTCGAGTATATCGACACCAGCATCTGCTGAGACATCGACTGCCGATCCGTCGGGCTGATGTAGAAACAATCGATTTGGAAGTCCACCCGGCTGCAGCACATAGACGTCATCCAGCAAGTCGCCATTCACGTCCCCTAACACGATCCCCTGCGCCCCAAGCAAGTCGGCCACGAGACTGCGATCTGAACGCGCTCGCCAATAATCAAAACTCATTGCCAATTGCTGACGATAGCTGGGAGCCTGCGCCAGCACATGTGGCGCGATATCCGCAAATTCGATCCGACCATTGCCCGGTATCACCTCGCGGTAGTCGCTCATGCGGACAGACGCCAGCTTCCACGCCTCGCTGCCAATCCAGTGACAATGCCAGACCGACGTCGCCTGCACCCATCCATCAAGTTTCTTGCCACTCATTTCGAACAACAATCGAGTTAAGACTTGCGCGCCTCTTTTCTCGACGTGTATCACCTTGAACTTTGCGTGCACCTGTGATGCGCCATCGACTAGTCGCGCCAAACTTGTAAGCGCATCCACAAAACCTGACACTTTGTGAAACTCCCAATCAGGTTCATTTGCCACGTCCAGCTGTGCATTGACCGAAATCTCATGCACGTCGAGCAATGATTTTAAATTCAGCGCACGCAGACGAGTGCATTTAAAATCGGCAGTAACGAGAGCGGCAAAGGATTTCACATCTGCCTCAGCGGGCGGCAGCAGAAACTCGGCAACAACATGTTTCATCTCAGTGCTCACAAATTCACTGAACGCCTCACTTTCCCATCCAGCATTCGCAGGATCAACGTTCGACAGCTCATCAGCCAGGCGGCGATGAAACTGAAGCGAGTCTGACTGCACCGAGAAACTCCCAAGCTCAGAGTCATTCGCTACCATTGCTTCAGTTCCACCTTTATTAGTTGAAGACTTGTCACGGTCAAGAATGGCGGCCGACTTGTCCTGCCGCTCGCCACATCCATAGAGCAAGCCCGCAAGCAGGCACAATCCGACCTTCCCGAAACAGGGATTCCTGAGAATAGACATCATGCGAAATGGAGAATAGAGAATGGCAATGGACAAGAATCCTACCACAAATACTGGATATTGAGAAGGCCTCCCACAACAGCAGGCACTCAACGCTCTCAGAGCAACATGGTAACATGGCAACTACTGGGTTGCCCACGCCTTCGTTCGGCAATCAGCCGCCCGGTCTACAACTCAGTTGAGTCGTCTCGGCCTTTGAGCTTAATAAGGCGCTTCTTGATTGTTTCCAGCTCAGTGGTCATTTCGTGGAGACTTTTCAAACAATCACGTTGAATTTCTTCATCACCAAGACCAGGCAGGGCTGGATGGATTTTCATGAACTGAAGAGCAATATTTTTACATGCTTCTTCAATTCTGGTGATAGCGGTATCGCGTTCCACTTTGCTATGAAAATGAGGTTCCAGATTTCCGATTCGGCTGGTTTGTCTCAGTTCCGTTAGTTCGCACCTAAACCATTGATGGGCTGGCCACCTGGATCGATCACTCTTACGGTAACGAAAAAGAGCAGCGCACGGCGACGTTGGTCTTTCACTTTGCTACGGAACATCGTGCCAAGGAATGGCAGATCGCCAAAAATCGGCGTCTTGTCATCAATCATGCTCAATTCGTCACTCACCAATCCGCCGATTACGATCGTGCTGTTATTCCAGATCGAGATCGTTGTGTTGAGCTGGACGACCCGAAAAATTGGCTGCAGGATATTGTTCTCGGTTAGAACGATCGTCGCATTGCCTTCCGTCGTCTGGATGGGCGACCCATAGTTGACGAATCCTTCAAATTCTACCACTGCGGGTGCAAGGTTGAGTTCCACCGATGTTCCATCACTACTGATGACTGGTTCCACTTCAAAAGTCGTTCCCACATTGCGAGTCTCGAATGCTGTCGGTGTGGTCGGCGTAACAGGGAATGATCCTCCACCGCCTGACGCTTCCTGCGGAATCTCTGGCGGATCAAATTCTGTCGGGTAGATGAATTCTCTAACTGTCGATACACTGGCGCGCTCACCACTGCGGACGACCACACTGGGAGATGATGCGAGATCGACTTCCTTCTTCTGCGAAAGTGCACGCAGGACAGTTTGAAACTGTGGATCAGTGAATACGCCAGAAACACCGATGACTGCAGGCGACTTCTGGTTAGGCCCAGACACCGCACCTTCGAGCAGGCCATCGATGGTCACTTGCTCGCGCAAACTGTTGGCTGAGCGATTACCGGCTGTAATCGGGTTTGAGCCAACGGGAATGGGAACGCTTCCTCCATTGTTCGGAAAATTGAGTGGGAAGTCAGTTCCCAGCCCATTGGCCCCGACGAACTGATTGCCCACGGTTCCACCGCCAGCAAAAAGGCGCTGCCCCTGATCAACATTAAACCCACCGAGCAGCGTATCCATGCCCAGCTCGTTGAGCGTCTCCACAGTAGTCTGCAGCATTTTCAGCTCAATGATCACCTGCTTCGGCACTGCCGAACTGGCGCTGTTGACGATTCCTTCAACGATTCCGATATTGGTCGGTGTATTTCTAACTTGGATGGTGCTAGATCCGGGATTGAAGAACACCACTGATCCCTCAGGAAAGCCGACTCCGTTCTGTTGTAAGAAATCGCGCACATTGACACGCGTCGATAGGCCTGATGCAGACGAACCTCCACTATCAGCAGCAAATGGGTCATCGTTCTCTGCTTCTTGACTGGCAGCTGTCTTTAGAAAATCTGGTGGCACACTAAAGGTGCGCGTCACCAAATCTTCCCCTTCACTATTCAGGGAACGGAACGCGACCACATATTCTTCGACTGAATATTGTGTGCCCGTCTGCTCGCTGATCAGGTCTAACAGATCCAACAAGCGGATGTTGGTGAGACTGAGCGTCACTGTACTGGTGATGTCGGCTCCCTTTACCAGGAAATTGACACCACGCTTTTCTGGATCTGGCTCCAGTGTATCCATGGATTTCGTCCGTGATCCCAAATATTGAATCACTTCAGCCAAACTGAGATCAAGAAATTCAATGCGAGGAAAAGTAATCCTCCGAAGCTTATCCAGAATCGCCACTGATGACGACTGCGGTCCGCCACCCAGATCTGAACCGAACATGCCCGAAAGATCGTTCGGAACGGGCACCTGCCACTGTTCGTCCACTTTTCTAAGCATATCAGATCGCACGTGATCTCGACTGGAGCGCATGGCATTCATTATTGCCCGGTCGACCTTCTCAAGGCCTGAGCGAGCCGCTGTATTATAGGAATCGATAGCGAGTGCACGATTGAAGCTCTCACGTGCAGCATCATAGCTGGCGAGATCAATCAAATCGTAACCGTTGCGTAGCAGCCCGTTGACCTTGTCGACCTCTGTGAGAAACTCAGCAGAGACGGCAGGATTCTGTGCGTCGGCATCCTGCAGATTCGCCTTTAACTTTGCGGCCTCACGGTTGCGAGGATCCACCCCTAGAACGTCGTCTGCGAGCGACTCCGCCTGTGAGAATTCCTTCGCTGTGTACTTCTCTTTCGCGAGCGCCATTGTTGACTCGCTGTATTGGGACAGGGAATGCAGCTTCAGCTGACGCGCGGACAATGCATTGTCCGGCAACATTTCGAATGCTTCGGCATAGCTCTTACGCGCGGCTTCATTGTCACCAGCTTCGCGTAAAATGTCTCCTTGATGAATCTTATCCGATGCCTCAGCAAGTTGCGCACGGCGCATAGCAACGGGATCATTCGAAGAAACTGCCGTGCCGTCCTGCGCAACAATATGCAGAGAACTCAGCAGCAGGAACATCACAATTGATAGTGAAGTTCTGCGCTGTCGGGAGCCAGGAACGGATATTGATAGATGCTTTCCCAAAATGAGAGGTAAAGTAGTTGGTTTCGGGGCCTTGAACGGCAACCTAAAGAGAAAAATGTGCTGTTGTAACGCGCAAAATGCGGAAAAAATTAATGATTTCACCAGAAATCTTCACTTCGCACCGATATGCGCAGTTTTGATTCATTCAATCAATTGATAATTAGGACATTAAGAATATCGCTTCGCCTCAACTTCTTTTCAAGTGAGGCGATTTTTAGAACTTGTTGTCTGTGAATCCTTTCTGTCTGTCAAAGTCGGTTGGAATGCAAGTGTCTCTAGTAAATCGAGTCGATCACTGAATCCCTGTAACCCATAGTTTACCTTGGAAATTTCAGCGTCCCGTTTCGTTCAGTTTTCGTAGGAATCCTGTCGAATCTTGACCAGCAGCCTCTCGATTCGCTCCAGATCGGGCGAATCCGGGAGCAGTGAAGCGTCAAATTGGGCATCGACCTGCTGGATGAGCGCTTCTGCACGCTCCAGCAACTCAGAGTATTCCAGTTTCCCACTGCGAATGCTCAGGAGCTCGGCTCGATTGGGGCGCCGCACTTGAATCTGCTCAGTGGTCGCAATTTCGAGCGCAACTTCCAGCAGACGAATGGTGTGCATCATGTTCTTGGAATCGTAGGGCTGCCCGTGTGCCTGATTCGTGGCGTAGCGATCTTCATTGCGATTCTCCACCCAATCCCAGTAGGCAGCATACTCGCGGCAGTACTTTTTGAACCCATCCTTATTGAAGGCCATCCAACCGATGGCCTCTGCTTCTGGCGTTACACTGCTGCACCGCACCTCAGTGGCATCATCAGAGGAAAAAATGCCACGGTAGCACCCTGATTTAGAATAATAGATACCGAACACATCCCGCATGTGCGGAATACGAACGAGACCGCAGTTGGCCTCTGAATATTCTCCAGCTGCCAGCCAATCCTTCAGGGGAACGGCACCTTGCCCGGAAAGCACATGGCAAAAATCCATGGTAGCCTTGCGTTCCCGCGGCAAAGGATTGACGATTTTCTTGTTCAGCCCTCGTGCCTTCCGCACCTGCGACATGGCGTAGCCAGCAAAGGTATTGCGACAGAGTTTTGACAAAAACAGCTCAGGCTGAATTCGATCGAACAACGGCTGGCGAATCAGAACACAATCCTCTGGCATGTAGAGGAGTTCCATGACATTGGGATTGTTCTTGCTCAGCAGTTCAATGAACCGCCCCAACTCGTAGTAGGTGGTATCATTGGTTTCATCGCTGACCTGGGTGACGGGAGACAATCCATAATAAACATCGGGAGGTGCGACAAAGACGCCGCGCAAATCAGTATCTGAAGCTGCAGTGTCAGTGCCATAGGCGCGGCTGCCACTGACGCACTTGAACAGCAACCACCCGCGACGCTCTACCTCATCTGGTGTCCAATTTTTCATCGTCTCATACGCCGCCTACATCCGATCTTTCAAAAACATGTCCTGCAGCGCAGCTTCGATTGCAGAGCAGCGCAGGTGCGCACGCAAGTATCGACTATACGCCTCGATTCGCTCCATCTGAAGTTTTTCGAATCTGGCCTCAGAAATGTGATGCTTCCACAGCATGTATTCAAGGTAGTGCGTGGTCACATATTTGTGGCAGATTTGCATCAACTGTCCTTCCAGCGTGACGGCAACTTTGGGACGCACATGGTTGACAATACAGTCAATCAATCGCGGATCCAGCGGCCCATATTGTTCGCCGAAAAATTGCTCGACCATCTGCATTGAATGCCTCGGCTTCTCTCGCGAACTGTAGACGACTCCCACTTCTTGCAGGTAAACGGCAGCGCGCAGCAGGCTCAGATCTTCGGTATCCACCGTGACCACGAGCGCAGCATCAATCTTTTCACACAGACGCCGTCGGATCAGCTGCCCGGTTCCTGACAGTGACTTGAAGCAACTAAATGCAAACCGCTTTGCATCATCAACTGGTGGGACATTTTCTGCCATCTTGAGCCATATCAAGCCAAAAACATAAGGTGTGCCCGGGGAACCAGATCGGCAAGGGATAGATTGCTGGAAAACTGCGAATCGCAGTGATGCCGAGCGCTCGACTACCGGCGGCCCCAAAAGCATTGCCATCGACCTCGTGAATGACGTAACCTTGCCCCATGGATCCAAGCCGCCGCACCTTTCTGAAACATACTACGACCGCCCTGGCGGGCTGCACCGCCGGAGCACTGGCGAACGCCGCCAATCCTGCCGATCCTGATGCTGCGAGTGCTGCCCCCATCATCGACATTCACCAGCACACGAACTACTCCGGCCGGACGGATGCACAGCTGTTGCATCACCAGAAAGCGATGGGCATCACACGCACCATCCTTTTACCGGCAGGAATCCCTATTGAATTAGC
Source organism: Verrucomicrobiales bacterium (assembly GCA_051270635.1). Classification (GTDB taxonomy): domain Bacteria; phylum Verrucomicrobiota; class Verrucomicrobiia; order Verrucomicrobiales; family DEV007; genus JAGROY01. The sequence continues at coordinate 1,075 of JBNMNB010000245.1, read as the reverse complement.
CTCTACACACAGCGGTCGATCCAACGGCCTGGCGGCACGAATCTGGGGCAACGGTGCTGCCTATCGGCTGGTGCGCGCGTTCCCTGAGACCTATTCCTACTTTGCTAACGAAGTGCCCGATGTTCCGGGAGCTGTGGCCGAAATCGAGAAGCATCTGGAACTGGGGGCGCTGGGAATTGGCGAACAGAAATTTAATATCGACGTCGATTCTAAACCAATGCACGAAATTTTCGCCCTGGCTCAGGCGCATCGTGTGCCCGTCTTGATTCATTTCCAGCACGGGATGTACAACCATGGTCTTGATCGCTTTCACAAAATCCTGGAAAAATACCCTGACGTCAGCTTCATCGGTCACGCGCAGACATGGTGGGGAAACATCGACAAAGCGCACCAGCAGGAAGTCCTCTATCCTAAGACTCCCGTGACGCCCGGAGGAATCAGCGACCGACTGCTGGCTGACTACCCGAATATGTTTGGCGATCTATCAGCAGGCTCCGGGCAGAATTCGCTCACCCGAGACGAAGAACACGCAGCCGCTTTCATCGAGCGCCATCAGGACAAACTTTTCTACGGTAGCGATTGCAATGACACCGCTGGCCTGGGCGATACCTGTTCAGGTGCGGGCACACTTGAAATCATTCAGCAGCTAGCCAGCTCGCCCGATGTGGTCAGGAAAGTGCTGCACGACAATGCCAAAAAAGTGATTTTCCGCAGCAAGATCTGAGCCGCACAACTTACGCGCTACGGGCTCACGATCAGTAGTTGATCGACGCGGACTCCAGGAAATCCCCATGGAGGCTCACTTTCCAATGGGAAAACTTGGAAATGAAGAATGTCGAACTCGTCAGAATCGAAGACACTCACTGGCAAAGGAACGCCGGAGGAGATCGTGAAAGTGAAAGAGAGCCGGACGGGGCCTTTTTTGAAGACGGTGCTTTGATAGCCGCAAAAAAGGCACAGAAGGCGCAAAAACTTATACGTCGGTGTTTTTTGACCGCAGATCACTCAGATTATCGCAGATTTTTTATGGAACGTGATTGACAGATTGAGCCATTTCGAGCACTTTTGAGCATGA
>JBNMNB010000244.1:0-11205 GCA_051270635.1 Verrucomicrobiales bacterium | reverse complement strand
CGTCCGGCTTTTACCGAGGGTAGGGGATGCGCGTGGCGAATGATCGCGTCTGCAGTTTTGTTTGGATTCGGTGCATCGCTGCGGTGGGATACCGGGTTTTATGGCAGTGTCATTGTGATGGACTTGTTGATTTCGGGATGGAGCCGGGGCAAGCCATTTTGGTTGTTCTGTAAGGTTGGCATCTGGGGTAGTGCGGCATTGTTGATGACGGTCGGGGCACTTGCGCTGTCAGGATACCCGCCATCTGCTATTGTGGAGACATATCAATGGACTCAAGAAACAGTAGCGCTGGCCCCACCACTCATTGAGCGACTGGTCGATGGGGTGACTTTCCTGACGCCTGCCATGCTGCTGCTGACGGCGGCTGGTGCGGTGACGGTTGTCGCCGGATTTAGGCAGCAATGGCGAGTGCTGGCGTTTCTTCTGGCGAGTGCGCCGCTGTTTGTGGTGGTGGGAAATCCCTCTTTTTGTGCAAAGGCATTCGTCACTGTGATGCCAGCGTTGGTGCTGCTGATGCTGCACGGCGCAGATGGGATCTATCGATTGAGTGGCACACGTGCGGCCTGGTTTAGGCGCTGTGCTTTCGTAGCATTGCTAGTGGCTCTGCTGGTGCCATGGTTGGTGGGAGTTCAGTGGAAAAGGAGCGACACCGCGCGCGGCCCAGGTTTCGAGTTGGGAGAAGTGGTGGCTGCTCCCGGTGGCACTTCGCCACGCCTGACGCCGGCGGGTGGTCTAGGTGTGCCGACTCCGGAAGGCCCTCGTCCGTTGTGGGGATTTGCCCATGTTTTGTTCGGCGGTGAGTGGCGTTCGTTTATTCGCACGATGAATGCGCAGTGGAATTCCGCAGTGGATCGGGCGATTGAGCAAGGTGTGCCGCTGCACCAGGATTCTGACACGGCGATTACGATGTGCCGACTCATGGCGAGCGGCTACGAATTGCAGACGGCCAGGGTTGTCATTGATCGCTCTGATGTGCCGGAGTATGTTCACCATCGTCTCTATAAACATCCGCAGTCCGGAAAAATATTAGAAGCAGTGATGCTGTCGAAATTGGACCAACATCTCAAGAATGGTGAAGTTTCGAAAGTCCTGGCAAAGCTCGGATTTGAGGAAATCGTCGTCGTCTATGTGTTTCCATCCCGACTCCATCAACTACAGGAGACTAGCGCAGGCAGCGTTTCCCTGCAGAGTCCGCTCACAGCGATCTGGAAACACCCGGGACTAGCAAAATGATTCCGTCAATGTGACGTCGCTCGCCTTGACACCGCGGGATCCAGAGTTTCTCATCTATTTTCGGACCACTGACGGCACGTCACTTGCTGTTCGAATCGATACACTTAACGGAAATTATGCCAAACCTTCAAGACCAACTCGGATTGGGTCGTGCTTACGACGCTTCAGATCCAAGCACTCAGCGTTACCTCGACTACATTAATCTCAAGCTGGCGGCGCGTGGATTTCCTATTGTCGGCGAAGAGAAGGACTTTCCGTTTCTCGAAATGGGCCGCTCGCTGCTGGCCAATTTTCAGGAAAAATTGCGCCTGCTGGCAGATCACCTCTGCCCGACTGATCAGCGGATCGATTCGTTTTTGAGGGAATACCTGGCCGATGTGCCGGATGCTGCCCTCGATCGGAATTCTCCGTTTGTGCCACCTGCGGCTCTGGTTCTGGAAAGGCATGGAATCTCAAGGTTGCTGAGCCTGCCGCAGGACCGCGATAGCTTTGAGTCGGACATCGTCTCGTCTTACCGGGTTGCACAGGGAGTCTGTCACAATCCGGCAAAGGATCGCCGGACGACAGCGGGTGTCTTTCACATTGCGGAAGGTGGATTGCCTGTGCCCGGCGACAAGTTGTCGGTGCCAAAAGAGACATTTGCCCGGCTTCTGCAGCATGCTCTGAATCCGCCAGCCGACCTCCTCACCATTCCCTTCACCGCGACGCAGGAACGCCCGGCCCGCGCATTCGTTTCGCTGCTCTTGCGACCAGTGATTCGTCCAGAGGTTCCTGGCATCTGCCCTGAATCGTCCATGGAAGTGCGCTTTTTCGCGCCTGGAAATCTCGTCAGCAACCTCGATTTTGTAGAATCGATTTTCGGCAATGCTGGTGACCCGAACCTGCCTGAGAATAACGCAGCGCTCGATACTGAGCACTGGAGTGGGCACACCGGCTGTGTGATTCTAGCGCCACATCTGGTGAAGCTGCGGAAAAAGGATTTGGGGCTGCCCCATACCAGCAATGCTACCGAGAAGCAGAAAAGCGATGGCATGTGCTGGGATGACGATTCAGAACTCTACAACAATGGCGGGGCATTCAAAATTACCTGCCGCGACCATCGTGGAGTCATCGTCACCTTGATTGCGGATAACTACTTTGGTTACTGCAAGAAAGAGGTCAAAACGCAGATTAGCTATGCGACTAATCTTTATGGCGGCGCAGAAGAGGAACATGCAGGCGGCACGATCGCGTTCCCGTCGTTTGACCATGGTGCCTACTTCAGTCTGAATCGCGAAGTAACCCAGCTGGATCACACTTTTGATGATGTCGTCGAGGTTCTTGGTGACTCCATTGATGTGCAGCCAGAGGGCTATGCCATCGACAGAAAGTTTTCCAATATCTATTACGTTCCGGAGACGACGGAGGTAGACCTGGATCAGCAAAGGGTGTCATGGCAATCGGATGCGGTGCACGCTCTGCGACTGCAACCGGGCATCACTTACGTCTATCCTTCTGGCTACAAAGTGCAGATGATTCAACCTACCATCGGTCAGAGCTGGCGTATCATTGGCACCCAGGCGGAAGGCACATTTTGCCACAAACCGTGTACCGTTTCGGGTGGTGGTAAATCCGAGATTTCGAAAGCGCTGCAGGATGCCATGCGAGTTGCTCCAGTCATCGTGCCTGAGTTCCAGCAGACGATGGACAGGGTCAAAGAACTGACCGAGATGAACTACTGGGATCGTTTTCACCATCCGCGCATCCGCCCGGAGCAGAGTCGGCCACTGTTGGATCCGCGCCGTTCGCTTGGGTCTGCCCTGCGGTTGCTCACTCCAGACGATCAATTTACGGACAAATACAACGACTACGTCCGCTCGCTGCCGCGCCAGGTCATCGATATGGCTTTGTTAGTGAAGCGCTACTATCGCGAAGACTGGGGCACCTGGGATGAATGGCGCGATCGTTTTACAGTGGACGTCGTCGATGGTCAGCCTGGATTTGAAATCAAGTACCGCAACCAGCACATCGTTGCGCGTTACTTGAGAGTGGGATTTGCTGCGGATGGATTGTGGCGCATGTTTAGTTTGCGCAAAGATTTCCTGCCTGCGAGCAAGCTGCAACGCGAAGACGATATTACCGCGACGACGACGGTTCCCGTTCCGCGTGATAGCGGCATGCATCCTGACCTGCCCGATGGATCGCACAAGTTTGCGCTGAACTGCGAGTATCGATTCTTCCAACGCCCGGACGATGCCATCCATCGTGGCTACGATAAAAACACCGAACGCGATTTCTCACGGCCAGGAAATTTCTTTTCGAACTACGAGCCGATCACGCGTCCTCAGGCGAAAGAAATGATTGCCGATGCCATCCGTTTCGGTCGGTTCACGTTGCCGATGCAGCGCTTGATTTGCGACTTTGCACAGGCGTCAAAGCCGGACTACATCGTCGTCTCCTCCTCGCCGCGCATCGTGGACGGCAAGCCATCGGAGAACCCGCGTTACCTGCAGACACGGCCTGACCTTGAAGATCCACGTCCGGAGTATCTCGGCTCCGTTGGGATGCGCCTTTACCGGCGGGTGTCGGCCAATCGGCCAGTGCTGGCGCCGGTGAATGCTGTGCTGCCCGGGCGGCGTAACAATCCACCCAATGTGAAAAAGGGAATTCGCGCATTGGCTGTTTACAATCCGGTGCATTATCAGGAATTGCCTGAATTGTTCATGGATCTGACCTCCAGCTTGACCGGAAAATCGCCTTCGACAACGGGCGCGGGCTCGGAAGGCGCCCTCACTAAGAGCCCGTTTAACGCGTTGCTGCCGATCACCGATCTCAACAATGCTCTGGTTTCATCTGTGCTGACACGGCAACCGTACTTTACCACCGCCGCCGGCTACATTGGGCCAAAATTTCGCGTCGACCACGACATTAGTCTGCTCATTCCAGAAGTCTGGAGCCGGATGCACATTCACGAGCGCGATCCAGAAACACTGCTCGAGCAGGAAATGCTGGAGCCACTCGCAGACTTTGAACACAATGGTGAAAAAGTGCTCGCCAGCCGATTGGGCTTCCGGATCACTGAGAAATTTGTGCTCCGCTTTTTTGGTCGAGTGTTTGCTGATCCGGGCTCGCTTTTCACTGAGGAAATGCTGCGACCGGAACTACAGGATCTTGACTCCTATGTCGACGGGATCAATAACATCGTCGAAGCGCAAAAGAGAGTTGCGAAGTATTACTTTGAGGATGGCTCAGTGGATCTTGCATGTCCGCCGATGCGCGCGCTTTTGCACATTATGGTGCACGGCGAGTATGAGGGAATGGGGGCCACGGATCCAGAAATTCGCCAACTGTTCGATGTAGATACGATCTTGAATAGCGAGTGGTATTCGGATCGCCTGGACGCGCAGGCGGAGATCGATCGGACACTGTGGAAGCGTCACATTGAGAATCTCTCAGCTTTCCAGGATAAGGAAAACTACCGCGATGAGATCAGACGGTTGAATATTGCGGCGCGTCTGCGAGCTGCCAAGAAACGACTCAAAGATATTGAGCGTTCTGGTTATGCGTCCAGCCTTCGCGGCAACCTTGGCGCGGATCCAGAGATGGTAGCAAAATAGAATGTGAGTGCCAGGACACGGTTTGCGCCCAGTCCGAGCGGCCTGCTTCATCTGGGGCATGCCTGCTCAGCGCTTGCGGCCTGGGAGGTCGCTGGTGCGCGCTGTGACCAGTTTATTCTGCGTATCGAAGACATCGATGGAACGCGCTGCAAGCAGGAGTTTGAAGTGGCGATCTACGAGGATCTGACATGGCTTGGGCTCTCGTGGAATGCGCCAGTGATGCGCCAGTCAGAGCGTGCAGCAGTGTACGCGTCAGCACTGGATCAGCTGAAAGAGTTGGCAGTGATCTACCCTTGCTTCTGCACACGGCGCGAGATTCAGGAAGAAATCGCGCGATCCGTTCAGGCGCCTCATGGACCGGACGGGGCACTCTATCCTGGAATCTGTAAGTCCCTGTCGAATGCAGAACGGCAACGCAGGCAAGGTAACGGTGAATCGCACGCCTGGCGATTGGATGCGGCAGCTGCAGCGGCCCATACTGGGCCACTGCAGTGGACGGATCTCCAGCACGGAAAGGTAGGTGTTGATCTATCTCTGCTGGGAGATGTCGTGATCGCGCGCAAAGACATCGGCACCAGCTACCATCTTGCAGTAGTGGTCGACGATGCAGCCCAGGGAGTTGAAGTAATCGTGCGCGGCAATGATCTCTATCACGCCACGCATGTGCATCGAATGCTGCAGCAGCTACTGGCACTCCCGGTGCCGCACTGGCAGCATCATCCGTTGATCTGTGATGAAAACGGCCAACGTCTTGCTAAACGCAGCGATGCCAGGTCGATTCGAAACTACCGTGAGTCCGGCGTGACGCAGCAGCAGGTCTTCGAGCTGATTCGAAAACTCGCTTTCGGTATCATTCCTGCCATACCAGACACTGCCGATCTGCAAGCATCGTCACAAGATCAATTGGAGGCCAGGTAAACAAATTCAATTTAGTCACCAAATGGGGAAATGGAGTGTTCAAAATCGAGCGAAAATGCTAAGGTCGGTTCCTGTGGAAATCAGGGCAGGGCAGTGATCCTCTGCTGCGGAGGGGCTACGTGCTCGGCTGCGGAACGGGCCGAATGCAGCAGCCCAAAGCATTCCAGTTCCAGATTGCCTGATGCGCTCTGGAAATCTAGCGATTACTCAGCCGGACGTTTTGGAAAAACGTCCCTGCCCGATGACGCGCTGCAGCGCGGCGCGAGGGCAGGGATGGCTCTCCGAGCCGTCCGGCAGGGAACGCGTTCACGTCACGATCGATTGTCGCAATCCACACAACGCTCCCAGTCACGGAACGGGAACGTCCTGATTTCTTAGGCTTAGGCGCTGCGCCAATCACTGCGTTTGCGCTATTCTGCGGGGATATCTTCGGATGTCTTTAACACCCAGTCACCACCTATGAGCAGATACTCCTACCTGCTGGTTTTTAAAATAACTTCTCCATTCCTGTTTTTCGCTAAAGATCGTTCCCTTCCCTTTAACTCACTTCTGCTCGCAATACCTTGCAACAATGGCTCAGATACGATGTGTTCCTGATGTATATGACCTTTAGTCAACTTCGTTAAGAGCACTTCCACTCGCTTATCCCGATCATTCCACTCCGCCTCGATTCTTCTCACAGAATCAACCTCCGATTCGGTCAAACTGAGAACACGCACCAACTGGCCGTCCGACTTTGCCGCCAGCACCCACTTCGATCCGCCATCACCACCGTCATAGAAACCTACCTCCGCAATCGCCGGTTTCCCATTCTCAACCTCAACTGCCAGCGTTTTCTCTGGAGTAAAGCGATCTTCAGAGAATGGAATCGCCTTAATCAAAATCTGTTTTGCCGATGAGTAAGCATCTCCCTTGAACGCAAGCTGCCGCGCCAATACCCTAACGCTTACTGGTTGCTCTCCTGATTCCTTCGCCTCAAACCCAAAATCCTTGGTCAAGTTCAGCGTAGCGTCCATTGATTGTTTAGTATTCAGTTCTACCCATTGTTCACGCTTGCATACCACTTCTTTCGTCGCAGGGGTAATCTCCACTTTCTTTGCGATAGCTCCATCTCATTCCTCCGAATTGTATGGCAAACAAATCCTTCGGCACAACTGAAGGATCTGAAAACGTGATAAATATCGCGTCAAGAATTCTCGGTTGTTTCGGAAACGATAGATCATAAATCGGCACGCACGAAAGCGTCACACTTAACTGGATCGCTTCTCTAACAAAGTAGCTTTGATTGACCTCAGCCTTCAGATCCAACGGACATGAAACCCAACCAGCTTCGATCGCAGAATACCATTCTGGAACCCGTTCTTGGGCCACCCAAGAACCGTAACGCGAAATCTGATCTTGGGGTATTTCATTCTCCCATTTCTTTGCAAGTTCTGAGTAAGATTTAATTTCCCCTTCGATGGGAATTCCATAATCCGACAATACACTGTCCATTTTGGACACCGCCGCTCCAGGAATGCTAAAGTATTCGCCATTCCAAGCGTCGACTAAACTTACCCAAGGCACGATCACCTTGCCAATGACCATCCCTAAATTAAAAATCTTGGGATCGCTAGCCAATTCGTTAAGTTTGGCACTATCGTCAGCAGCGAGTCGAATGTGGAGGGCTTGAACTCTTGTCTTGATAAAGCCAATCCCCTGTTGAGTTGCGCACGGCGAAGCTCACTCCACGGTCTTCAATCAAATAGGTTGCAGATACAGCACCGTCTATCGTTGCAACCTTTTTGCCGGCGGTCGGATCGAGCAATATATGAACACCACTGTTCCGTGGAATTTCAATCAGCTCAATAAATGGGGGTTCAGCCAGCGCTAGTGTCGAACCAGCACCACAAAACAAAAACAGGCTCAGAATAGCATTCAATTTTTTCATTACGGAATTTGTGAAGTGACTGGGAAAGCGGAGCCAATTTATGGGAGCCTTTTTAGATACGCTCTTGGCAGGAAGGATTATCAATTGCAGTATAGGGTAATGTTAGGATTTGTCACTTGGTTTTGATTTTGCAGGGTTGGGAGGCAATCCAAGTTGAGGCTCCATCTTTCATCGTAATCGTGAATCATCCCTGCCATACTAGACACTACCAGCAGCGTCACAATATCAATTTGAGTCCGGATAAATGAATTCAATGATTCAATGAACTACATCCTATTAGTATCCGCCTGCCTTGTTGCCTTCCTATTTAGCCACAGCTTTGCAGGGCCGCTTGAGCTTTCGACTGGGGAGATTAAATTGCTCCTCGATTCCCCTGATGCTGATACGGTTCTCGTTGATACCCGGAGTTCTGGTGCTTATTTGGGCTGGTCGCTGGAGGGAATTGAGCGGGGCGGTCATTTGCCGAGTGCGGTGCATTTTGCTGCTGACTGGTTGCAGGTTGATCGGCCGGACAGGGATGAGGTGCTGCGAGCGGCATTGGTGGCAAAGGGGATCAAGTCTGAGCACAAGATCATCTTGTGCGATGAGACGGGCAAGGATCGTCGTGCGGTGGCCACTTGGCTTCGTGAGCGCGGATTCGATAATCTACATTTTTTCGACCTGGATGCGTGGGCAAGCGACCCGGCATTGCCACTGGTTTCATATCCCAATCATGCCTGGCTGGTGCCGCCAGTGATCGCAAAGGCGATCCTCGACGGCGAGCGTCCGATGATATTCGAATCAGCCAGCACTGTAAAGTTTGCGGAAGTGAGCTGGGGAAAGGCCGACGTCTCATATGACAAAGGGCACATTCCCAGCAGCATTCACATTGACACCAATGCCATCGAGCCACCGCCTCTATGGGAACTGGCATCGCCGGAGCAACTTCAGGCATTCGCGCTGGCGCATGGGATCACTTGCCACGACACGATCATTCTAAGTGGCACTGAGCCGATGGCCAGTTTTCGAGTTGCGGTTGTGTTGCGTTACATGGGAGTGCGAGATGTCAGGGTATTGCATGGTGGCGATGCAGCGTGGACTACCGCTGGCTATGCGCTTGAGACCGTGGCGCACCAGCCAGTTCCTGCGAAATCATTCGGCTGCAAGATTCCTGCACGACCCAGATTGATCGACAGCTGTGAGGGTATTAAATTGCGCCTGCACAAGGATCAACGTTTTACTCTGGTCGATATTCGCACCTGGGAAGAACACATCGGCAAAGTCTCTGGCTACTCATACCACAAAGAGAAGGGCCGCATCCCGGGCGCCATCTTCGGTCACGCAGGCACACACGGTCCGCTATCGCTTGATCACTACCGGAACATCGATGGAACAATGCGCAGTCCCAGCGAAATTGTGTCACTCTGGCGCACGTCAGGCATCGATCCTGACACACACCTTTCGTTCATGTGCGGCGGCGGTTGGCGGGCGGCAGAAGTGCTCACGTATGCGCAGGTAATGGGGCTGAAAAAGGTATCGCTGTACAGCGAAGGATGGCTGGGATGGAGCCGTGATTCTTCCAATCCTGTGGCTACTGGAAAGCCGACGGCTGTGCTGAAGTTGAAATAAGAAGACGCGAAATTGGAACCGGGAACATCTGGCAGACGACCAATATCAAAAGAAAAAAGTAGGATCTGAAGGAGAGAGAAACTGCCCAGGTTCTGGATCGCCGCCGTTGTCGACAAAATCTTTACCGACAGAGTAAACCCAGCCCTTCTCTGCATTGTAGCGCAATAGTTCGCCATCATAGGCGTCAACAGGCACTGAATCGAGATAGCGCGGCACGAGATCCTGAAGTGTCGCTGGTCGGGCGCCCTCGACCACTTCGAAATGCCGCACAGCGACGAATGCAATGAGTGCCTCATGTTGAACATGGTAGTGGATCCAATCGTCCATTTGCTTTTTTACTGCAGCGATCACAATTTCGACGTAGGCATGGCCACTATAATTTGAGGGCAAGCCAGTGATTTCTGGCACCGTCAGATTCTTGCGGTCTCTGGACGGTAATATTGGATTCAGCGCTTTTGTATAGTAGGAAGCAAGTTCAGAAGTAGTCCGATTAACTTTGAATAAATTGGCTTTCCAGCCGTGCCCCATTGCCTTCCACGCTTGGATCAAATCAGATCTCGGCTTGTTCAGCACCAGGCGATGTTTCTGAAAATCACGCTTGAGAGTTTCCGACATTCGATGCGGGGACATTCGGATGGTTCTCAATTTCTTGACTGCCACAGCTAGAATCTCAGCATCAGTGACTCTTGCAACTCTGGATGGAAATGAAGAAATTCTCAGAGCGATTCCTCGTCCTGGTGCTGAGAGCGTTTGCTCGATGATTCCGCCAGGGCGCTCGTCGAGATGTGCGAAGATCGCTGCCGCTTCCAGATCTCGCATGATGCCAAGATCGGGCGCTGCATCTGCTTCTTCGACAACGCCCTGAAGCAGCTTCAAAAGCGCCGCATCCGTGATTCGTGTAAACGGCGGCCATTGGCTTTCGGATTCCCAGATTTCAATCTCAAGCGCAGCTTCGATCGCGTTCAAGATGGCTGTATTGTCAGTTAGGACCTTACGCGCAAGTGCGTTGTGAGAGGACTTGCGCTTGATGGCAGACATAAGTTCTGAGGAAATCTGAATATCTCGAATTCCTTCCGGGAGAATGATGGGCATCGACATGAATGGCGAATCTTCTGCCAGTGGGGACAAAGGGGCGTCTCCTTGCGATGGCGGGAGTATTCTGGCATTCAGGTGCGAAACATCAGGCGGCGCATCGTCTTTAAAAATGACGATAGCAATTCCCGCAACAAACAGGAGCGCCAGGATTAGAAATGCAAGAAATGTCTTTTTCATGGGAGCCATTCGAAGGTCTAATCTAATCAGGCAACTTGAAGGCGACATAGGCATCTCCACTTGGCGTTCCCATTTTTCCTCCACCGCAGGCGATGACGATATACTGAGTTCCGTCGATGGAATACGTCGCTGGGGTTGCGTAGCCGCCGGCAGGCAGTTTGTGTTTCCATAGCTCGGTGCCTGTCTTACGATCATGTGCGCGGATGTAGCCGTCTTTACTTGCCGCGATGAAGATGACTCCACCTGCGGTAACTACCGGGCCACCATAGTTCTCGGTGCCGGTTTTTGGAATGCCGCGCTCTGTGAGTTCGGCGAACTCACCCAGTCGCGTGCGCCACAGATATTCACCAGTGTTCAAATCGATCGCGTTCAATGTGCCCCATGGTGGCTTGACGGCTGGGTAGCCGTCGGGATCGAAGAAACGATTGTAACCCGTGTGGCCGTAGGGAACGGCATCGAAGACTTCTGCATCCACGTCACCATCACCGCTGGCGTCGCCTTGATCTAATCCTAACAAGTATCCAGCAACAGCCTCGCGTTGCTTTTCGCTGAGGAAAGCGAATGACGGCATGACGCCTTTCCCGGCTTCGAGAACAGCCAGCACATCGGGCATCTTCAACCGCGATGCAACATCAGAGAGATCCGCCA
>JBNMNB010000243.1:0-11241 GCA_051270635.1 Verrucomicrobiales bacterium | reverse complement strand
TATTGTCGTGAAGCAAGGTGCAAAAGTGTTCGTCGCGGGCCATCGTGGGATGGTTGGCAAGGCCTTGGTGCGCAAGCTTGAGCAGCGAGGAAACGTTGAAATTCTCACCGCTTCACGTGATGAGCTCGACCTGTTGGATCAGCGGGCAGTTGAGTCATATCTTGAGGCGCAGAAACCGGACGTCGTTCTAGTAGCTGCCGCGCGAGTAGGGGGCATTCACGCCAATCGGACGTATCCGGCAGAGTTCATTTACCAGAACCTCATGATTGCGTCGAATATGGTGCATGCCTCATGGAGATCGAAGGTGGAACGACTGCTCTTTCTCGGCAGTTCTTGCATTTACCCGAAGCTCGCCCCACAGCCGATGCCCGAAGATTGCCTTCTGACCTCACCGCTGGAAGAAACCAACGAGGCTTACGCCATTGCTAAGATTGCAGGGTTGAAATTGTGCCAGCACTATCGTGCGCAGTATGGAGTGTTGTTTCATTCTGCGATGCCAACGAACCTTTATGGCCCAGGCGACAACTACCACCCTGAGAACAGCCATGTTATCCCGGGAATCATCCGCCGATTCCATGAGGCGAAGCAGGCGGGTGCCGGATCCGTTACTATCTGGGGAACCGGGAAGCCACGCCGAGAATTCTTGCATGTCGACGATCTAGCCGCTGCTTGTGTGCACTTACTTTCGATCGAAAATCCTCCCGACTGGATTAATGTTGGATCCGGTGAGGACTTGTCCATACTTGAATTGGCGACGCTGATTGCAGAGGTCGTCGGCTTCCGCGGAGACATTCTCATGGATACTACGAAACCGGATGGTACGCCGCGCAAGCTGATGGATGTCACTTTGCTGCGTGGACTTGGCTGGGCACCAACGATTGATCTCCGAGAGGGGCTGGCATCCGCGTATCAGGATTTTTTGACCTGCTCGGACCTGCGATCAAAGTGAGCTACGCACGAGGGTGTGCGGAGTCGTAGACCTTTTTCATCCGCTCAACGCTCACGTGCGTGTATATCTGAGTGGTCGAAAGGCTGGCGTGCCCGAGTAGTGCCTGCACACTTCTCAAGTCAGCTCCGTTGTCCAGCAGGTGGGTGGCAAAACTGTGTCGCAGTTTATGCGGGCTGATCTTTAGAGGAATGTCAGAGAGCCGAAGGTATTTTTGCAGTATGTCAGAGACGGCACGCGTGGTAATGCGACGCCGGAGCTTACTGATGAAGAGTGGCCCGTCATGGACGTTGGCTGCTTGTCTGTAGCGCTGAATGGCGATCATCGCATGCGAGCCAATGGGGCAAATCCGCTCCTTTCGTCCCTTGCCTACTACTCGAACTGAATCAGTGTAAGTGTCGACGTCACGCACGTCTACATCGACGAGTTCCTGCAGTCGAATTCCAGTGCTGTAGAAAAATTCCAGCACTGCAGCATCTCGTTCGCCAGCCCAATCAGGCGCGCGTTTGTCTTGATCAACTCGAAGCGGCAAAGCCAGTAATTCTTCGATTTGTGTCAGTGTCAGGACAATGGGCAGGCTTTTCTCCGCCTTGGGTAGTTGCACGTCCAGCAGTGGATTGACAGCTAGCCCGTGACGATGCGTCAGAAATTTGTAAAAACTACGAAGTGCCGCGAAATGAAGGCGGATCGTCGAACGTTTGAGTTCCCGCTTCATCAAGTCGAAGAGATAAAGTCGGAAATCATCCGCCGTGCAGTCATTCCAACTCGTGAAGTGCTTCGCATGCTGCTGATACTGCCGCAGTGCGTGTGCGTAATTCTTCACCGTGCGTGGCGACGCATTTCTCTCAACCGTCTGGAATTGCAGGAATGAATCGACCTCCATCCATTGAATATACGGTAGTCTTAACTATCTGCAATGCGTTGCCTTACATTGTTAAGTTGGTGTGCTTTGAGACTAATTCTGCGCCTCTGGCGAGATGACGTGAAATTCGACACGGCGAAGCTGTTCTGCCGTTTCGTTGCTGCGGCGACGCCCTTCCGCGTTGGGTTGCAGAATCAGACGGGATTCATCGCTGCCCATTTCGATCAGTAAATTGTAGACCGCATTGCAGCGTTCATTTTTAATCCACTTGTTGGTTTCGTCATCTCCTTTTCCATCTGTCAGGCCGATAATCATGAGCTTCTCATCGGTCTCGGTAATTGCCAACTTTGCTGCGACCGCCTGGATTTTTCGATTCTCGCTTTCGGCTGGCGTGTGATGCCCGGACGCAAAAAAGACCTGAATGCGGGAAACGTAGTCTGACAAGGATTGCTTGGAGAGGACGATGCGACGTTGTTCCTGAGTCAGCCGATTGGTGACCAATGTGTCAGCAACGGGGAGGTCGGAATCAAGAAATGCGCGTCCGGCGGCATAGACCAGAGCGCTTTTCTCTTGCTCAGAACGCACTTTTCCTCCCAAGCGCACAGAATCCGAATTGATGAACAACGAGCGTTCCTGCAGGGTGTCGAAATAGAGAGGAAGAAACGACTGCAACTCTTCAGCCCATTTCGGGGCTTCGGCGTATGGACGGGTTTCGATCTCGTTGGAAATACGCACATCGCTTCCATGCCACGTCTCGTTTCTCAGAACTGTCTCGATATTCGTTCTGGTTGCGTCGGTATTGATGAGTCCTCTGAGAACGACCTTACCCGCTTCGTCCATCGTGATCGACAATTGCGACGGGCGCGGTTTAATTTTTTCGACACGAAGTCGATGATTTACGTAGTCGATTGCTCCGCTGAAGGCCAAGACAGAATCACGCGCGATCGCATCCTTGTCCTCAACGGTTTCACTGACGCTTTTCACTTCCAGCGCCCGACCGTCCAGAGTAATGGTTATCGACGATGACTTGGAAAAGAGACCTGGAATAGCTTTTGGAAGAAGCGCATACCAATCAGGTGCGGGGACATTCGGTTTCTGGACGATATTGTCGATTGTCTTTACGGGGTAAGCAAAGCTGGAGCGAATCGCATCCAGCAGCGGCTCCTTGGAAAGTGAACTGGGCAACAAGCCTGACAATAGTATTTCTGGTTCCAGACTATCGCTGCCTGTCTGCGAGTAGGCGATTGTCAGTTTGGGTTTCGCAGCTTTCGCGGCATCATCAGAGCTGTCGCCACCGCAATTCGTCAGCATTGTGGCTGCGCCGATCACGATGCAGAAGGAAAAGAGAGGTCGGAAGAGGTTTAACATAGGTATCCAGGCATTTGGAGCGGCTTCAGCTGGTCAAAGTCACAATGGATGAGGACAAAGATTGAATTGACCGATGTATTTAAAACGACTCAAAGACAGCCGCGGCCGCCTGCAAATCATCGCAGTCCCTGGGGAAGGAGAGCGCCCAGTAAATTGGGGATATTTGATTGTTAGCTGATTGCAGCCATTCAGAAAGTCGAAATATTGCAATTCCGAAACTTTCCGGCCTGTTTCCTGCCGAAAGTGATTTGCGATTCCAGTGGCAGTTCAGTTGAGAATGGGGATATTTCAGTTGTGAGTAGACGTTTTCGCACCGCCCTGAGGGCTCAGGGGCATCCTCCTTTCACGCGCCGTGACTTTTTGACGCGGTGCGGCATGGGCATGGGTGCTCTTGCTTTAGATTCTATTTTGGCCGATTCCTCGATGGCGGGAGCTGGCGGCAACCCTTTCACTGCCAGGGCTCCTCACTTTCCAGGTAAGGTGAAGCGGGTGATTCATCTGTTCATGAATGGCGGCCCCTCACACGTGGACACCTTCGATCCCAAGCCACTGCTGACAAAGTATCATGGGAAGGAATTGCCGATCACCAATCTGCGAACGGAACGCAAGACTGGAGCTGCCTTTCGTTCGCCATTCACGTTTGCAAAGCACGGGCAGAGCGGAATCGAGGTAAGTGACATTTTCCCGAATGTAGCGAAGTGCGTTGATGACCTGTGCGTGATTCGATCGATGCATGCGGATGTGCCAAATCATGAACCGTCATTGATGCTCATGAATTGTGGTGAGGCTCGCTTGGTGCGGCCAAGTCTCGGATCATGGGTAACATACGGTCTGGGAACTGAGAATCAGAACCTGCCAGGATTTATTGTGATGTGCCCGGGCGGGTATCCGATTCAGGAGTCGCAGAATTGGCAATCGGCATTTTTGCCAGGTTCGTTTCAAGGAACCTATGTCGATACCAAGCACTCGGACATCGACAAGTTGATTCAAAATATCAGCAATAAGCAATTGTCACTTTCGCAGCAAAGACGTCAGCTCGACCTGCTGAAGGAAATGAATCGGCGTCACATGGAAAGGCGGGAACGGGATGCGAAGCTGGAGGCGCGGGTGCAATCGTTTGAGCTTGCTTACCGGATGCAAATGGAAGCGACCGATGCTTTTGATATCATGAAAGAGCCGGAAGCAGTGAGAGATCGCTATGGCCCTGGTGTGCAAGCGCGACAAATCCTCATCGCCAGGCGGCTCATTGAACGCGGCGTGCGCATGGTGCAGTTGTGGCACGGGGCTGGCCAGCCGTGGGACAATCATGACGACATTGAACCAAATCACCGCCGTCTTGCCGGGGAATGTGATCAGGCAATTGCGGCACTGATCACTGATCTCAAGGAGCGAGGATTGTTCGACGAAACATTGATAATCTGGGGCGGTGAATTTGGCAGAACACCCACAGTGGAGCTTCCAAAGGCCGGATCAAATGCTGGAAAAATCAATGGACGCGACCACAATCACTATGGCTTTACGACATGGCTGGCAGGTGGTGGCGTCAAGCGCGGCTACGTTCATGGCGCAACCGATGAGTTTGGATTCCAGGCAGCAGAAAAACCGGTTCATGTGCATGACTTACACGCGACAATTCTGCATCTGTTAGGATTCGATCACGAAGAATTCACTTATCGATCCGCTGGCCGGGATTTTCGGCTCACAGATGTCCATGGAGACATCGTTCGAGATATTCTTACCTGAGGCTCACTCGAGTCCGTTCACAGGATCGAGTAGAATGTCAGCTGGTATCCCAGCCAGAGCAATACTCCTGCTAAGCTCACCAGTAGAAATATGAACCCGCTCAGGTCTTTGTATCGACGCACCTTGATCGCGTGAATTTGCTGGCGTCTGAGCCTCAGCACCGGAGCAGCCATCATCTCGTCGGGTGCTGGCAGAGTGTTCATCAGCCGCAGCCGATGTTCTTGCACACTGGTAGGGGATCCAACGATGAAATTTTCCAACGAAGAGATGTTGGAAGTTAGTGTGGTCGACTGCTGTCCCAGCACTTGCAGGCGATCCTCCACGGTGGGATCAATCAGTTGCTGTGAACGCCAGATTCTACGGATGGTAGAAGCAAGTTGCTGGAGAGGATTGCGAAGAGTGGGAAACATAGTGAGTCAGTGTTAGTGCAAACGATGTCAGGAAACCTCAAGCAGGCAGGTAACCTGGGATGGTCGTCAGTGAGGAAAATCACTGACAGAAAACGCTTCTTCCAATGTCTAAAAGATCAGGCTGATCAG
Source organism: Verrucomicrobiales bacterium (assembly GCA_051270635.1). Taxonomy (GTDB): domain Bacteria; phylum Verrucomicrobiota; class Verrucomicrobiia; order Verrucomicrobiales; family DEV007; genus JAGROY01. The sequence goes on along the minus strand of JBNMNB010000243.1, from coordinate 5,783 downwards.
TAGGCCAATCGTCCCTAAAATCACTAATGGAAGTGTGAAGGCCAGTCCAAGCATGAAGCATTGCTTGAAATTTGTGGGGAATAATGGTGCTGATCCTTTTGCCGCCGCAGATGGAGAGGCATTCTCTCGAGAACTTTTCGAGCTCAACTCAGAGTCCGCTGACTTTTGCAGCGAAAGGATCTCACCGGACTGCCTATCGAAGTCCTGGCGCGCTCTTTCGATAACGGTCAGGGCGCGCGCGAGATCATTCTTCAATTCCGCGCGATCCCATTCCTCAGGGCGCAGGGCATTGATAGTTTTAAAGTGGACTTCAAAACCTTCGCGGGCAGCATCAAAGCTCTCTGCCTTCTTGCGGGCTTCGGAAGCTTCTCTTTCAAGCATGGCAATCGCACGGGACAACTTGTTGCTGAGGTCGCTGCGACCGGTAACAAAGCTCCTCTGTTTCTCGTTTAGATCTTCAAGTTCACGCTTTTGGTGCTCGATTTCCTCCTGCTGCTGACGCAGTGCCTGCAGCTGCTGCTGAGCAGCCTGAAGGCGTTCGTCGTAGTCATTTGCAACAGGTGAAAGGAGTTGCTCTGAGGTCAAAAGATCGTCTTTGTCGACAATGCTTGAGTCATCAAATTCTACCGAAAACTCGGCGCTGTCACCCTCGCTGCGGAGGAGTTCATCATCAGATTCAATGGCCCTACGTGTGGTTCTTGTGGTCATAGTTCGCGTAGCTAGGATAGGAAAATCAGTTAATATTAATATTACAGATTTCCTAAGAGTTCCAGTCTTTTTACACGTCTAATTCCAAGAATCATGGGGATTGTAGCAGCACAAGCGGAGAGAACGGTAACGAGAGTGAGCGTAATGGCTTGAGCGTGAACAATAAAGAAACTATCAGGCGTGCCTGCGCGTTCCCCCAGGAAGGGAGCGATGGCTGGAAAAATGAGTGCGGTGATAAAAAGGATGATAAAGAGGAAATTGAGGATGAGGCAGAGAGTACCGCCAAAGCCCGAAACAATCTTAGCAGGGTTCTGTTCGTGAAAGTCGGGGAAAACGCTGCCTAGCCCGACTGACATGCCGCTGAGTCCGATGCACATCAGGACGATGGCAAAGACAAAGAAGGCGACACGCTCCACTGGAAGTCCCAGCATGTAACCGGACAATAGCATGAGCGGCGTAGTCATTCCGCCGATAATGGCGAGGCTAAGAACAAATTTCTGCCAGATGACCCGCTGGATACCAAATGGCGCAAGTCCGAGAATCCACAGGCGACCGCCTTCGAGGCTGAACTGTGGAAAGACAAAACGCGTAGTCAGGGTGGACAAGGCCAGTGAGATGACGGCGAAATTGAGATAGCTGATGACCGTAGTCCAAATTGACTTCTCAAACGTTTGCCCCATGTCGCGCATATTGAAGACGTAGATTGCGAGCAATCCAAAGACGATCGCGCACTGCACCCATTGCGAGGGATCTCTCATGAAGCATTTGAGATCCTTGGTGATCAGCGCCTGCATGGAACGCTTGCGAGACAGCAGAACCAGCCACAGCGCAGGAGGGGCAAAGCCAGTCAGACCTTTTTTTGATAGAATTTTCTCCCGGCGTCTCCACGAACTTTCAGCGCGCCGCCAGTTGCTTTTGTTCCATGCTCCGTAGTATCCACGACTGATCAGTGACATACTGAGCCAGCCTCCCATTAGCGCATAGCTGCACAGCAAAAGTGGGAAGAGATAGATGACATTCGATTGATAGCCCTTTGCCCACTGCAAGATTACTTCACTCATCCAAGTGCTCGGGATGTGAGGATTGACGCTCATTTCTGTGTGCCGCAGCACCTGACTAAAGGTGAGAGAAATACTCTCAGAGCTCATCATTTCCTCCAGCCGATCTGTAAAAAGAGTGCTGCCAACTTTGATAGTGCCTATCACGAATGTCGCGATCAGTGCATACTTCCAGTATTGGTTGGCAAATCGAACCGTGAGAATCAGTAGCCACGAAGCGACCGCGCCGGGAATGGCGACAAAGGGCAGGTAGAGCAGAAAACTCTTCACATAGAAGTGCCACTCGACATCAAAGATTCGCCCGTAGGCGGCGAGCAGGGGAGCGCTGAGGAAAATGAGACCCCAGCTCGAAACCAGCACTGTCTCCACCATTTTCCACGAAAACAGCGCCTTGTGATCGATGGGAAGAGTCAGCAGCCATTGCGTTTCCTTACTGCGGAAGAGACTGCTGTAATTGATGATCACATTCGAGAAAATGAGCATGATGAAAAAGAAAAAAATCATCAAATAGAACACGCGCTCAATCATAAGATTGCCGACGCCGGGCAATCGACTTACATACGTGAGCCCCTGTGAAAACAACAGGTATCCGATGATCAGATAGCCCAGCATGAAGCCGCCGAGCGTGAAGACCATCAGCTTCGACTTCTTCAAGTTTCCGCCGAGTCGGGCTGTCAGCATCTGCCGCTGAATGCGGGCGAGGATGCGCATCTGACGAAAGAAATCGCTCATCGGTATTGTCTAAATCTAACTACACAACGAATAAACTCCTCACTTCAACAGAACAAAAAAACTGATCCTATCACTGTGTGCAACGTGATCGCTACGCACGGTGACGTAAATGATTACGTCGAAAATGACGTGTTAGACCTCAGGGAACTTCACCCATTTTTCGCTGGATGCTGAACTCTTCACAGCTGTCTCGATGAATGCGAGTCCCGCTACGCCATCGTCGGCATTGGGGAAATCGTAGCCACCGTCCGGGGCTGGCTTGCCGTCGATCTGATCACTGATGGCACCGGCGGCGGCGAGGTAAAGGTTGGCAAAGGCTTCGATAAATCCCTCAGGATGCGCGAAAGGCGTGCGGGAGTTGTTCTGCGCTGCCTCACCGAGGTAATCATTGCCGCGACGGTAAACCTTGCGCGGCGCATTGGCGTATTTGACGATCAGGTCGTTGGGTTCTTCCTGATGCCATTCTAGCGAGGCCTTTGTGCCGTAAACGCGAATATTAAGAGCGTTTTCGTCACCATTCGAGATCTGTGACGCATAAATGATGCCCTTTGCGCCATTGTTAAAGCGAATCAGGTTATTGCCATCATCGTCCAGTTCGCGACCTGGGATGAAGGCGGTCAACTCCGAACACATCTCGTCGATTTCCAGTCCTGTGATGTAGCGCACCAGATTGTGCGCGTGCGTTCCGATGTCGCCCATGCAGTTCGATGCGCCGGAAATATTAGGATCCGCACGCCAGTTGGAAATCTTCCCCTGTCCGTCACCTTCCACATCGCCCACTGCGTATCCCTGCGGATACTCGGCAACGATTTTCAGGATGCGCCCTAGTTCGTCATCTTTGACCATACGGCGCGCCTCCTTCACCATCGGATAGCCGGTGTAGTTGTGCGTGAGGCAGAAGACTTTGCCCGTTGTTTTAATAATGTCCCGAAGCTTGCGGGCATCTTCCAGATTGTGCGTCATCGGCTTGTCGCAGATGACATTGAATCCTGCTTCCAAAAACGTCTTGGCGACATCAAAGTGCAGGTAGTTTTGCACGACGATGGAAACAAAATCGATCTTGTCTTCCCGTGCAGCTTCCTTCTCTGCCATCTCTTTGTACGACCCGTAGGCGCGCTCAGGATCGAGGAAGAAGTCTTCGCCAGACAGTCTCGATTTCTCAGGATCTGAGGAAAATGCGCCAGCGACGAGTTCAATCCTTCCGTCTAGATTTGCCGCCATGCGGTGCACCGCTCCGATGAATGCGCCACGGCCTCCGCCGACCATTCCCATGCGTAGTTTTCGATTCATATCTGTTGTCGTCAGGTAATGAGTATGTGTTTCAGGAATATTTTTAGAATCCTGTTAGATGGCAACTGGCTTACCAGTCTCAGCAGATTCATAAGCGGCATCAATGATTTTCATCAATGTTAACGCCTGGTCTGGTGTGTTGAGCGGTTCCTCTTTGCCTTCGATCGCGAGGACAAAGTTAGTGGCGGAGCGAATGCGCCCCATGTCCTCACACTCATCAGCGATGATCGTGCGATTGACGGAGTTGCCCTGCTCCTGCGTGTAAAGCTCGCAGCTGTCGATCGCCGTCTCATCGAGGCCATCAACAGCGAAAAGGCGTTCAACCTTACCGCCGGCATTGGCGCCCTGGAAGACGACTGAGGCTTCCTCGCGCTTGACCATTTCAGCCCAGGAGATCTGGAAGCTGAGAATTTGACCTGTGTCGAAGGTGATGCAGCCATGCGCCGCAGCCTCTACATCGGTGACTCCTGCAGCATTGTCCGGCAGTCCCCAGGGGCCTTTGAAGTTCTTATCGGTAATAAAGTTGTGGAACGTCTTTGCCATGACGTGCGCAGGCTCTGGATAGCCCATGAAGAACATCGCCAGATCAAGCATGTGCAGCAGGTCAATCATCGGGCCGCCGCCGGAGAGCGCCTTGTTAGTGAACCAACCGCCAAAGCCAGGAATACCAGTTCTGCGACACCACTTGGTCTGCGCTGAGTTTATTTTGCCCACGGTGCCATCTGCCACGTAGCCCATCATTGCATAGGACTCAGGCCGCGCGCGGTTATTAAAGTTGAACATCAGGCGTTTGCCTGACTTGGCAGCAACATCAATCATTTCCTGAGCCTCCGCTGCGCTGATAGCAGGCGGCTTCTCGCAGAAAACGTGCTTCCCAGCCTCCAATACCTGAATGGACAGGGAAGCATGAAATTTGTTCGGCACAATGATCGAAACCGCCTCGATCTCATCCATTTCCAGCATCTTCGACACGTCACCGAACACGTTCGGGATATTGTGGGCGTCGGCAATTTTTTGCGCTGCCGCTTCGTTCATGTCCGCAATGGCTACGATTTCTGCGCCTGCATTGAGAAAGCCAGAAATGTGATAATTGACCATTCCGCCTGCGCCGATGATGCCTATTTTAGTTGCCATATGCTGATAATTTGAGTCTTTGAAGTGAAAATGATGAATGAGCCTGCGCCCATCATGGAGGGGCATCGATTTATGCCATGTCCGGGGAGATTGGCAATCCTGTTTTTCAGAGCAGACAACTACAGCAGGAAGCAGGCGAGCACAGTGAGTCGCTCACCGTGAAACTCGATCACTTATGTGCAACTGGGCGCAGCACGATGTTCTTGTAGCTGGCGCGAGTGTGGTCGCCTTGCAAGTAAAGGGGACCTGGCTTGGTTTCGTCGGAAGTGAGCGCGCCGCCTGTGCATCCTTGCAGTGGCACATTATCATGAATCGTTTTTCCGTTGAGGATTACGGTGACGTGGCGGTCGGCCAATGTGATGTCATACGTCTGCCACTCACCGGCGGGTTTCTCGGCAGCGACGGATGCTGCTACGCGACTGTAGATGCCGCCCATGTTGTGCGAGTTCAGTGGCTTGCCGTGTGTCGCAGCTACTTGAATCTCGTAGATCCCACGCAGATAGATGCCACTGTTTCCACCTTTGGGAACCATGACTTCAAGTTTCAAGTTAAAGTCTTCGAAGGTATCCTTCGTGCGCAGATTGCCATAGTGCTTATGCGGTTTCCCATCCTCTTGCGCGGGATCATTGGTGAGAGCTCCAGCAACGATACTCCAGCCATTGGCGTCTTTTGGATTGATCAATTCCCAGTGATCCAGGCTGCTGCCATCGAACAAATTGATGGCATCGCCGAACTTCATCGCTGACAGATCTGGCTTAGGAGGTAACGGTGCAATGCGTTTCCCTGAGAATTCTTTGCGATCGATGCCCTTGCCGTTTGAGTGCGGATTCATGAGGGTGAGAGCAATAGTGTCGCCGGAGA
>JBNMNB010000242.1:0-11304 GCA_051270635.1 Verrucomicrobiales bacterium | reverse complement strand
TTGCTCCAGTGCCTCAATATGGCAAAAATTCATTCTCGCCAGAGTTGATTCAAATCTCTCGGAAGGCGCGCGCCTCGCCGCATAATTCTAGTCGGACGAACGTACCTCTCTCAAGCACATTAAGTTGCGTGCCGATATCCACCGCTTCCGCTTCAAACCGGAAGAACCTGTGCGCAATTCTCCGATTCCATTCTGGCAACTGGCGGACTGCACGGGCCGTGTTTCCGCCTCCGGGCGATACAAGCCAGACGAGGACACCACAATTACCTGGTCAGGTGGCACTGCCCTTCGTTCGATGGATCCCCTGAGCTCCGACATTTCCGGTCAAATCATCTTTGGTGGCGTCGCCAGCCTCGTGACCGGCCGATTCGACAATTTCACTCCGCTCGTGAACGGCACCTTTACCGAGACTACAACCACGAACGGCAAATCACTGTCACAGCAGCTTAACGCTTCGCTCGAGGGGTTCTTCTTTCCGCCCTTGCCGCTCTCCATGAACCTGACCACCTACGAGATGATCGGCAAGTCGGTTCCGTCTCCTTTTGTCGTCACCGAGAACGGCGTCTCTGGCGTCCTGAAATGGCCGACCATCACGCCTGCGGCGGCACCCACACTCGACACCCAGCGTTAGATTTGCTGAGGGCACGGCGACGAGACATTCATTTCCAGTGCAGTTTCGAGCTTCCTTTCGGCAAGTTAAAACAAGTGATAGCCCTATCATTGTCTTCGCACCATGAATTGGACTGCAGTTGCTGACGGGACGCCACCTTCTTTAATGGTTGAGCATTGCCATTATGTTGAATAACAGGATTACCATTGGCTCCATTAGGAATCGAAACCGTAAACTCAGGACAGGCAAACGGCGCGTGAAACTGAACAGCCCCGCCCGCAAGCGTGACCTTCGTCAATTCCTTTGCCGCCCAGTAGCGAGACAGTTCGCTCAGCTTCATCCAGATCAAGTGATCAAACCGGGCGTGCAATCTCCGGACAACTTCCTGGAAGACTTTGAACCCTTTCTCCTCGCCGTTCCAATGAATGCCTGTCCAATGACACACCATCATGGCAGGTTCGCCACGGGTGATGACGTCCACCATGCGTCCGGATTTGAGATCGGCGGTGATAAATTTGTCCGCGCCGGCGGGTTCGACGTTGTCCCATCCGCCTGTCCAGTCGCCCGTGCAACCGATAATACTAACAACACACCTGGGATCACTACCGTCCAAGCCACTAGCATACTCAACTCTTGGTGCGACACTGCGATCATCGGTATAGAGGTGTCGAAAGTAGTGCGGCACCTCGGTGCCAAAGATGTCGCGAACAGATTCGAATGTGGCTTGAGAAATCTGAGGCAGCACCTTGTTTCCATAGCCGCCAGGTGTGGTTAGCCCATCGCACGGTAGATCGATGTTCTTCAGGATCTGTAAGGCATACGCGTGATAGCTGGCCAATTCATCGACGCTCTTGCCAGTCGTCCAATCCCAGTTCTCCATGAACTTGGGCGAACTGTCAGGGTAAGGATGACCCGTTTTCAGATCGATGACGCGGGTGTGCGTCACCATCTCAGGATGAATGTCCCAGTTTGGCATCATCAAGTCGCGGACGAGTTTGATGCTATCATTAATTTCTCGACGTGACCAACCTGGTACCTCGCGGTCTAACCGACCCACACATGCCGGGAAAGGTACGATGCTATATTTGCCTTTCACCCCTTGCTCCGCACACCATTCTCCAAACTTCCTGACGAAGCTGTCCGGGATCTCAGTTGGCCAACTTTTCCAATCCCGATGATAGGCCTTGTTCTTGCCACCCCAGGCAGCGTTGAACTGCGGCATGGCGTATCGGTTGAGGTTCACCAGGCAGGTTGAGTCATCAATGATGAGGCCGACGGGAACCCGCGCACGGGGATTGATGACTTGAATGCCTTTAGCCTGCTCGGGCCGTTCACCGGGTTCCTGTGCGCGAACGTTGGAACGCGTTCCATGCATGGCTAACATGGTTGCCGGAAGTGCGCGTGACGCTTGCTGAACGAAGCGTCTTCGAGTGAGGGATCGGAAATCTGAAGGATTCATGAGTCGGATCGATTAATGGGTTGGGAAAGAGGTAGTGGTACCGAACCATGACTATCAGATCGTGGAGATCCTTGGAAATTTATCTTACAAGTACTGTGATAGCAGTGAATCACCGGAGTGCCTTGGCGTGCTCGACGATCCAGGCCGTGACTTCTTTTGCTTGTGGTTCGGTGATAAAGTGGCCGACTTCAGGGTGGATGCAAAGAAACACCTCGGGCCAGGCTTCGGCGGATCGAGCCAACCTGCGCAGCCCCGTTTCCGGCGCCAAGCCATCTTCCGCTCCTCCGACGATGGCTATCGGTCGCGGGTTGACGAGAGGGAGTATCCATCGACTGAGGGATGGATCCACGATTATGCAAAAATGCAGGCAGTTAAACAAGTATGCTCGCAGATTGGGCGGTTTTCCTGAATACTCGTCACAAAGAGCCCGTAGCGCAGACCAAATCCCATTTCATGAATATTCACTCACTTCCGGCCACGTGGAAATGGCACGTGACTCGTGATTACGAGGCAGGCAGCGCAGTTGCCGCGAAGAGGTTGCTATCGGCTTGGCGAGCGAACTCTGGACTTCTAATCTGTGCAGCAACGGGAAACAGTCCCACAGGTACGTACAATTTATTTGCGCAATCGATTCTGTCTGAAGGAGTGCAACCGACGGATCTTCGAATTTTGAAACTAGACGAATGGGGTGGATTGCCGCCGAATGATCCTGCGACTTGTGAAGTTTATCTTCAGGAATATCTCGTAAGACCGCTGGAAATCAGCCAGGAGCGATTCTTCGGTTTTCAATGTGACGCCCCATCACCTGACGAGGAATGTCAGCGTGTGAGCGCATGGCTCGATCAGAACGGACCAATCGATATGTGCGTGTTAGGACTCGGCGTCAATGGCCATCTCGGGTTCAATGAACCGGGCGATGTGCTGACCGCCGATTGTCACGTCGCGAAATTGACACCCGAATCGTTGTCTCATGGGATGCTTTCTGCAACGAGCAGGCAGCCCAGTCATGGATTGACCGTAGGCATGCGCGGCATCCTGGCATCGCGCACCATTCTTCTGCTAGTATTCGGCGAGGCCAAGGCCGAACAACTAAATCGCTTAGCGAAAGGCGGGCTAGCGACGAACTTTCCCGCATCTTTTCTCACGCTTCACCAGCAGGTCGTTTGTGTCTGTGATGAAGCCGCCGCCGCCCGTCTGCCTGACATTTCACCATCCACCCCCTACTAACTCATACGCATGAAACGAAACTATACCAAATCCCGTCGTGACTTCCTGCGCGACACCGCATTGATCGCGGCTGGCATGACCTCGGTTGGCCGTGCTGACGTCGTCCAATCCGATCCCGATAAGAAGCTGAATCTTGCCTTCGTTGGGCCCGGTGGTCGAGGCTTCGATAACCTGACGGCACTTGCTTCAGAGAACATTGTAGCTTTCGCCGACGTGGATGACGAACGCGCACGCCCTGCGTTCGAGGCCTATCCCAAGGCGAGTCGCTATCGGGACTTCCGTGTGATGCTCGACAAGGAGAAATCGCTGGACGGCGTCGTTGTAAGCACCCCGGATCACACGCATGCCGTTGCCGCCATTGCAGCCATGCAACGCGGCTTGCACGTCTACTGTGAGAAACCCCTGGCGCATTCCATTTACGAAGTGCGCCGGATGAAAGAGGAGGCTCGCAAGGCAGGTGTGGTGACGCAGATGGGCACGCAGGGGCATGCCTTGGAAGGCACCCGCCGCGCAGTCGATGTCATTCGTTCAGGGGCCATCGGTGAGGTGGAAGAGCTTCACGTTTGGACAGATCGCCCCGCCGGTTGGTGGCCTCAAGGAGAAGAGCGTCCCACTAGCAAGCACGACGTGCCTGACACACTGGACTGGGATCTTTGGTTGGGGCCAGCGTCCCATCGTGACTATGATCCGGTGTATGTGCCCTTCAAATGGCGCGGGCGTTGGGACTTCGGTACGGGCCCCATCGGCGATATGGGAGTGCACAATCTCGATACGGCATTCTGGGCGCTGCAGTTAGGACTGCCGACTAGTGCTGAGGTCATTGATGCCGGTCCAAAGACCAGCGACTGCCCGCCGCTGTGGAGCGTCATCCAGATGAAGTATCCCGCACGTGGTAAACGCCCGCCTGTCAAACTCACCTTCTATGATGGCAAGAAATTGCCGCCCAAGGAGCTGTTTCAAGGCGAGGAGATCACAGGCAACGGCTCCCTGTCCATTGGCAGCAAAGGCACATTGTACACCCGCACCTGGCATGGTGGCGACAAGTCCGAGAACGAGATGTTCATGCTCTTGCCGACAAAGAAATTTGTCAATTATGAAGCTCCCAAGGCGGTGTTGCCGCGCACGGAAGAGCATCACATTGAGTGGATCAAAGCCTGCAAGGGCGGGCCACGCGCTCAATCAGGGTTCGATTACGCGGCAACATTGACAGAGGGATTGCTAGTCGGATTTCTCGCCTTACGCACTGGCAAACGCATCGAGTGGGACGCCGAGAACATGAAAGCCATCGGCTGTCCCGAAGCGGAACCGTTTATCCGTCCGTTGTTCCGCAAAGGTTGGGAGATCTAACGCCATCACATAAACATGAGCACTAAAGTCAAAGTAGGTATCATTGGATCCCAATTCATCTCTGCTATTCATGCAGAATCGCTGCAACGTTGTCAGTCCGCCGAAATGAGGGCGGTGGCTTCACCAACGCCAGGCAATGCGGAGAAGTTTGCAAAAACGCACGGCATTCCTAACCACTTCATCGACTACCGTGAACTTCTCGCCATGGACGAGATCGACATGGTGGTGATTGGCATTCCCAACGACCTGCACTGCGAAGTCGTGGTTGCTGCAGCGCAGGCGGGCAAGCACATCGTTATCGAGAAACCGTTTTGCCTCAACATGGCCGAGGCCGACCAGATGCTCGCTGCTGCACGCGAGGCCAATGTGAAGCTGATGTACGCCGAGGAACTGTGCTTCGCGCCGAAGTATGTTCGATTGAAACAACTGCTGGATTCTGGCGCGCTCGGCGAGCCGACGCTCATCAAGCAAGCGGAGAAACACGACGGTCCGCATGCGCCGCATTTCTGGGACGTCGAACGCTCTGGTGGAGGTGTGGTGATGGACATGGGGTGCCACGCCATCGAGTTCTTCCGTTGGATGTTAGGCCGTCCACCGGTGAAGTCAGTCTATGCGCAGATGAGCACGCAGGTGCACATGGACAAGACAGTGGGTGAGGACAACGCCTTACTGATTCTTGAGTTTGAAAACGGCACCACCTGTCTCGCGGAGGAAAGCTGGACGAAGCTCGGAGGCATGGATGATCGGGCCGAAGTGCATGGTTCAAAAGGCGTCGCTTACGCCGACTTGCTGCACGGCAATTCCATCGAGACCTACAGCCTCGATGGTTACGACTACGCTGTGGAGAAGGCGGGCTCCACCAGCGGCTGGTCCTTTACCATCTACGAAGAGGCCTACAACTATGGTTTCCACCAGGAAATGGCTCACTTCGTCGATTGCGTCCAGCACGATAAGAAACCGCTAGTGACCGGTGATGACGCCCGAGCGGTGCTGGAGATCATCTTTGCCGCATACGAATCAGCCCGCACTGGCTGCAAAGTGGCGTTGCCGTTCACGACAGATGCCAAAAAGCCCATCGATCTCTGGAAGCCCAACCGCTGAGTCTAACAAATTTGTCATCACGAAACATCCAAGTCCTCAAATGAAACCGACTCTCAATCATCCTAACCGGCGTCAGTTCGGCAAGGCGGCGTTCATGACCGGTGCCACACTCGCAGCTCAGTCGACCTCCAGCCTCCTGGCGGATGATACGCAACAGCGCCGGATCAGGACCGGTGTGATTGGTTGTGGAAGCGTTTCCCACCAGTATCTACCTATCCTCACGCAGTCGCCATTTGTCGACGTCGTTAGCTTTTGCGACATTCGCTACGAACGAGCGGAGAAACAAGGGAAGAAGTTCAAGGTGGCGAACACCTATCCTGACATCGAAGCGATGCTTGCAGGCGAGTCGTGTGTTTTTATTCCACACGGGCATGATGGTCGCAGCGAAACGAGACATACAATCTCGGTCGTGGGTTCCGGGGGATTCATGGGGATGGTCGGCTACGACTGGGCACCCCTTGGTGTTGATCTGGCAACAAAAGAAGCACTACAATTGAAACGGCACGAGGCCGATGCCGGTGGTTACCTATGGCAACCGGGGGCCGCGCTCGCCGCGGAAAGTCTCGCCACCGGAAAGGATCTTCTAGCCACGCCAGAACACGCTTTGCATGTCCTTGAAATTATTACAGCTGCACGGGAATCTTCCTCTGCGGGAAAACGTATAGCACTTACATCTACCTTCAAATGGCCAGTCATCACTTGATTCTATACGTGGCGATCGCAGCCAGTGTGCTCATTGGCATAGCGATCGCAGAAGAAACGGAGCCCGGCAGCATCCTTCTTGCCGAGAGTTTCGATGATGCGGATCTCCAGAAGCGGGACTGGTACGATGGCTCCCGTTTTAAGATCGTCCCGGATGGCGCGTTTGCCGGAAAGGGGTGTATTGAATACCGCTGGAAGGCGAAGACAACGAGCCCTCACACAAGTAAGGGTATACGGCATTTAATCACAGCCACGGAGGAGCTTTACATCCGATTCTACATCAAACTTTCGAAGGGTTGGGATTGGTCCGGAAAGTCCTATCATCCTCACCTTGCACACTTTCTCACCACCGAGAATGGTAAGTGGCACGGCCCAGCTCGCAGCCATCTGACACTTTATGTAGAGCCTGTGAATGGCAAGCTCCGCCTTGGCGCGACGGACATGGAGAATAAAGATATGCCCCACGGTCTCACGCAGGGTCCGCTCAAGGGTGGATACAACGGCAAACTTTACGACTCGAAGGAAACCCTCTTCACCGACGACAAGTGGCACTGTATCGAGGCGCAGTTCAAGCTCAACACCCTCGACGTAACGAACGATAAGGCAAATTCAGATGGCGTCATCCGCGGCTGGTTCGACGGCAAACTTGTCGTCGAGCACACGGACATCACCTTCAGGACAACAGATTTTCCGAACATGAAATGGAACCAGTTTCTCCTTACGCCTTACTTCGGGCCGGGGCTGCTACCCCACGCTCAGGCGCTCTGGATTGACGAACTGGTCGTCAGCACAGAGCGGATTGGCCCACACTCGAGCGAGGTGAACCTCAGACCATGAAGATCAACATCGTCCGCCAGCCACTTGAAGTCCACTCTTCCAAGAACGAACAGGGTACAGGGGGCGCATATCGCCCTCAAATCGTGGTGATCCGTGGGCAGCATCCACATCTCTCTGGTAATTCCCTCCCAACTATTCAAACATGAGGCTTCCCTCCAGAGATCAAGATGGGAATCGAATGAAAAGCCGCATTACTTATTCAGGCGCCGCAATCGGCACATCGCAAATCGGAGCGTCGCTGTTCGGCTTGGCGCTATTGCTAGCTGCGCCCTGCCAGGCAGAGTCGGCTGAAGAAGACAAAGAATTTGCGGTGTTGCAGGCCGATGCCAAAAAGTCCTTCGAGGAGGGTGTGAAGCCGTTCGTTAAGAACTACTGCACGAAGTGTCACGGCAACAGGAGGAGCAAAGGCGGGCTCAACTTCGAGGCAGCTCTCAAAAGTCCTGGGGACACGGCATCCAGCCAACAGTGGCGGCAGGCACTCGCCAATGTGAAGGCGCATGACATGCCACCGGATGATGAGGACAAGCTGCCATCGGATGAAGAACGCCAGAAGTTTCAGGACTGGGTTGGCAAGATCAAGTTTCTCAGCCCGAAGGATCCCGGCCTGTTTGTGATCCGTCGTCTGAGCAAGGTCGAGTATGGAAACACCCTCCATGATCTCTACGGTGTCGATCCAAATGTGGCCGATGAGTTGCCCGACGAAGTGCTCGGTGAGGGATATATGAATTCGCTGTCCCCGCTTCAGTCCGAGCAGTTTCTCGGGATCGCTAATGAGGTGCTCGGGCGAATTCTGGCACCTGACAACACACCACCCACTGAGGTGCAAAAGCGCTTGTTCGGAGAAATGCCAGCGCCGGAGGCTGACCTCCGCGCGGTGGCGAAAAACGTCGCCCAATCGCTTGCCAAAAACGCCTATCGCAGGCCTCCTTTAGAAGGGGAAGTCGATGTCCTGTTGCGGGTATTCGATCTGGCGCGTGAGAACAATCTCGCCTATCCGGCGGCGCTGCGGCTGATGCTCAAGGCGGTTCTGGTTTCTCCCCAGTTCCTCTTTATCACTCCGGACGGTGAGGCTGAACCCGGGCGTATGATTGTTCCGCTGGATGACTATCAACTGGCGTCCCGATTGTCCTACCTCCTGTGGGCAACGATGCCCGACGCGGATCTATCCGCCATGGCAGACAGTGGAAAACTCCACGAACCGGAGAATTTAAGAGCGCAGGTAAAACGGATGCTCCAACACGAGCGATCCCGGGCTTTGTTCGATGGCTTCGGAGCGCAGTGGCTCGGTCTGGGTGATATCGAGAGCAAGACCTTCGACACGGAAATGTTCCCCCAGATGACCGGCGAGATGCGCCAGTCAATGGTTGACGAAGCCCGGCTGTTCTTTGAGAACATCGTGCGAGAGAACCATAGCGTCGTTCGTTTCGTGGACAGCGATTACACTTTCCTTAACGAGACGCTCGCCAGCCTCTACGGCTTGGAAGCAAGCGTCATCGGATCAGAGATGCGCAAGGTGAAACTATCGGATGGAAATCGGGGAGGAATTCTGGGAATGCCAGGCGTGCTGGCGACGACTTCATTTCCCAATCGCACCAGCCCCGTCAAACGCGGCGTCTGGGTTCTTGAGCAAGTGTTAGGGGAACATGTGCCGCCTGCTCCTCCGAACGTTCCGGCCTTGGAAAAACAGAACCCAACGGAAGTCGCGAACCTGACCCTTCGCCAACGCACGGAACTGCATCAGACCAATGCCACGTGCGCCAATTGTCACAAGATCCTCGATCCCATCGGCTTTGGCCTTGAGAACTTTGATGCCATCGGGCGCTGGCGCGAGCAGGACGATTCGGGAGGCGCGATTGATGCGGCGGGCGAACTTCCGGGCGGAAAGCACTTTACGTCTCCCAGAGAACTGAAAGCCATTATCGCCGCACGTGAAAGTGATCTGGCGCGTAACCTGACCGAGAAACTGCTGGCCTTTGCCCTATGCCGCCAACTCGAAGGCTATGACGAGATTGTGGTGGATCACATGATGGAAAAGATCGCGAAAGATGACTATCGTATGCAGACTCTCATCAGCGAAATCGTCACCAGCTATCCATTCACGCACCGTCGAATCCAAGAATAACCGCCTCCTGTCCCCATGAGAAAAAACTTCCTGTTTGATCGTCGCACATTCCTGAAAGGCGCCGGAGCGTCACTCGCGCTGCCACTTTTGGATACCATGGGCTGGGCAGAGCCCGGTGAAGGCAAGCCTTTCAAGCCACCGGTTCGCCTCGGTTTCATGTACATGCCCCACGGCGTCATCATGGATGAATTCTGGCCCAAGAACGCAGACAGTTTCCATTGTTCACCACCACCTTCCGCCCTGGAGTCGCTGAGTCCGGTGCTTGACCAGTGCCTCTTGATGAAAGGAATCTCAGGCGTACCCATCTCTCCATTCAACGGCGCCCCTCATGCGCTCGAGCTATCCACCTGGCTCACGGCGATCCTGCCGGATGCACCAACGCGGAACCGGATCAACATCGCAATTTCTGCGGATCAGATTGCCGCCAATTATGTCGGCGGTCTAACATCACTCCCGTCTCTGGAGTTGGCGACCATGCCTCAGACGCACAAGGAGAACCAGGAGGGACTGCACGAAGGGTACTACAACTACTGCAGCTATCGCTCGCCCACCCAGGCCGTCCCTGCTGAGACCAATCCCCGCAGTGTCCTCAATCGCCTCTTCGGCAAGGCCGACAAACTTGGACAAGTCGCGCAGGCAGATCCGCTGGATCGGCAGATGCTGGATCTTGTCATCGGAGGTGCTAGAGACCTCCGCAAAAAGTTGCCCCGGAACGATCAACACAAGCTGGATGAATATTTGGACAGCGTGCGCTCGGTCGAACGCCGTATCGCCGCCATCGAATATCGCCAAAAGGAAGCCGCACTGGAGAAGGCAGGAGTCAGCACCAGCAAGCGCAACGCCTCGGATTCCCCACCCATCGAGATCAAGATACCCGAGGGAGACAAGCGCAGCGAATACATGCGGGTGATGTGCGACCTCAATGTGCTGGCCTTCCAGACCGACACGACCCGCGTCAGCACCTACATCGGCTCCTTGCCGAACGGAGTTTCCTATCCGGAACTTGGATTCAACGACGAGCATCACTCCCAGACCCATCACAACAATAAAGACACCGAAATGATTCGCAAAGTGGCAGCAATCACCAAGTTCAACGTCGACCAATTCGCCTACATGGTGAACAAGATGGCCAGCCTGCGGGAAGGCGACGGCACCCTGCTCGACAATTGCATCATGATGTGGGGCTCCGGCTTGGAGGACGGGAGCGACCACTCGCGCAAAAACCTTCCCTTCATCGTTGCCGGGCGCGGGGGAGGTTCAATCAACACCGGACAATTCCTCGCCAACACCAAGGGCAATCAAGGCGACCTGCTCACCACTCTGCTCACCTGCGCCGGCATTCCACTGGATCGTCCGATTGGCATCGCGACCAAACAGCTGACGGAGATGATGGCTGGTTAGCTAAGCCGGACTTCGCCCACGCTGACAATTCCACAGGAATGGGTGAATGATGTCTCCAAGGATCTGGCAGTGCCACCCCGGTCTGATAGGGAAGCGCTGTGACAGCGTTCCCACCGCAGTAGTTCATGATGAATTGCGCGGCCCCGATCCACTTGCTATGCCAAGTATGAGGCAGGCTTGGACGCCGCTCAGTGCCACCCGCAACTTCCGCTCCCTCTTCCCGCTTTAGGCCAAAGCGCGAGCGCTTCCGCTCGAAAAATCCGTCCACGAACGCGCAGCCCGGGTTCAAAAAGTCGCAGCCCATCGCCGCAAGGCAAGCAACTGCGTGGCGGGGTCGGCTCTCACAGAGACGTCAGGCTGGAGGCCGGAGGCTGTAGGAGAAAGAGCAATGAGAGATCACACTAAACTCAGAGCATTTGAACTCGCCGATCAACTCGCGCTCACCACCTACAAAGCTACGGCGTCATTTCCACGTGAAGAGCAATTTGGACTAACGTC
>JBNMNB010000241.1:0-11313 GCA_051270635.1 Verrucomicrobiales bacterium | reverse complement strand
TCTCAATCGTACCAGCGATCCACACGCGACCACGCCGTCGTTAAACGTCGACGAATACCTGGAACGGTCCGCAAGCCTTGAGGGCAACACTTACAAATTCAATGGCACTGTGCAGGGGCAACTCAAACGCAGTCCTGAAATTGGCCGACTGCTCCACGTCTCAATCAAAAACGATGACGGCAGCTTTGGCGATCCCGTGGGTGTTCATCTCCCAGCAAGCCTTGACACGCAGAATATTCAGAAAGGACAAGACTTCGTGTTTGTCATCGAGGTGACCAGCAAAGGAATGCTCCTGGTGACCGACCTGAAGAGAATCTAGACCACTCCACAATGATCGCTTCCCCTAACCGTTTTTACATTATCCATGCACTCCTTTGGACATGTGCCGCCGTGACCATTGCTCATGCTCAGAGCGAAGCTCCCGCGGCGACCGAGTCCGCGCAACCCGGCGTTAGCCAGTCGACTTCCGCTAGCGGACCTTCATCGCCTGGCGGCCTGAAGCCCGGATTCCTCGGCAGGGAGATTCCACTTATTGACCCAACGACTGAGACCGTCACTTGGGACGGGAAGACTTGGAGCATCACCAACAACCGGATGTTCCGCGCTCGATTCGAAAAATATCTGGGGGCAAAAGAAGCCGAACCCGCTGAGGACGCCGAATACCGAGCAGCCCTTGATGAGGTTCTGGCGGCGCTGTCCCCAAAGCGAAGAGGCGGCCCAAGTCTTCCAAAAGCGATCGCCGCCCTGACCAAAGCATCGCAGTACCCGATCGATGCGCGCATATCAGATTCGCTGGTGAACACCGTCTACGGAGTGTGGCTGGCGCGCAATAGTGCGCGCACCATGGCAGAAGCCAACAAGGAACTGGCCAAAGAGCGCAAGCAACTCGCGCACAACATGGAGATCGCCAATGATGGCAATACTCTGGGCCAGCGTCGCTCTCAGTCGAGTCCGCCCGGCACTGGCGAGGCAGGCCAGTCGCGCGAGACGGCGAGAGAAGCGCGCTCTGAGGGAACCAATGCCACCGCCGGAAGAGTGGGCCTCTACATCAAACGCATCGCTGAAATCGAAGGCATGTCAGCGGTTAACAAAACCAAGGCAGGTATCAGCGAGATAAAGAGTAAACTCGAGATGCAGAGTCTGATCCTTCAGCTTCTAGTGCAGCGGCGGTTCGAGCATGTCATCATAGCCACACGTCTGTACCGAAAACTTTTCAGCGATGGTGACGGCGATCTTGAGATCAAGAAAGGCTCCCAGGTTGAGCAAGTATTTGCCCGTGGCATTGGGGTCAATCCCACGCTGTCGAGTGTCGATGCATTGGCCAGCGAAGCCATCCGTGAAGTGCAGGAGGGAATCGAAGCATTTCAATTCTTCGCCGACCGCGGTGATCTCGAATCTGCAAGCAAACGTCTTTCAGAGGCATTCATGATTGGTGAGTATCTCCCAGGCGTTCGCACATTGGCGCGCAGCGAAAAAATGCACGTGCTGGACTTTGTGCGTGACTCGAATCAACTCGTTTCGGCTCTCGAAGTGCACAACTTTGGTCTAGCCGAAGAACTACTGGAGAAGCTGCAGAAATCCGCCAGCGACTTCGACTCATCGAAGGCGCGTGCCGCAGTTGAAAGCGCCCGCACAATATCTGGAATGCACCTGCAAAAAGCGCGTAACGCAGCCATTGCGCAAGACCTTGAGAGCGTGGCAACAGAACTGGAAAAGGCGGCAACCATATGGCCGAACAATCCTGAATTGAAGCGCATTAGCGATCTCATCTTTAAACGTGGAGATGCACACAGCCGCGTGCTGGATGATCTTAACAGCCTGATCGCGCAAAAGAACTACAGGCAGATTTTCCTCGATCAGGCGAAGTATCTCGCAGCATCAATCGGCAAAAAAGAATACGAAGACAAGCTGAAGGAAGTGATCGAAGACATGACGGGCGTGCAAATGGCGCTGCAACAGGCGAAGGGCCTGTCCGCCAAGGGCGACAAGCATGGCGCATGGGAAATCGTGGAAGAACTTCGCGAAGATTTTCCAAATGACAGCGAGGTCAGCGTCATGAGCGCACAACTGACGGGAGAGGTCGCCCAGTTTGTGAGTTGGCTGAAGAATGCGAAGGAACTGGAAGATTCAAGAAAGCTAGGCCCGGCCCTCGCTTACTATTTAAAAGCCAAAGAAGAATATCCGGTGAGCTCGTTCGTTGAGCGCGGAATCGACCGCATTGTCGATGAACAATTCCCCGACGAAGACTTTAACTCAATCGACGATGCAGGCGACGAGAAAGCCGACAGCAAACAGCAGTAACTGCGTAGCAGAGATCCCCAGGAATTTGTTGTAGACTGGGCTCGGGGCATTGCTCCAAACACCGCGCATCACGAAAAACCCCGGCAAAAGTGCGACGAGCGGCAGCAGCAGGGCCGACGGCCACTGCTTCCAGATGAACCAGATGAGCCCGACGATGTGCGGGAGAACACAGAGCAGTGAAATTTCCCATCTAGCAAACCGCTCACCAAAGCGCACCGCCAGAGTGCGCTTGCCACTGATTGCATCCCCTTCCCTGTCTCGGAGATTGTTCACTGCAATCAACACAGTTGAAAGCATGCCGACCTGAAAACCTGCGAGCATTGCTTCCGCGAACCATTGCCCTGTCTGCACGAACATGGTACCTATCACTGCAACAAAGCCAAAAAACAGAACGACGAAAAAATCCCCCAGCCCCCGATAGGCAAGCGGCACTGGCCCACCAGTATAGCCGTAAGCAAAATAGAGTGACGGCAGACCTATCGCGATCACTGGCCAGCCACGCGCTGCGACCATCGGCAGTGATAACAACACAGCCACCAGCGCCATCACCATTCCTGCAATCAATACAGTCCTCGGAGAAAACACGCCCGATTGCGTGACCCTTTGCGGCCCGATCCGTTCGCCAGTATCAGTTCCCTTCGTAAAATCGATCGCGTCATTAAAAAAATTCGTAGCGATCTGAATGGCAGTGGCACTGGTCAACGTGCAAACTGCCAGCAGCCACTCAACTGTTCCAGTCAATCGCCACGCAAGCCCCGCCCCCACTAACACTGGCACAAAGGCTGCCAGCAGCGTCTTCGGTCGGCTGGCAGCGATCCAGTGCTTGATCCACATCATCAGGGCACGCGAGGAAACTTCGAGAAATCAGGTGGCCGTTTGTCTATAAATGCGTTCTTCCCTTCCTTAGCCTCTTCACTCATGTAGTAGAGCAATGTGGCATTCCCGGCAAGATCCAGCAGCCCCATCTGACCATCGCAATCCGCATTCAGCGCAGCCTTAAGACAACGCAGAGCCATTGGCGAATGCTCCAGAATTTCACGCGCCCACTTTACCGTCTCTTCTTCTAATTTCTCCAATGGAACCACCGTGTTCACCAGCCCCATATCGAGCGCCTGCTGTGCATCGTATTGCCGACACAGGAACCAGATTTCGCGTGCTTTCTTCTGCCCCACAATGCGCGCCAGGTATGATGAGCCCAATCCACCATCGAACGACCCAACCTTTGGCCCCGTCTGGCCGAATCGCGCATTTTCCGCTGCCACAGTGAGATCACACACGACGTGTAACACATGACCGCCACCGATCGCATAGCCAGCCACCATCGCGATCACGGGCTTCGGCAATCCGCGGATCTTCTTTTGCACATCGAGAATGTTCAGCCGCGGAATTCCGTCCTCGCCTACATAGCCAGCGTGGCCACGAACCTTTTGGTCACCACCCGAACAGAATGCTTTGTCACCTTCTCCGGTCAGAATGATCACACCCACTTTCGGGTCTTCGTGCGCCAGCTCCAGCGCTTGCAGCAGCTCCTTGACGGTCAACGGCCTGAAGGCATTACGAACCTCTGGGCGGTTGATGGTAATCTTGGCAATTCCATCACCAGATTTCTGATACTTGATGTCGGAAAATGTCTGAACGTCTGTCCACATGGGAGTCTGATACGCCAGAATCTGGAGCAAGGAAACACCGAATCCCCGCTACTCTCGATTTCGACTGTCGATCCAAATGGTCACTGGCCCATCATTCACCAACGCCACTTTCATATCTGCGCCGAACTCGCCTGTGACGACCGGCCCCACAAGTACCGCACCCAATTCGCTCACAAACGATTCATAGAGTGGAATCGCCTGCTCTGGTCGGGCGGCCTTGATGAAGGACGGCCGGTTCCCTTTTTTAATGCTGGCATGCAACGTAAATTGACTCACGACCAGGGCGGCGGCCTTCGCATCGAGGATTGAGCGATTCATCAGCCCCTCTTCGTCAGAAAAAATCCGCATGCGGCTGATTTTCCCTACCAGCCAATCGACATCCGCACGATCATCGGCTTCTTCGATTCCTAACAGAATCACCAGGCCTGCACCAATCTGTGATTTCGTCTCTCCGTCGATGGTGACGCTTCCGCTGATCACCCGCTGCAGTAGAGCACGCATGTCTTCTTAATTGTCCGAATCAACTACTTGCTCGATGCGAGGAATCGAGGCGATCAATTTTCGAGTATATTCGTGCTGCGGATCGTCCATGACATCCTCCGCTTTTCCCAATTCAACAATCTTCCCGAAGTACATCACCGCAATCCTGTCGGCTATGTAGCGCACCACTGAAAGATCGTGTGAAATGAAGATCATGGTCAGGTTCAAGTCTCGCACTAAATGCTTTAGCAGGTTGAGGATCTGCGACTGAATCGAAACGTCCAGTGCGGAGACCGGCTCATCAGCCAGGATCAACTTTGGCTCTGGAGCAAGAGCGCGGGCAATGGCGATGCGCTGCCGCTGCCCACCCGAGAATTCGTGTGGATATTTGCGCATGTACCGCCGATCCAGCCCGACTCGCTCCATCAATTCGGAGATTTTTCTGGTAAGTTCATCGCCCTTCAGCCCTGGATGGCGCGTCCTGAGCGATTCCGCCAACGTCGAATAAACCGTCATGCGCGGATTCAATGATGCATACGGATCCTGAAAGATCATCTGAAAATTGATCCGTTGACGCCTCATCTCATCAGCCGAATTCCGCGCCAGATCCTGCCCTTCAAGCATAACTGATCCAGAGGTTGCCGGAATCAACTGCATGATGGTGCGTGACAGCGTCGATTTCCCGCATCCCGATTCACCCACCAGTCCGAGGATCTCTCCTTCTTCGATCGAAAGGTTAACGCCATCGACCGCTTTGACCGTATCGATTTGCTTGCGGAACAGCATCCCTTTCTTCACCTGAAAGTGCTTCGCCAGATCGATCAATTCAAGGAATGCCATGGTGGAACTTTATAATAAATGGTTAGTCGCAGCGAGAATACTAAAGCAGGCAACCAGGACAATTCTGCGCCCAATGCCCTGGTTCAATTTCTTCGAATGGAGGGCGCGAATCCGTAAGGCACTTTGTTCGGTCGCCAATCTCATTGCGCGGCGCAAATGCGCACCCGGGAATGGGCAATGCAACGTTTGGCGGCAATCCGTTGATCGTATAGAGTTCTTCCCCCTTTATCTGCATCGCAGGGATCGATCTCTGCAGCGAACGTGTGTACGCATGCAATGGCCTGCGGAACAAATCTGACGCTGAGGCTCGTTCAACGATCCTCCCGGCATACATCACGTTCACTTCGTCACAGATTTTCGAAATGACTGCCAGGTCGTGAGTGATAAAAATGACTGCCGTCCCCAGCTTACTCTGCATGTCCTTGATAAGCGTCAGAATTTGCGCCTGAACGGTCACATCCAGCGCAGTCGTCGGCTCGTCAGCAATTAAGATCTCTGGTTTGGTAATCAATGCCATGGCAATCATGACCCGCTGCCGCATGCCGCCCGAAAACTCATGAGGATACATATCGATCCTCTTCTCTGGCTCGGGAATTCCGACTTCATGCATCACCTCAAGAGCACGCTTCCGCGCCGCTTTTTTGTCCAGCCCCAGGTGGATCCGGACTGGCTCCATCAACTGTGTAGAAATCTTAAGGTAGGGATTCAGACACGTCATAGGATCCTGAAAAATCATCCCAATGCGCTTGCCCCTTACACGACGCAATGTTTCAGCATCACAATTCAGAAGATCAATCCCATCGAACATGGCAGAGCCCCCTTCGATCTTTCCAGGCGGCATCGGAATCAAGCCGAGAAGCGAATAGCAGCAGACAGATTTTCCGGATCCTGATTCGCCGACAATGCCAACCGTCTTGCCTTTCTCTATTGAGAACGACACGCCATCGACGGCACGCACCACGCCTTCACGGGTGTGGAAATAAGTTCTGAGATCGTTGACTTCGAGAACGGGCATGGGAACCTGTGATTGATCAGTCCTTTGACGTTTTTACATCGAGTGCATCCCGAAGACCATCTCCGAGAAAGTTGAGACAAAAGAGCGTGGCAGAGAAGAACAAAGCAGGGAAGAGCAACAATGCTGGATCACTCTGCATCCGATCCGCCCCTTCTTTGATCAAGACGCCCCACGAGCTTTGCGGTGGCTGGACACCAAGTCCTAAAAAGCTAAGCACGGCTTCGAGACGCATTACCGCAGGAACTGTCAGAGTAGTATAGACGATCACCGGACCGAGCACATTTGGAATCAAATGACGGAAGATGATGCGCGAGTTACTCAGGCCAAGCGACACCGCAGCTTCCACAAATTCCTGCTCCTTGAGTGCCATGATCTGCGCACGCACGATCCGCGCCATGGTTAACCATTCGACCGCTCCGATCGCAACAAACAACAACCAGAGCTTGTTGCCAAACAAAGTGGTCAGAATGATCACAATGATCATGAACGGCAGTGCATAGAGAATGTCGACAATACGCATCATCACTGCGTCCGTTCGACCTCCTATGTAGCCGCTCACCGCGCCGTATACCATTCCAATAGTCATCGAAACAAACGTCGCTAAAAAGCCGACGGCCAGCGAAATTCGCCCGCCATGAAGGACTCGAGAAAAAATGTCACGACCAAGGTTCTCAGATCCGAACCAGAACTCAGCGCCCGGTGGCGTCGAGCGCGCTGCAAGATCAGTTTGATTCGGATCTTTAATTCCTAACAGTGGGACAAAAAAGCAGACCAGGACGATCGCGACGAATGTCCACAGACTGATCATTGCGAGCTTGTTCTTTCGCAGACGCAGCCATGCATCCTGCCCGAGCGAGGTGCCCTGTTCGACTTGTGCGTTTGAGTTGGCTGACATAGAAAAAATTGATTAACCAGTCCCGGAACTGCCGCGAAGCCTTGGGTTCAGGAGCATTTGTATCACATCGGACAGGAAATTCATCAGGAGAATGAGCGTTCCAAAGGTAGCGACGGTTCCCAGGATCAACGTGTAGTCCCGATTAGTCGCGGCATTGATAAAGTGCTGTCCTAATCCCGGCAATTGAAAGACTGTTTCCATGACGAACGATCCGCCGATCAATCCGGCCACGGCAGGCCCGAGATAACTCACCACAGGAAGCAAGCCGCCCTTGAGAGTGTGGAAGAAAAGAATACGCCAGGCTGGCAAGCCTTTCGCTTTGGCAGTTCTAACGAAATCCTGGGACAGAATTTCGAGCATCCCCGCCCTGGTAATTCGAGCAATGTATCCGCCGTAAAACAAGCCGAGAGTGAGCGCAGGCAGCACCCAGTCAGTCACAGGATTAGTCCACCCAGCCACCGCGAAAATTCCCAACTTCAAACCAAAGAAATCTGCAAACAATGGGCCGAGGACAAAAGTGGGCAGGCAGATACCAAACATCGCCAGCCCCATCGGCACGTAGTCCAGGAGCGAAATGCGGCGCCAGGCAGCTACGACGCCAACAGGAATTCCCACTAGCAGGGCAATCGCCAGTCCCCCCATGCCGATGGCCGCTGATAGAGGAAAGGACTCGACGATGATCTCCTTAACTGTATAGCCCTTGTTCGCCAGCGATGGGCCAAGATCCAGTCGCACAAAATTCCCCATGTATTTGAGATACTGAACAACCAGCGGCTTATCTAACCCATAGTATGCGTTCATCTTCGCCACCACATGAGCCGGGATCGCCTTGTCGTTCAGGAACGGACCGCCAGGAGCCAATCTTACGAGAAAGAACGTGATCGTCAGGATGCAAAACAGAACAACGATAGACTGAAGCAGTCGACTGGCGATGAATCGAAACATAGTCTGAAGCTAAAATCGAAAGGGTGTTCCTGAAGGCACCACATCAAGGTGTTTGTAAGGATGGTTATCAAGCAAAAGTGGATCCCAGCCCTTTAAATCTGGATGTATCAGGAATGGCTTTGCGTATGTATAGATCGGAATAATCGGCAAATCCGTCAACATGACCGTTTCTGCCTGCTTCAAGACATCGAGGCGCTCTTGCGGATCCTGAATGTTGGCAGCCTTCTCCAGAAGCTCATCGTACTTCGGGTTCGAGTAACGAGAGTGATTGTGGCTGTCACCTGACCGAAAAAGATTCAAGAATGTCGTGGGATCAATAAAATCTCCCGTCCAGCCGTCGCGAGAAATATCGAAGTTATGGTCCTGCCTGGTCTGTTGAAAGACTTTCCATTCCTCATTCTGCAGTTCTACCTGATTGAGGTTCAGATTTGTTTTCCACATATCCTGAATCGCAACAGCGATCGCCTTGTGCGACTCAAGCGTGTTGAACTTGATTGAGACGTCCGGGAAGCCTTCGCCATTGGGGAAGCCCGCTTCTGCCAGCAACGCCTTCGCTCGGGCGGGATCAAATTTGATCATGTCCGGCGGCTGATACCCCCCTCGTGTTGGAGGTGTAAAACCTTTGCTGGGCCGTTCACCAGCAAGCGTTATGTTGTCCACGATTTTTTGACGATCGATCGCCAGGTTCAACGCCAGCCTGACTTTGGGATTGTCGAAGGGCGGACGCTCAAGATTGAAGTCGTAAAAGTAAGATGCGTAATAACCGTCGATGCGGATCATCTCAGGATGGCTTGCCTTATACCATTCAATGAGATTGCGTGGCATCGTGTATGATGCGTGCATCTGACCATCCCTGAACATGCGTTCCTCCGTAAAGATACTGACGATCGGAAGAAACCGGATTTCCTCAATTTTCGCCGTTTCAGCATCCCAATAGTGGGGATTTTTTTCTACCACGACCGAGTGATTGATGCGCCACGACTTCAACTTGTAAGTGCCATTTCCCACATGATTTCCCGGGCGTTGCCACAAAGTAAACTGGTCGACCATCGATCCAAACTTCTCGATCGTCGGCTGATGCACCGGCAAGTAAGTCGTGTGTTTTACCACTTCCGGGAAAAAGGCTGTCGGCCCGGTAAGGGAAAGTTCCAATGTGTAGTCATCGAGCACTTTCACGCCAACATTTGCCAACTCCCAAATCGACTTGCCGGTTTTTGTGAACTCCAGCGAGCGACTGACCAACTCAACCCGTGCTTCTGTCGGGATCTCATCTGGCCACGAGAAAAGTGAAGGATCATTTTCCAGCGCCTCGAGTTCACTGGCGGTCAGGGCATCGAGCCCCTTTTTGTTGAACTCAGACTGCGCAGCAGCGTTTGGCCCATAGTCAGCCCCCTTTAAATCATTCCATGCCAACGAAAGCACTGGCTCCTTGTTAAACAGCAGCCTGGTGCGCTCACTTTTATTGAAGAGCTCTGCGTTTTTCAGACCATACAGCATACTTGAATAGGGAGATGCCAGATCCGGGGTCAGAATTCGCTGATAAGAATAAGCGAAATCGTTGGCGGTCACCGGATCGCCATTGGACCACTTGGCATTCTCACGCAGGAAAAACGTCCAAACGGTAAAGTCATCATTGGGCTCCCAGTGGGTCGCGACTCCGGGCGCAGCAGCAGTGTCCTGCGATGGATCATACGTCACCAGTCCCTCAAACAGCGAATACATGATATTGCTGTCGCCCACAGCGGACACCAGATGGGGGTCGAGCGCCTTCGGCTCTCCACCATTTCCCAAGATGAGCACCTTGTTCTTTGTCGCTCTGTCTACGATCGATTCGGACGAACAGGAACAACTGACTCCGATCAGCAGGATCGTCGTCAGTTGCTTCGCAAAAGCACGAATCTGAAGGGAACTTTTCACGACACGATTGCCATACGGTTTACTATGTATCTAAGTAGCAGACTTCGTTCCAAAGTACAACACAAAACAGAGGAAATGGGCAAAAAAAACGAACACTCCCCATACAGCGGAATGTTCGTCTTCTAAAAAAGTGTCTTGTTAGGACGCGCAGCGATCAGTCGCCCCTTTTATCGCCCCCAGCGCCGTTACTTATACCAGGCCCAGTACCTGCGGTATCTTCGCCTGGCTTATTAAACTGGAAACGAATTTTGACGCGACCACGCTTAGCTGCTGCACGTGCCTTGCGGCGTGTGCGCTCAATAGGGGTTTCAAAAGCTCTCAAACGACGCACCTCTTCAATTACTCCTTCGGACTCCATCTTTGATTTCAGGCGCTTCAGTGCGCGATCGATGGGCTCTCCTTTTCTTACAGTAACTTCGGGCATACAGATTGAGTGTTGACTTGCTTGCGATGGTTTGCGGGTAAATGCGTGATGACTCGGGATTTCCCCGAGGAAAAGCGGCATTGTAGACGGCGAAAGCCTAGTGTCAACAATGTGGAACGGGAAAAATCAAGGAAAAACCGATATTTTCACTGAGGATCAGAAATCATCCGGTGCCAGGATGACCTTCACATTGGCGACTCCTCCTGTCCCAATTCCGATGAATCTGCCAGTATCGTCGAAACTGAGGCTCAATTCGATTTCCTTTACGTAAAAGTCGTCCTCACTGCTGATGTTGGTGATTTCATCGAGCACGGCAACGATCTCGCTGCGGGCGCGCTTGACGCCTTCCTTAATGCGTAGTGGTGGAACGGCAGCGCCACGGAGTTGTGGTTCCTTTGGTTCCCGGCGTTCGCGGGGCTCACGAGGTTCTCTGGGCCCTCTTGAGCGCTGATCGCGACCATTTTCTCGGTCTCGTCCGTCACGATCACGCCCGTCACGATCGCGGGAGGAAGTGGATTTCCGGTCACTTGAGGCTCCTTCGCCGGCGCTTTCACTCGTCGAATCCGTGCCACTTTGTTCGGATGATCCCTGCTTGTCCCGATGATCATCGCTTTCTCGCTGATCTCCAGGACGTGAGACTCCTTGCCCACCTTTTCCGCCTCGACGGCCACGGCGACCGCGACGATTTCTGGAACGATCATCGCCTCCGTCGTTTTGCGATGATTGGGAATCATCCCGCTCTCGGGTTGATTGATCAGTGGACTCTGGCCCGTCAGTTCTTTGCTGTCTGCTATCGTCAGACGACTCTATAACTTCCTCACGATCAACGCGCCTATTAGAAACGGGC
>JBNMNB010000240.1:0-11598 GCA_051270635.1 Verrucomicrobiales bacterium | reverse complement strand
AGAGCCGCCCACCTATTTATTTAACCTCGTCCCTTATTCTTCTTTATTAGGAGGAATGTGCGACCTGACAATCGCGCTTTACATTTAGCGTTCCACTGGAGAGCTTTTCGCCACATGCGATACGATCCCATTGATCCAGACCTTTTTGTTGATAATCGGAAACGCCTTGTCTCGAGGCTGAAACCGCAGTCGATTGTCATCCTTCACTCGAACGATATTCTGCCCACTAACGCGGACGGGACATTGCCCTTTGGTCAGAGCAGTGATTTGTTTCACCTGACAGGTATCGACCAGGAGGAATCGATTCTGGTGCTGTTTCCTGATGCGGCTGATGAGAAGCATCGGGAGCTGCTCTTCGTGCGTGAGACTTCTGAGCTGATCGCGATCTGGGAAGGGGCGAAGTTGACTAAGGAAGCCGCGCTAGACCGATCTGCAATCGTGGAAATTCACTGGCTGGAAGATTTCGATAAATTGTTCCGCGGGTTGATCCTCCAGGCCGAGCATGTCTATCTGAATACCAATGAGCATCCGCGGGCGATGGCAGCCGTCGAGACCCGCGATGATCGCTTTCGCCGTGACTGTGTGGAACGTTTTCCCCTGCATAAGTATGAGCGACTTGCGCCGCTCATGCATGAGTTGCGTTGTAAGAAGAACCCGATCGAAATCGCGCTGGTAAAACAAGCCTGCGATATTACCGAGGCGGGATTTCGCCGTGTGCTGGGATTCTTGAAACCGGGGGTGACGGAGTATGAAGTCGAGGCGGAATTCATGCATGAATTTTTGCGACGTCGCTCGAGAGGATTCGCCTATCCGCCGATCATTGCTGGCGGGGCTAATGCTTGCGTTCTGCATTATCTTGAAAACAACCAGCCGTGTAAGGATGGCGATCTGCTGCTCCTGGATGTCGCGGCTGAGTATGCAAATTACAATGCAGACATGACGCGCACCATTCCGGTGAATGGTCGTTACACAGATCGGCAGAAGTCTGTCTACAATGCTTTGCTGCGCGTGTTTCGCGGAGCCTGCGCCATGCTTCAACCTGGAATCATGCTGAAGGATTATCAGAAGGAAGTGGGCAAGATGGTGGAGGAGGAACTCATCAGCCTGGGGTTACTGGAAGCAGAAAAAATCAAGGAACAAGATGAAAATGAGCCGCTGTTCCGGAAGTACTTTATGCACGGGACATCGCACCATCTTGGCTTGGACGTGCATGATGTTGGCAACACCAACAAGCCGGTAGAAGAGGGGATGTTGTTCACCGTTGAGCCCGGGATTTACATCCAGGAAGAAGGCTTTGGCGTTCGCCTGGAAAACGACATTGTCATCAAGGATGGTGGCAACCTTGATCTGATGGCTACGATTCCAATTGAGGCGGAGGAGATTGAAGATCTCATGAACGCCTGATCGCTGATCGCGGTTCCTTCTGGCTTCAAACGTAAGGATTTCCCTCGAACCTGGTTTCGGCTCGCAAGGCGACACTGAGGATTTCCATGTACTCTTTCTTCGAAATATCTTCCGCCCCCAAGGTCTTCAGGTGCGGTGTCGTCCATTGCGTGTCCAGCAAAACGAAGCGCCTTTCCCTCAGCCGGGCCACAAGGCCGACAAGTGCGACCTTTGAGGCATCGGCGACAAGGGAGAACATCGATTCGCCGAAGAATGCACCGCCGACGGATACCCCGTAGAGTCCGCCCACCAGCTGGTCGTCTTGCCACGCTTCTACCGAATGGGCAAAACCAAGATCGTAGAGCCGGGTGTAGCTGTCGATGATCGGCTCATCAATCCAGGTTTCTTCACGGTCTGCACATGCCGTTATTACCTGGCGAAAACTGGTATTGAATCGGATGTCGAAAGGTCGCTTCTTAAGGGTGCGGTGTAACCCGTGCGGGATGTGAAAACGATCAAGGGGAATGATGCCGCGCGGATCTGGCGAGAACCAGCCGATCTCGCCATTCCCCATGCCCATGGGGAAAATGCCCGAGCAGTAAGCATTCAGTAGCAGTTGTGGGTCAAGATTTGCCAAGTATCGCTCCTTTTGAGTCAATCTAAGCACTAAAGAACGCAAAACCGCAGCTGACAACCCGTGCTTTTCGTGTCATTTGTGACTCCATGCAAATGACCGTTCCCGTAGAGCACACCGATCCCATCAATACGCGCATTCTCGCCGTGTCGGAAGACATGATCAGCGGCTTTTGCAGGACGCCATTTCAGGACATTGCCAGGGAGTCTGGCGTTGAGTTGGAAGTGGTTCTCGAAAGAGTGCAGGCAATGCTCGATGCCGGAGTCATTCGCAGAGTGCGTCAGACACTGTTGGCCACGAAACTGGCGCATGGCGCATTGACTGCGTGGAAAGTCCCCGCTGAGAAGTTGGATGCGGCATTTGACTTTATGTTTAACGAGGATCCGTTCAGCGGGCACGTGGTGACGCGATCCACAGACCGCGAGATATCGGGTTCCGAGTATAAATTGTGGACCACGTTGAAAGTTCCTCAAGGCGAATCGTTAAGTGCGCATGCCGATGTGCTGAAGCGGCTGACTGGCGCTGACGACTATATTTTGATGCCGGCAAACGGGATCTTTTCGCTGGGAGTCGGGCATGTGCGGCGGAAGTCGATGGAGCCGGGAGCAAAGGCAGATCAACCGGCATCAATGACGACCACCACGACCGTGGATCTTGCGCCTGAGGAATGGAAAATCTTGATGGAATTAAAGGCCGAGCTGACCCGTGAGGAAATTTGCGATAACCCGTGGGAAGGACGCGCGGCGAAGGCAGGCGTCTCACTGGAGGAATTCTTCCGAGTGGCCGAAGAGCTGGATCGAAAGAAAGTGATTGGCCGCTTTTCGACGTTTCTAGAGCACGCAAAGCCATCAGCCACGGGAGTGCGCGTGACGCGCTTTAACGGATTGTTCCACTGGGCAGTTCCCGAGGGCATGCAGCAGACGGCCGGATCAGAGATCGGCAGGCACGATATTCTGACCCACTGTTACTGGAGAGAAGGTGGGCCGCAATTCGGCAATGTGAATATCATGGCTGTTCTTCATGGCACCGAAAAAGAACGCGTCCTGGAACACAAAGCAGCAATCGATCAGCATCTGGTGGATGTCGGAATTCCAGTGAGTTACACTAATGTCTTCTGGGGAGGGAGAACAGAAATTAAGCCGTCTGAGATCTCGCCGACCGTCTACAAGGAATGGCACGACAAGCATCGCCAGCAGTCGTAAGAATGGTACGAGGAGGCGATGGTCGATGCGGAAGATTTTGCTAGGATCGACGGCAATGAAGAGACGTATCCTCAGTTCATGCTCTGCCGGCAGGGCGCCGGGACTGGGTGCGTCGGCGGAATGTGCGCTTTTTGCTGGCTGTTCCTCCGCCACTGTTCGATGGGCCCGCGTTATTGCGTCCGGATGGCTGACCGTTTCTACCGCGGCCTCTGCCACCGCCGCCACCACCGCGTGATGGACGGACACGTGCGTCCTGTTCGCCATCAGCTACATTGGTCTGGTAGCCGTCGATGTCTTGAACAGGGATTGAACGATTTAACACTTTTTCGATGTCTCTCAACAGTCCGCGCTCGTCTAGGCTGACCAACGAATGGGCCGCGCCTTCTTCTCCCGCACGACCTGTGCGGCCGATGCGGTGCACATAATCTTCGGGCACATTGGGAAGTTCAAAATTGACGACATGCGGCAAGAGGTTGATGTCGAGTCCACGCGATGCGACGTCAGTTGCGACCAGCACGCGCACTTTGCCTGACTTAAAGTCAGCCAGCGCCTGGGTGCGGGCATTCTGGCTCTTGTTGCCGTGGATAGCGCTCGACGTGATGCCGTCGCAATCAAGCTGCTTGGCCAGCCTGTTGGCACCATGCTTTGTGCGAGTGAATACCAATACCTGACTCCAGCTTCCTGTGCGGATCAGGTGAGAGAGCATTGATCGTTTGTCCGATTTAGCGACAGGATGCACGACCTGGGTGACTTTCTCTGCAGCAGTGTTCCTGCGGGCAACTTCGATGAGCGCTGGTTTGTGCAGAATTCCATCGGACAGTTTCTTGATTTCATCGGTGTAAGTCGCGGAAAACAACAAATTCTGCCGACGTGCAGGAAGGTACTTTAGAATTTTTCGGATATCGTGAATGAACCCCATGTCGAGCATGCGATCGGCTTCATCGAGAACCAGGATCTCGATCCGTGAGAGATCGACCGTGCGTTGGCTTGCATGATCCAGCAGGCGACCCGGAGTGGCGATCACAATGTCGACTCCGCTGCGCAGTTTGTTGATTTGAGGATTAATGCCAACTCCGCCGAAGATGATGGTCGATCTGAGATCCAGGCCCGTGCCATAGGTTGCGACGCTTTCGCCAACCTGTGCCGCCAGTTCGCGGGTGGGGGTGAGTACCAGTGCTCGTGGTGCTCTGCGCACCTGCTTGCCTCGTGGAGCATCGTTGTGATGATCGGACAGCAATTGAAGCATGGGCAATGTGAAAGCGGCAGTCTTGCCAGTGCCTGTCTGGGATCCACCCAATAGATCGCGTCCATCGAGGATCTGCGGAATCGCCTGGGACTGAATGGGCGTTGGTTCGTTGTAACCTTTGGATTTTACAACTTCGACGAGTTCGGCTCTAAGTCCGAGATTTTCAAATGACATTTTCGTAAGGTTCAGTAATTGAGAAGGAAGGAGTGAGCGACAGAGACCGCCTCAAATGAATGCGCATGCATAGATGTTGACCGAAACGCACTTGGCGACCGATGTGAACAGCGTATCAACGCATCAAAGACG
Organism: Verrucomicrobiales bacterium; assembly: GCA_051270635.1. GTDB lineage: Bacteria > Verrucomicrobiota > Verrucomicrobiia > Verrucomicrobiales > DEV007 > JAGROY01. The sequence goes on along the minus strand of JBNMNB010000240.1, from coordinate 6,827 downwards.
CGATTTCTCGCACTTGATTTTGTTCACGGGATCACACTGAAGAGCCGTCATTTCCTTCTCCCGATCTGGATTGAGACTTACTGTTACTCAGTATTCATCTCTTCACGGACAATCTTATCCGTGCTGACGTTGGAAGATTCGTCTGTTCTCAGCAGCTGTCAATCAGTCATTTGCGGCTGTATTTCGTTGCCTGACAGGAATAATCAGGCGCATTCCGAGCAGGGCGCGGAATGTTGCCAATCAGTTTTCTGCAGTGGAAGGTGATTGATTAGAGATAATCTGAACGCCTCTAAAGGGCTTCACTGAAGCCGGCTTTGTGACTTCAGAAGAACAGCATGCGAAGTCCTGCGATGGCCGAGAATCCATACAGCAGGAGTTCGAAGGTGCGCTGGGGTACCAAATGAATGAAAGTGCGTCCGAGGAAGATTCCTGAGAGGAGCGCTGGGAGCAGAAGTAGATTGAGTTGAATGGATTCTGCATCAATGAGATTCAAGCTACCAAGTAGAGGAAGCTTGAAGAGGTTCACAATGAGAAACAGACGGGCGGCGATTCCGAGGAATTCCATCTTAGGCATTTTGTGTACCAATGCGTAGATCGAATAAATGGGGCCAGCGGCATTGGCCAGCATGGTAGCAATGCCAATCAAGACACAACTGATCCAGCGAAATGCTGCCGAGTCCGGCAGGCGATCGAGAAACGATTTTTTGAATTCGCGTACGAGCTGGAGGAGCAACATGACCAGAATGATGCCGCCGATGACTCGTCGTGCAGACAATTCGTCGAATTGATCCAATAGAAACCATGCGCCAACTATGGCAGCAAAGGTGACGGGCACGAGCGGCCAGACCATTTTCCAAGACGCATGTTTCCAGAATAGTGGCAACACGATAATGTCGCACACGACCAGCATGGGCAGGATGATGCCGACACTGTTCTTCGCGCCGAACATCTCAGCGATTACCATGACATTGAGAATGGCGAGTCCAGGAAACCCGGTTTTGGAAACGCCAAGGCACAACGCCCCAAATGCGGCGAAGGCGAGCATCATCCAGGTGGCATCGAAAGGGAGTGTCACGCTTTAAGGCCTTCCGTAGAATCGGGAAACAGCAACCAATTAATCTGGCGATGGTTGTCCCGCAGCGGATGCTGGCAGCGCCAGGACAAAGCAGCCACCATTCAGTTTCCTGCAAAGTTTTAGTTCTCCACCAAGAGCGCGTGCCAACTTGCGGCACAACGCGAGTCCAAGTCCAACACCGGGTGCTGAATGGGCAGCATCGGTGGCCGATTTTTCGAATGGCCGAAACAGCCGCTTTTCTTCGTTTTTGCTGATGCCGCGTCCGTGATCGCGCACGCGCAGTAATGCCATCGGGCCATCTATGTCGGCTTCGATGTGAATGCAGGTATCCTCATCGTCGGCGGGATGCGCATACTTGCAGGCATTGTCGACCAGATTGAAAAAGATCTGCTCGACTGCGGTAAGGTCGACGTTGATTCGAGTGTTGCCGGCGGCTGGGCTGATGTCAGTGCGCACTTGTATGTCGGCCATGCTCGCGCGCTGCACAAGCCTGGGCAGGACGCGATCGACGATTTTCTGGAGGGTGGTTTCTTCAATGCGAGTGCGCGCACTTCCGCGCTCCAGTTGAGAATAGGCGAGCACGTTCTCGACGAGGTGGCTGAGCCGATCGGCCTCGGAAGTGAGAGTGGAAAAATATGCCTGTCGTTTGTCTTCATCTTTCACCATGTCGGTCGCGAGCATTTCGGAATAGAGGCGGAAAGTGGTGAGTGGCGTGCGCATCTCGTGGGTCACTGCCGAGACAAAGGCTGCACGGCGCTCGCTGAGTCTAACAATGCCAAAAATAAGGGCTCCCGCTGCGATCGCGGCAGCAATGGCACCCGTCCAGGCGAAGGTGAGTGAGCGCCGCACAGGCGACCAGAAAGCAGGAACCGCCACCGCCACTTCACCCGGCTCCAACTGGAACGGCAATGATGCCAGATAACGCGTGCGAGCTTTCATGGCCTCCGGCGTTGTCTTGTTGAGAACGGATGGGTCGCGGACGGGGATGAGTGCCGCTGCTGGCAGCAGATCGCGAATCTCATCGAGGAGCAGGTTGCGAATTTTTTCTGCATTGAGCCATATTCCCTGCCTCACGTTTTCTCCATCCACTGTCGCATCTCTTACTAGAAACAATTGGGTGTCCCTCCATATTCCTTGAAATGAAGCGGTTCGTTCTTCTGAATCGATCGTGATTCCTGCGTCTTCTGCCTGCTTTTGCACAATCGCTTTACGTGGGCGAATCTGGACCTGTTTGCTGGTGTTCTGTCCCCAGGTGTCGGTCTTTTCCTTGGACTGGCTGCGGACGATGAATTCCTCGCTATTGCGCATCTGTTGCTCCGACCATTCTGCGGGAGGTTGCGCTTGTTCTGAAGTCAAAGCTGCTGGCGGATCGTATCCGGTGGTGGGGAAAATCTCGCGAGCTTGTTCCAGCAGTTTAGCCGAGGCGTCGATGTCCTGTTTTGAGACATAGTTTTGTTCAGCTAAGTCGCGATTATTCCCAGACGGCACCTGCGGGCTGGTAAGCTTCCCATTGGCTCCTAACTCACAGTAGAGTTGGGCGTGATTCGGAATTTCGTTCAGCAGCGGGGAGGGAAGAATGACATCACCCTTCTGAAGAATTTGGTAGGTGCTCGTGTAGGCTTGGTCGACCGGATGGAAATCACGAAAATGATTTGCGGGTCGTGCGTTTTCAGCGACGACCAGTGCTCCTGCCGCAGAGTCCATTCGCCAAAGGGCAAGTCGCACGCGTTCCTGGAGTTCGCGATCCTGTTCGGCGGTGCGGCGTGCTTGCTCAAGGTGCAGGGTGTTTGCGGTGACCCATGCCATGGCCGCAAGTAGCACGGCAATGCAGACAGCGAAGACCGTCCATACGGTCGATGGACGGGTGATGGTGATGGTCATGGCGATGCCTCCGCAGCGAACATGTAACCTTTTCCTCTAACCGTCAGCAGCACCTTCGGCTTACTGCTGTTGTCTCGGATCTTGCCACGCAGATGGGCAATGTGCATATCGATCGTACGCGTTTCAATGTTGCGCGGATCGACTCGCCAAACGTGGCGCAAAATCTCATCCCGCGAAATTGCCCGCCCTCGGCGACCTGCAAAGTAGCGTAGCAGATCCACTTCCCGCGCCGACAGCTCGGTTCGCCCGCCATCATGGAAACGAATTTCGGACATCTCTAGGTTGGCAATGCCGCAGGGCAGGCTGACTTTTGCCACTGCCTCTGGCCGGGCGGGAGTGCGGCGCAGGACGGCTTCGACGCGCGCCAGCAGTTCGTTGACACTGAAGGGCTTTACGACATAATCGTCGGCACCGAGCTTGAGTCCACGGACGCGGTCCGCTTCCTCACCTCTGGCAGAAAGAACGATGACCGGCATGCCAGCGCGCAGTTCCTGCAATTTTTCCAGAATCTCAAACCCGGAATGGTGGGGAAGAACCAGATCCAGCAATACCAAATCGTAGCTGCCTGCCAGCGCCAGTTCCATTCCTTTCGCGCCGTCCGGTGCCTGCAAAACTGCATACCCGGAAAAGGTCAGGGCGTCTACAACACCTTCTCGAATGGGGCGGTCGTCCTCAATGACTAGGATGGTCTGCATGGATCAGTGCGTGAATCAGAATCTGCAATGCGATTCACTGACCATAGCGGAAATCCACGTCCTGCGCTCTAAGAAAAATGTTTCCGAATGAGTGATACTCTTTCTGATGTGGTGCGTTCTCTCTCTGTACACGTCCAGGGGACGGAAGCAATTCCGTCCCCTGGTGGTCTCCTGCAATGCGTTACCCAATCCAGGCAACAGAGAATTTACCAGCAGCGAGTCCTTGCAGTGAGAGGCGCTGGCGATCGAGTTTCTAGTTCGAGAAATGGTAGGCCGGTGCCCCATGTTCGGCGACGTCAAGGCCTTCGGCTTCTTCTTCTTCGCTGACGCGGATTCCTACTGTGACTTTGAGGATCAGGAAGACAACGAAGGAGAAAACGAATGCAGCAGCTGCGACCGCGAGAACGCCTGTAAGCTGCCCGATGATGGTGAAGCCACCGTCAGTAGTGTCGAAAAGTGCGCATGCCAGGATTCCCCAGATTCCACAAACTCCGTGAACCGAAATGGCCCCGACTGGATCGTCGATTTTGATTCTATCGAAGAAGAGAACCGCGACTACCACGAGGATGCCGCCGACCACTCCAATGGTCATCGCGCCCATGGGGTTAACAATGTCAGCATTGGCAGTGATGCCAACCAGCCCAGCGAGGAATCCATTTAGTGTCATCGACAGATCAGGCTTCTTCAGCACGATCCAGGAAGTAGCAATGGCTCCAAGTGCGCCTGTGCAAGCCGCGAGAGTCGTAGTCGTGAACACAAGGCCAAGTGGCCCTGGCGCAGCGGAAAGGACTGATCCGCCATTGAATCCGAACCAACCGAAGAAAAGGAGGAAAACTCCGACAGCCGCGAGTGGCATGCTGTGGCCAAGAATCGGACGCACGCCATCGGAAGTATACTTCCCTTTACGTGCCCCCAGAAGAATGACGCAGGCGAGTGCTGCAAAACCACCGAATGCGTGAACTACAGCGGAACCTGCAAAGTCTTTAAATCCGTTGCCGCCGTTGAGGCCAGAGAGCCATCCGCCACCCCAGTGCCATGAACCAACGATTGGATAAGCAAGGCCTACCAGCAAGGTCGCGAAGATCATAAAGGAAGGCAGTTTCACGCGCTCAGCAACAGCTCCCGAAACGATCGTGGCTGCGGTCGCTGCGAACATTGCCTGAAAGATGAAGTCACCATAACCGGTCATTGCCAGAGAGAGTCCTCCGTAACCAAAGGTAGAACCTCCATCAGCATTCAAATCGCCGATGGGAGCTCCAAGGCTGAACCAGCCATTGAAGTCGCCCGGGTAGTGAGTATTGAAGCCAAGCAATGCGTAAGAAACGATTCCGATGGCGATGATGAAGCAGTTCTTGAACAGGATGTTCACCGTATTCTTGCTCTGAGTCAGTCCACACTCAAGACATGCAAATCCGAGGTGCATCAAGAACACCAGGGCGGCAGCAATGACCGTCCAGAGCATGGATGTTGTGAAGAAGTCGAACGCAAACGCATAGTCACCCTGTTCCGCAACTAAGGCATCGTAGTCAGGTTTGTATTCGAGTACTGCAGGTTCTTGAGCCATCACATCGGTGATGCCCAAGCTGAGCAGCAGCGCGGACGCGAGCAGCCACACTGGCAGATATTTTCCTAGGCGTAGTTTCGTGATCATTACGGGTGTCTGTAGCTATAGCTAGTGTTAGTGTTGTTCTGTTAGGATGCAGTTCTAATAGAAGACAGTGCGCCCCTGAGTTTCCGAACAGGGGTAACGCATGCCGCCAGTGCTCAGAAGGTGTGGTGCCTGTCTTGATAAAACACTGAGTAAGCAATGGCTGTGCCAACTTGCATCAAAGCCGCGAAAGAATGTCTTTTCTGCGGCATTAGTTGGGTGTCCTTCGAGTGAATGGAACCATTTCAAGAGGATGCGCGCGGTCGTATTGGCGCTTTTTGCGCATTTGCGACTTCCGATTGAGTAGTGTGGCAATCAACGCTGGATTCCGACGTTGCTGATGCGTAGAATCCTTTGAAACACGATGACCGACAAAGTTGCAGATGGACGTGGCCGTTGCCCCTGGGTGGATTTGACGAAGCCAGACTACGTCGCCTATCACGATAAAGAGTGGGGCGTCCCAGTGCACAATGACCAACGCATGTTTGAGTTTCTAACTCTCGAGTCTGCGCAGGCAGGGTTGAGCTGGTATACGATTCTTAAGAAGCGCGACGGCTACCGGAAGGCATTTGCGAACTTTGACGTTAAGAAAGTCGCCCAATTTACGCAGAGGAAAGTGGAATTGCTGATGCTGGATGCCAGCATCGTCCGGAATCGCGCTAAGATTAATGCGGCGGTCAATAATGCGCAACGGTATATCGAGGTGCAGGAGGCGTTCGGATCATTCGATGCCTACATTTGGAAATTCGTCGATGGCACGCCTATTGCGAACCACCTGCAATGTTTGGAAGACTATCCTGCGACCACAACTGAATCGGATGCACTAGCCAAAGATCTGAAGGCTCGCGGATTCAAGTTTCTGGGATCGACTACTGTTTATGCGCATATGCAGGCTGCCGGGCTGGTTAATGATCATTCTGCTGATTGTTATCGGCGGGACGAGGTTTGAGGCACTCGGGCTCTGCTATCGGCGGGACGTCGATGCCAGTCGATGGCACTTTTTTAGGCTGGTGAGGTGAGGCTCTATCTGGATAGGATTGAGGGATGAGGTCGATTGTTCTTAATTTTTTCAGTGTAGCTGGTGTTTTTTTCCTCCTGCCATTTTCGAGTTCCGGGCAAAGTGACGGGACGGTCGGCGATCGTATGCTGGCCGACTATTTTTCGGCGGAGACAGGGAAGCTGGAGGCGGCGTGCCTGGAAGATGTGAAAACGGAGCAGGATTGGCTCCGTGTGCGTTCAGGGTATCGGCAGCAATTGCTGGAAATGCTGGCGCTTGATCCGATGCCGCCCAAGTCTCCGCTGCAGGCTCAGGTGACGGGGCGCGAGAGGGTGGATGCGGGCGATGGTAATGTCTTTTTTGTGGAGAAAATTGTCTTCCAATCGATGCCGCAGTTTTACGTGACGGCAAATCTTTATCTTCCGCAGGACACGTCTAAACCATTGCCCACCGTGCTTTACGTCTGTGGTCATGGGTCGCAGAAAATCGATGGTGTAAGCTATGGAAATAAAGTCAGCTATCAACATCATG
>JBNMNB010000239.1:0-11611 GCA_051270635.1 Verrucomicrobiales bacterium | reverse complement strand
TATTGGCTCTCAGCCGATCTCGCGAGAGCCAGATCTATACCATCCATCCTCCCCGAGATTATCGATGCACTTCGCGCGGAAGCCTTACGATTCTCGCTGTAATCAAGTTTTCGGACATTACGGGGTCTGGGATCGTTGTCTGACGCTCAAATAGCAGTGTTTTTAGGTTCGGCTGAGTTTTTTGACCATACGGGAACAAGAATCGGTAACGGTTCCCGTCCCGTTCAAAACATCCTGTGAGTCACTTTGATTGTCGGCTACTGCTCCACGATCTTGTAGTAACGCACTTTGGTTCCGGCTGGAACTGTATCGACGAAGGAAGTGCTTCCTTCCTGGCCTTCAACGCCGTCCTCCAACTCATTGAATTCCTCCTCGAGGTTTTCGGCCCAGAGTACCGAGTAGGATCCGCTGGGTGAGGAATCCCACGTGACGGTAACTTCATTGGTAGCTGGATTGCGCTCCAGTTCCGTGATTTGGAACGGAATGCTCGAGATAGCCCCCACCGGGCTTCTAGTTCCATCGAAGAGTTCCTGGATTCCAGTGGCTGTAAGAGCTACATCCCAGATAGCGATGTCGTCCATCGACCCATCCCAGTTTCTCTCCGTGCCACAGCAGTTGTCCTTGCCAAAGAACCAGGAGATCTCGTCGTTGGTTTGCTCCACATGTGAAATCTCGTTGACGGCCATATTCAATTCCCCGTTCGCGCCTACATAGAGCGTGGCATCCTCAGGTGTAACGACCAGGGCGATGAACGCCCACTCGTCTTCGGGAATCGCGAGTTCGCTCACGAAGCTGTAGGTCGCAGCACTGTTGTTGTTCCATGTGTAGGTCAATTCTCCACTACTGTCGCGCACCCCCATTCCGAGTGGAATGTTCGCTGCTCCCCGAGCCTGAATAAGGCCCGTCCAGGGCCCAGTCGCAACGCCTTTGACCCAGCCAGTGATTGTAGCCTCTTCGAACGTTACGCCCATCGGAGGCACTTCGACAAAGCTCTCGGTAACGCCTTCCACGTCAATGGCAGAGTCGCCAGCTGAGCCCGAATGCCCATCAGAAGTCCAGGCGGCTCCATTCAAAGTGCCAGCGAGATCGGGATTGACGACATTCATGATCTCGGTTCCTTCACCATCATCCAAAGGCCAATAGCCGATTGGAATAGGGAAGCTTGGCACGCTGTTAGGATCGAGTGGGTCTGTGCCATCGGCGATTTCCTTACTGTCACTGGTGCCATCACCATCGGTATCACTGAGCAGTGGATTTGTTCCTGTATTCGTGGCAGAAACAAAAATGCCTGTGTTGGTTTCAACGGTATCCGTCAGTGTATCATCATCGCTGTCATCGCTCAATGGGTTCGTGCCAGTGTCCGTGGCGCTGACCCATTCGCCAGTGTTGGTCTCGACATTGTCATTGAGACCATCTGAATCGGTGTCTTTGCTCTGTGGATTTGTTCTAGCGAGGTATTCCGTGACGTTGGAAACGGTGTCTTCATCGAGGTCGCCAGATGCATCATCCACCGCCGAGTCGAGGCCATTGGCTTCTTCATAGGAGTCAGGCATACCGTCGCCGTCTTCGTCGTCCAGCGTATCGATTGATACGCTGGCGATTTCCCAGTTAGGAATACCTTCTCCACGTGCGCCCTCATCGAAAGCACCGAGGAATCTCACCCGAATAGTGCCACCCGCACCTACTCCGCCTACGCTGGCGATACTGGTGACCAATTCATCGTCGAAGTAACCCTCCGACTCCCCGTTGAAGCCCTCGCCACCATTGAGGGAGTGGTTACCGATCAGGCCCTCGAAGTCGTAGCCATTCTGGCTGAAACTCGAACCTGGAACTTGCTGGAAATCACTACCATTGATAGAAACTTCCAATGCTAGGCCGTCCCATTCAGCTTCGATGCTGTAGCGGTGCCCAAACGATACTTGTAGTCCTGCCGTGTTTGCGACAGCAATTTCCGGGCTGGTCAGCCAATAATTGGTTGGGCCGGATTCGTCCCCCTCAAGAGACCAAGTGCCGCCACCGTATTCAAAAGGAATCGGCGAATTTCCATCATCATCTGTTTCTTCGTAGTCGCCATCTCCATCGGCGAAGTCCTGGGCGTAGACAATGTCGGCGCGAGAGGTGTGAGTAATGGCCGTAAAGACGAAGCCTGTGGCAAGCAGACCTGCACAATTTTGAAGCGTTCGTAAGGGCTTAGCGAGGTTGATGAATCGATCTTTCATGGACATCGTGGGGGCAAAATGAGTTAGAGCGAACAGCGCAAGGACACAGACGTTAGGGGTCTCTACGTTTCGCCTAGTTGACCAGCCATAGCTCTAATTGACCAGCCAAAATTGGCTGGATAGCACAATTAGAATTGAGTAATATAACAAATGCACACTATTAGAGGGCTTCTTTCGAAAACTAAAAGGCGTGTGGATGCCTCTCTCTTCCTGATGTTCAATTGTATGGGCCAGGATTGCCCGACTTAACAACACGTTGTCAGATTGCAAAACTCGCCGCAGCGCAGTTAGTATGGCAATGATGATGAATGTCTACCACGTGCAGAAAAAAGGTGGATATCTGCATCTCTACTCTGGAGTAGACGGATCACAGCTTGCCGATGTGTCTTTTGACGGCCCTGGACTTCTTTGGGATCTAGGCATCAAATCAACGAGTGCGATTGGGGATATCGATGATGACGGGATTTCTGATATTGCCGTGACCTTTTGGAGCCCCTGGGAACCCAAACTTAGAGACGGAGTCATCGTGGTAGTCTCCGGAACGATTCGGGGCACCGTGACCAATCTCTCTCTCGATGACCCGCGAGTATTCTATACCGTCCTCGGAAAACCTGACGAAGGGTTAGGGGTTGGTTGGGTGATTCCAGTTGGAGATCTCACAGGCGATGGTATACCGGATCTACTCGCTAGCGTCAGCAATAGTCATAGACCCACCTTCGTCATGCTTTCAGGATCAGACGGGAGCCGTATCTGGCAGAACTGGCACCAGACTCCAGGCCTTTGGGGATCGGACGCGTTCGCAGTGGGAGATATCGACGGCGATGGAGTTTCTGATCTTGTCGCAGGAAGTAGTAAGTTTCGAAGAAATCCGATAAAGTCGAACTGCTCTCCGGAAAGGATGGCTCTGTCCTTCACGCATTCAAAAAACCAGACGCACGCACCGAGCGTTTTGGGTGGTCGATCACGTCACTCGGAGATATGAATGGAGACGGTCTTGCTGAAATCGCGGTGAACGATGCGTGGAGCAAAGGCGATGCACCCGGATACATTCACGTCTATTCATTGGGTAACGACTCCACATTCACGGAGAGCGAGGCGATACTCTCCATCAACGGCAGCGATGCGCAGACAGTTCTGCGGTGGCCAGCAACGGTGCGGGATGGCCAACTGGAGAGTTCCACCAATCTCATCGAATGGGAATCCGTCGACGACATGGGCCTGGCGAATTTCTACGAGATTCCAGATTCGGAAGACCTCAAACAGCTTCACTACCGGCTGCGATACAAATCCGGTGAATGAGAGCGCCACTGAACTCCGCTTGGCGTTTGCTAGATTGGCGCGAATGAACACTCTTACGCTCAAATGACACTGCTGCGCACATGGATGCTCTCGATCATCCTTGTCCCTATGACCGTTGAGGCTCAGGAGATCCTGTTCCGCATAGAGGACGATGATCCTTCGATTACTCTCGGCCAGTCGGTGGCGGCGAATTTAAATCTGTTGAGGCCCGCCCCCTGACTGGTAGGCTAGCACCATGAAACATGGTTCTACCTTTCTTTTCAGCAAGGCGCTCCTTGCATCGTTTCTCGCTGTGCTCGCCGGTAGTTCGTCGCTTTTGGCCTCTGTCCCTTTAATTGTCACGCCACAGGCCGATGGCGAGAATGTGCCGGTCTGGGCCGAGACTTCCTTCAGCGTGGATGTGCCGCTCCAGGCCGAGACTTCCTTTGGCCTGGATGGGCCGGTTGCCATGATCGGTCCAGGGGGAGTTGCTGTGCCTGGGCAGATGGTGGCCGACGCAGATGGGAAAGTGTCCATCTACTGGATTCTCCCCAAGGCTGAAGCGGGCAAGGCACAGCAGTGGCGCGGCAACATCAGCTTCAAGGCCCCCGGTTGGGACAAGGTTTTTTCGTTCCGGGATGGTGGCCCTGCCCCCGGGGATGCCAACCGGCCCGATTTCATCGATCTGCTTTTCGCCGGTCGTGCGGTGACGCGCACGCAAATCGCCCACGAACCCGAACCCCAAGGCGGGTCCAAGCACAAGATCTGGAAGATTTACAACAAAGTCTACGACAGGGCAGGGAGGGATTTCATCACCAAGGGGAGCGGCGGATTGTACCCACATCATCGCGGCATTTATCTCGGCTGGTCGAGAACCGGTTTTGACGGAGGCTGGCACGACACTTGGCACATGACCGGTCCCTCTCAGCAATTGAAAAAGATTACCGATCGCGTGGCCGGTCCGGTCCTGGGCCGCTACACCGTGCATATCGACTGGAAGACGAAGGAGGGCAAAGTGATCCTGGAGGAAGCCCGGACCATCACAGTGTATCGCCAGCCCGAGCCCGTCTTGATGCTGATGGACTTGTCCTCTTCACTGAAGGCCGTCAACGGAGATGTGGAACTGGCGGGCGACCCCGAACACGCCGGTTGCCAGTACCGTCCCCACGATGAGGTGGCCGGCAACAAGAGCGCGAAATACCTCTTTCCCTCGGAGGAAATCAACGGGGGGAACGTCAACAAAACCAAAGACATGCCCTGGGCTGCGCTGAGTTACAAGCTTGGCGAAAACACCTACGAGGTCCAGCACCTCAGCCATCCGGATATTCCGAAAGGAAATGTCTATTCCGCCTACCGGGACTACGGGCGCTTCGGCGCCTATTTCAAAACGACCGTGGCCAAGGGCGAAACTCTTTCTCTGCAATACCGGATCCGTGTGGCCGAGGGCGAACTGGGCGAGCGCGAAGCGTATGCCCGGCGCTATGCCGCGTTTGCCAAGCCAGTGAAGGCGGTTCTGGATGCGCGGGATTAAGCAGGTGTCGAGGCCTACCTCTGATCCCGTACTGTCCGAAAACTCGATTACAACAGGAGCTGCTGTCGTTTAATCACTTGGACGTGCTCTGCAGAGCGGATTTTACCAGTGCTTTCGCTCCTCAAAGTTGCAAGAATTCGGCCCTGAATCTGATCAAGCTGACTTTCCTGTCGTTGGCAGGCTGGATGAACCTGCAACAACAAGACGTGATCGACTATCTCAGGCGGAAGTTAGAGTTCAATCATTTCATCGAGCACTTCCTCTGCGAGCGGAATCACCGAGGGCTCGTGAACCTATTGATCTAACCTGCCGGTGGATCGAATGGAGCAGGGGAGATCGGTCGTGAATCGAGACTCGGCGGTCTCCTGAATCCCTATACCTATAGGAGAGCGACTTGAACATCGTTCGAGTTTTGGGACACTACGGCATCGGTACTACCGAAATTGGGCCGAGCATGCCAAGCTGAGACCGAGGCCACCTCGATCATTCGCCGCTCAACATCAGCGAATTGCGGTCCGGCTGAGTATTTTGACCATACGGGAAGCCCGAAGCCTCCGATCCCGCCCAGTTCGACCTCCACGTGCCTCACTGGTCACCGGATTTCGAATTCCAAGACTGGCAACGCGCCACAGATTCCGCCGATTCCTGGCAAGGCACGGAAATCCTTCTCGACGCCGACACCATCCTCATTCTCGATGCGGAGGCCCCGGCTCAAGACGAATTCACAGAATTCTTCTACGACTGAGCCTCTCTCGATTCCGGGGAAACACAGCAACCCAGTTTTCGCCCTCCCGCGCCGATATTGACAGCGCGGGCGCGCATCCCTATGTTCTTGCGGCATGAAGAAACGCCTCATTTCTACACATCATTGCGGAAAGTGTCGGGATTCTTGACAGCCCTGGCACCTTGCCTGCCAGAAACCGCAGGATACGGCCTCACCACACGAGATCTCACCCCTTTCTCCCCCTGAACCCCCTCATTCCCCAACTCCGCCCGCCCCATGAACCCACCTCTGGAAATCAAAGTTCCTACCAATTTAATTTGGGCAATTTTGTTGCGTGGTAAAAGCGGATGTCTCACAGTGTTCATTTCCGTTCGGACACGCAATTCGCTGGTTTTCTCAGTGTTGAGGGTCGCGGCAACGGACTCGAATCTCATGATAAAACAATTTGGTGTTGTGTTACTCACAATGGTGCTGACGGGCTGTCATTCGCTTGGCCCCAAAAGTATCACTGGCAGTCACGCATTGTACAGTCAAGCCGTCTCATTGAGTCTAAATGAGCAGTTCCTGAATAACTTGGTGAGGTTGCGATATCGCGATACGCCGTACTTCCTTGAAGTCGGGAATATTACGGCGTCGTTAAAATTTGAATCTTCGGCCGGTCTCGACGCGGCCGTACCCACCGGTGGTGGCTCCAGTGTGTTGGCGCCAAATGTGGGGTTCTCATACTCTACCAGTCCTACCATTTCGTATGCGCCCCTCCAGGGGGAGGATTTCCTGAGGAAGTTGCTGGTGGCCGTTCCGCTCGAGTCTTTGTTCGTTCTGATGCAATCAGGATGGAAGGCAAACCGGGTGCTGGGAATTTGCGTGGAACGCATCAATCAGCTGGAGAACGCACCAACTGCCTCAGGCCCAACACCGGACAGATCACCGGATCGTTACGAGGAGTTTAGTCGCTTTCTGATGCTCCTGGAAAATGTTCGAAACAAAGAATTGATTCGGTCCAAAATTGATGTCGAGTCTGCGGAACTTCTGGTGCAAATCATGTCCGGCCCCGGGGACGAGAAAAATATTGCTGAAATCAAGGGCTTGCTGGGTTTGGACCCTGAGGAGGTCGTTTATTCGGTGAGCGATGACTTCCTGCAAGAGCGGCCGGATGCGATTGCCATTCGTACACGCTCGATCATGAGCATCCTTTTCTATCTGTCGCAAAGTGTGGAGGTTCCCCCGGCTCATGAGGAGGCAGGACTCGTAACGGTGACGCGGGATCCGGATGGCTCTATATTCGACTGGCATGAGACGCCGGCGGGCCGGTTGTTTGAGATTCATCATAGCAGCGAGAAACCCAAGTCCGCTTTTCTGGCGATTCCCTATCGTGATTACTGGTTTTATATCGCGGACAACGATCTTGATTCCAAGTCCAGCTTCATGCTGATGTCCCAGCTCTTCAGTCTCAATGCGGGCACCATCAAGAGCGTCAGCCCCATGTTGACCATCCCTGTCAGCCGTTAGTAGCAGGTGTCGGCAACCCTGCTGTCTGTTGACCAAACAATCTGAAGTCTCCACCTGCAGGCCCTTGGAACACCTTCAAGTCGAACTGCGGGACGATAGCGAGGACATGATCGAAGATATCGGCCTGGACCGCTTCAAAATCCTTCCAAGCGGTCTCCTTGATGAAAGCGCAGATTTCGATCGGTAACCCCGATTCAACCGGCTCGAGCTGACGAACCAGAAGAGTCGTATCCTGTTGGATTTTGGAATGGTCCTTCAAATAACTAACCAGATAGGCTCTAAAAAGTCCGATGTTGGTTAGACGGCGGCCGTCCACCTTGTTCAGCGAATCGATTCCCCGTTCCTTGTTATGTTCAGCGATCTCTGAGCGCTTTATCGTCAGGTAATCTTGCAGCCTTCTGATCTTCATTAACCGGTCCAGCAGTGGCTCGTCGCAATTCTTGATGGTGCTGATATCGATGTGAATGGAGCGTTTGAGTCTGCGCCCTCCAGATTGCTGCATTCCACGCCAGTTTTGGAAGGCGTCGGAGGTCAGGGCCTGGGTGGGAACCGTGACGATTGATTTGTCAAAGTTTTGCACCTTCACCATGGCGAGGCTTACCTCCAGAACCTCGCCATCCAAACCGCGCTTGGGCATGGCAATCCAATCACCTCTTGCCACCATTCGGTTGCCGGAAAGTTGCAGGCCGGAGACAAATCCGAGGATGCTGTCTTTAAAGATGAGCATGCCGATCCCCGTCAACGCGCTCAGGCCGCTCAAGAGATAAATTGGACTTCGGTCAAAGATGATGGCCACGCCCAATATGGCAGCCACGCCGTAGACCACGATCTTGCAGAGCTGGATCACTCCCTTGAGGGGGATTTCTCGCGAGATCGGATAGGTGCGGTATGCAACCAGTGCACCATTTATCAGGCAGTTGAATACCATGACTCCGAGAAAAAGCATGTAAATCAGAACTGCCGAAGTAATCACCTGTTCGAGCAAGGGTGAGCCATCGTTTCGGGCCATGGCGATGGCAACCAATGCATAGATCACCACCGCTGAGACCAGGTAGGACAAAAGATTGAGCACTTTCTTTTCAATGAAGATGGCGTCCCACTTGGTTTCGGCGTGATTCCACGCCTTCGTCAGACCGGCGAGGATAAAGTTTTTGGTGGAATAGTTAATGAGGACGCCGAGCAGAACTGCGATCAGGGTGGCCAGCACACCGGAGACAGTTCCTGCGGTCGCTGCTCGGACCCCCGAACGTGTCAACACGGTTTCGATCGTGTGAAAGACCGCCCACCAACGGTCCCCGAGCGAGTTCACGAGAGTCTCGGGTTTGGTATAGCCCGGATACTCCATCTGACGGTAGTGGTCGAGGGCGTCTGGATGAAGCGGTATCGCGAGGTCCGCCGCCATTTCATTGGTGCTAAGTCCGAGGATGCTCGCGCCTTCAAAAACGGCTTTTGTTATTTCGTAAACGTCGAACGGAAGATCGGTGGTAGTAACCAAAACGGCTCGAGTGCCGACTGTTTCAACAGACACTCCCTGTTCCCACGTTTTGTCTGCCGGCCCGTAGACATTGTCGGACGGCAGAGCCCTTCTTGGGACGGTGACAAACTCGGCCTCGGAAGACCGATATCTGGGATCACCGATAAACCGCTGTTTAAACACCTGACCGCTTAACCGTGCAATTACCCGGCTGTCCACATCAAGCAGCCTGGCGGTTCCCGATCCGAGCAGTGTCTTGATCCCTGGGTTCGGAACATTACCCATGTAAAATCCAACATCGATGCTGCCATCGAATATTCGCTCGACCATCAATCGTACGGGCAGTTCGGTGGTGGTCAGCGGCTCATACTCTGAGAGCCTCAACACCGTGTCCGCCACCAGTCTCGTCCCGCTATGAGTGGGGCCGATGCAAACCACCAACTCCTGCCAGTTTGTCTCCTGAAGCAACTCAGCTGGCCCCCAGGATCGGTCCGGATCGGTCCGGTACATCATGTGCAGTTTCTCCTCGTGCAGCGTCGCGATTCGCCGCATTCCAGACACCGGCCCCGGGAGTGAGCCATCCATCTTCCCAGCAGGCTCCTCGTCAGCGTTTACGGACAGGTCGTATATAAACTCCGCGTCTCCGGTATGGGCTGCCAGAGCGACGTCATATTGCACGATCGCCAGGGTCGGTTGCGTATTTGTTTCAAGGAGATCGAGGTTTTCCAACGAACCGTCCGTTGCAACCACTCTCGAACGAATGCCGCGCTGACTGAGCAGTTTTCCAATTTTTACAGCCGAGTTCCAATACTTGTCGTTGATTCCTGCTGCGGCGATATAGAGCGTCTCTGCCTCGTCATCTTGAAATTCTTCGACACCCGGATGGAGCTCGATTCCCGATGGAAGGCCATTGGTTTGCAACACGTTTTCCAGACGAATGCGTTGAGCCTTTTGCAGCTTGGTAACGTCATCAAACAGCGCTTTGACGATCAAATAGGCCAGGTCGTCGGGGAGAGACGCATTCGCAAGAAGGTAGACGTCGTCCTGAAGTGTTTGAATTTTTTCTGTCTGGCTATTGTAGGTAAAGGGAAGAATAGTGTTTTGTGTAAAATCGAAGGCTTCTGAAATTTGTTCGATTACGTCGGCCAGGTTCAGCAGCTTGTGAGAGCCGTCTTCAAGGAGCGTAATTACATCGGGGGCCAACATTCCGGCCATATAAAACGCAGCGTCCGTGTTTTGCGTGGGCGCTCGAACGGTTTCTTTCGTGAAATTGATCTCGAGCGAGGAAAGGATATTTGAGGCGATTGTCTCCGTTGTACTCCCTCGGCCGCCCATGAATACATTTTTGCCATTGAGATCTTCCAGGCTGTTGATGTTGGTCCTGACCACAACCTGGAGTTGGTCCTGGTAAAGTGTCGCTATGACCCGCACCTGTTCCGCAATGGACGGGTCTGCGTCCAGTCTCTGGTTGAGCACTGCTTTGGAAACGAAGCCGATTCTGTGAGTTTCTTCCTCGGTGATGAGCAGCTCGTCCAGATTTTTTGCCGAACCACCTGATTTATTGTGCTCCCTCATATTGATGGGATTGCCGTGCAGTTCGGAGAGGCTCCACTTTAGCTGGTCACCCAGTGAACGAAAGGTGAGCCCGTCGTCGCCGCTCATAATTATGACGTTCCACTCGTCCTTCGGCTTGGACAGAACATAGAAGACAGCGATCATCACAACGAAGGCTGTTCCGGCATAAACTGATAGTGATCGAGGTTTGGGTTTCATATTGATGAATGTACGTTGATTAATGGGTGAAAGTCTGAAAAATCCGGGCATCTCCCCGTAATTTTTATATTAAACATAACTTGTACAAATTTCCATAGGGGTAAAGCGGGTAAGCATGACGATTCATTCAGCCATCGTATGGTCAAAATACTCAGCCGATCCTCTTTCACGCCGCATCACGGTAATAGTACCGAAGCATCCCGCCAAGACGTTCACGGCACTCGATCTCTCCAACGTCTCTTCCGACTTCAATCCCCGGATCGATGATTCGGTTTTCCAATCCTTGATGATTTCTTTCCCCATGATAATGGGCGACGAACTGTTTCAACGCTTTCTGCAGGGACTGCCGACCGAAGAAGATCATCCGATTGAGGCACTCGGATTTCAAAGATCGCATGTAGCGTTCAATTTGGGCATTCAGATTTGGACTCTTTGGTGGCAGTAGTACCACCTTGATCTCCGTCAGTTCAGTGAGGTATGTCCGCAACGGCTGAAACTTGGTGTCCCGATCTACGAGAACGTAGCTCGCACTTGCGAGGAATCCGTCATAGCCCGACAGATTGCGAGCCATCTGCCTGACCCAATCTCCGTTTGGATTCTCGGTCACGCCTGCGATCTCAATTCGACGGGCCTTCAGTCGCATCACCACCAGGATGTAGAAGGTGGTCAAGCCGCTAGCCGTCCACACTTCTACGGTAGTGAAGTCGACAGACGCAATGGACTCCCAGTGGGCTTGAAGGAACGTCTTCCATGTTGTTGATGTCCTTCGCAGCGGGGCCGGTTCGATACCGTTTGCTCTGAGGATGTTCCCGACGCTCGTATCGGTGATCTTGTGACCGAGGTTGGATAGCGCACCTTGAATCCGATCGTAGCCCCACGTGGGATTCTCCTTGGCAAAACGGATTACGAGATTTGCAACAATGTCAGGAATTGCAGGTCGTCCCGGCTGAGTTCTGCGACGATTACTGTAATCCCATTTCGCGGCGATCAATCTTCTGTGCCAGCGAAGAATGGTGTCAGGAGTAACGATGGTTGTCAGATCGAACAACGCCTTCCGGCCAAGAGCCTTACCCTTTACAGCCAGCACTCGTCGTTGTTCATCG
>JBNMNB010000238.1:0-11634 GCA_051270635.1 Verrucomicrobiales bacterium | reverse complement strand
TTTCATATTCATGCTTGTTAGTTTCATATTCATGCTTATTTCGTTGGTGTGTTGAGGTGTTTGCGAGTTTGCTCAGGCCGTTTTAACCTTTATTGCTAGGAAATTGCTTTTCACGGTTGGTGCGCATGAGGGGCCAAAGAGCGGCTCGGAGAGCGGGAGAAAAGGGGTTGCGGGGGAAAGAGGGGCCGGAGACGCTGATTTCGCCGCCCTTGCACAGTGGGCAGGGTGGATTCTCCGGTAAAACGGTAGGGTGATGGGGTTCATGGGACGTTCTTTCCAACCGCGAGAATACGGTTTCCCCTTCCCAAGCCAAGAAAAATCGACAGAAAAATCGGCGCAGCCCTTTCGCCAGGCCTATTCCCGCGCGACGAAATCCTTCGAAGAACCTAACCAAGAAGCAAATGTCGTCTATTATACCATCTCCAAAATCACCTACAGTCCCGGAGCGGAAAGTGCCGCCGGGAGCCATTCCGAGCAACTGGGATTCGACGGGCAATCACGGCGTGTCCTCCTCCACCCGGAAATACCGCTTTGGCATCCCCAGGGTCGAATAGAACCGCTGGATCACCGTCCCGTTCCCGGCGATGCCACTTTCGACGATCTCCCAAGTCTCAAGGTCGGTGGAAGCCTCGATCCGGTAGGTCTTGCCAACAGCGGATGGGAAGGTGAACTCGATGGCTGTCCGCGCTTCCGCCACCAAGGCGGGATGGTCGGCAATGTCCAAAGGGGATTTGCCCGTGCTGACTTCGTAGCCGTCAAGGAACCCGTCCAGGTCGGTGTCCGCCACAAGGGGGTTGGTGCCGTAAGTGACAACTTCCTGAAAGTCGCTGAGCCCATCGTTGTCGGTGTCCTCTTTGCTCGGGTCCGTGCCGTAGGTGTCCGTTTCGTCTGCATCCGTCAAACCGTCGCCATCGGCGTCGGGATAAACTGTCAGGGTTGCCGGATCGCTTGTCACGATGCCAGCCGAGTTGGTCACCACCACCCGGTAACTGCCCTCGTCTGCCGCCTGCACATTGTTCAAGGTGAGCGTCGGGCCGTCCTCGTCTGGAATGTCCTCAGTGCCCTTGCGCCACTGGTAGGTAAGATCGCCACCGGCAGCGGTGACACTGAATATCACCCGTCTGCCCTGATTGACTGCCACACTCGCCGGGTGCACGGTGATCTGAACCCCCTCCATCCAGCTCCGCCCGCCCCATGAACCCACCTCTGGATTTCAAAGTTCCTACCAATAATCCTACGACACGATCGAACTCGGTATCGATGCCCACTCGAAGTGGTATTACGTGGCCCGGCAACTCGACGGGGCCACGCCGCAACCGGTGCAGAAGATGGAGCTTGGTGAACTCATGACGAAGCTGAAGTAGGTAAAAAGATGGAGTAGGCGAGGTCGGGTCGTGCTGACAGGCACAGAGCTTCTCTGGAGGTGGGGAAACTCCGTAGCGGCAGCTTGGGGCCGGGACTGCGCTTGTGGCGTCGCAGAGTGCTTACAGGGCTTCGCTGCGGCGGGAGGCTACTAGACCGGGAAGGAGTATGTTGGTTGGTGGCCGGGATGTCCCGGAATCACGCATACCGGATGATGGAAGCGCATGGCTTCGTCGAACAGCTCGAAACGTTACCACGTGGTAACGTTTTTCCTCATAGCAGGAATTTGCTTTTGGCGGGAGGGCCTTGAAGCCGCCTTTGGACCGGAGCAGAGGGGTATCCCAAATCTGCCAAAGTTTGTAACAGACAGCAGTTTCCGATTGGCGTTGTCTAGTGTTAGGCAACAACAAAAGTGAAAGTTCAACATCAGAGTAAAAACAAACTCGTCCTAGGCGGTGTCGCTGGAACACTTCGATGGATGATCGCTCTCGCATTGATTGGCGGTGGGATTGCGGCGGCTTGCGGCGCATTCATCCAGATGCAATGGAGGGAAGAAGGATCAGGAATGTTTTTGTTGCCATTGGGAATCGGAATGTTGATTGGCTTGGTATTGTTTGGAGTGGGCGTTGTTCAGCTGTTTGCCAAGGAACGACTTGTCTTGGATCGATCAACAGGGCGGGGTACTTACGAGTCTAACTCGCCGATCGTTACGACTGAGAAACCATTCAAATTCAAGATTGAAAACGTGAACTCCGTGGTGATTACCATGGAGACAGTTGAAATTAACGTTTCGTTGGACGGTCTTGGCCGCAGCGAAGCCAAAGTCTGCAAAGCGGTATTGCGGGTCAATAAACCGCGCCGGGCAGTCACTCTTGATGAAACGCAGAATGGGAGAACCCAACGCGTGTCTGCAGTCGCCGAACATGTCGCAGAGTTTCTTGGAATAGCGGTGAGGCGAAAATGATTGCCGGCAGGGTCTCTGAACCCCCTCCATCCAGCTCCGCCCGCCCCATGAACCCACCTCTGGATTTCAAAGTTCCTACCAATAAAGCAAGTCCTCCTGCGCTATGGGCATCTGATTCCACCTACACCTTTTTCTCGGTAGATGGGAGAGTGCCTCTCCCCGATCACTGCCCGTCAGGCCAGGTTACGCGATCATAGAGGTCGGAGAACGGCAGCCTGCAGTCGATGCTTTGCAATACAAGTTCGCTGTCCATGCCGTCCAGAAATTCGGGAACCCAATCCGAAGAACGTTTGTAGATCAGCGCTCTGGGAACGGATTGTTCCAGAACGATGTATTCCTCCAGCGAAGGTATCATACGGTACGCCAGCATCTTCTCGTGCTTATCGGTACGCTCGGTGCTCGACGAGATGACTTCAAAGAGAACGATTGGGCGTTCGCGATGGTAACGGTTGTTGTCGTCAGGATCGCAGGCGACCATAACATCAGGATAGTAGCCAAACGTGTCTGTTCCGGACTCGATTCTTACTTTCATGTCCGAACCAAAGGCTTCGCAGGGGCCGCCTTTTAACCTCTGACGCAGCTCAGACGCAATGTTAAGGGCGATCCGCGCATGATTGTCTGAGCCACCCGCCATGGCATACACCACACCATTTACGAACTCGTGGCGAATCTCGCTATCGAATTCGCCAGATTCGTATTCCTCCCAGCTAATCGTCAGAGCGGATTGCGAGATCGCAGACATGCTGAAAATCTGGCGCACACTTCCGGACAAATCAATATCATTCACCAACTTGTAGGAACTTTGATTTCCAGGGGTGGGTTCATGGGCGGGCGGAGCTTGGGGAAAGAGGGGGTTCAGGCGCAGCACGGACAGTCCGGGACCTGGGTATATCAGACTGGCTGCCGCATACATCCAGAATTGTCGACGACATCGCAGTGATCCGTTCCTGTTGGGCCGATGGGCTCAACCTGCCCGTTAACCTGCCCGTTAACCTGCCCGTTAACCTGCCAAATGCCGTGTCAGTCCCACGCTTCGGCCAGCAGCTCTCTCATGAAGAGCGCCTGCTCTCCATCGCCAATTTTGTTCCATGAGAACTCAAGCACAAGCATTACACGATCCCAAGCGACCACCCCGCGAAGTTTTTCGGCCGTAGTAGTCCTAGAGTCAATGACGGCAGCAAACCACTGGTTCGGATTGGTTCCGCTCACCTCGTAGTGATCGAGCGAGGATGCCTTTGAGTCACTGTCACCAGCGCCAGAATGGACGCGTCTAACGGTAACATAAAAGCGTTGAGGAGTGTCTGGTTTCTCGCTGACGAACTGCAGAAACGTCTGGTGATGATGTTGAACGAACCTTTCCCAGTGAACGCAATGGCGATTTCCTGTGGAGTGGACTTCGGCAACAAAACCATCCGGGTTCTGGTCTGTCTTCACCAAAAAAGCGAACCGATTGCCGTCACTTTCCTGCCATCCGAACAGGGGCATGATCGATAAACTATCGGATTCCAGAGGCGCATAGAGCTGATCGTATTCCTTCAGAGTGTCTTCATCCTCGCGCTCGAGGACAAACGGCAGTCTCGATCTGAAATCAGGAGCGAGCAGAAGTTGCCAGATCGCGCTCTTCGCCTCTTCCCTCTGCTCGCGGTGAGCTTCGTCCCAGGCGGCATCGAACCGCGGCTCGGGAACCGCGGCATCCTGGGCACTATCAGCTTTGTTCTTCTCAATATGTTCGCTACTCGCGTCGCTGAACTCACCGACATGCGGGACGAAGGTAGGATTGGCCAATCCCGCCAGTCGGACGTCAGCCGCAACGAGCAGTATCACGGCACTACAAGCAGTGAGATAAAGCCATCGCGGCGGCGGAGTATTCTGACTTTGTAACCCGAGTTGATCCTCCGACCAAAAATAGCCATGAACCGCGTCTCCTTCTTCGTCACGCGTCTTGAATTTCGGGAGAAGATTTGCCCTGGTCGATCCTGCTCGCGCCAGGGGGATCGGAAGATCTGCCTGGTCCAGGTCGATGTTTTCGTCCGTAGCAGCCGAAGGTTCACTACAATGCCTAGCCAGATCGTTAGCACTTGCTCGTGCTCTTGCCCCCGTCACCTTTCGGCGGGCACGCTTTGCACTGCGCACTCGAACGTTTCGAGCGCGATTTCCTTTGTGCCCCTTCATGGGAAGCAAGGCGTCAACGTGCCTGATCTTTTTTGCAGAGCCCGGTTCGCTTACGAGTTCCGCGTCCGTGCGTTCAGCGCCGTCCGGTGCCCTGATCTCCGCTCCGCATTCCGAATGTGTAAACACCCTTCCAGCCATACTCTTGCGAATGGCTACTTGTCGTTCACAGAACGGGCACTTGAAATGTAGTTTATTCATCGCAAATCGATTGCTTCCGCAGGCAACTGAGTCGGGCCGCTGTTAATACCAGCCACTCGCGAAGCAAAAGTTCGCTCATCGGGAATCCGTCGTCGAGCAACATTTTTCCGCAGAGCGAACCTTGAGAATCTGGCTGATCTCGTGCCGCGCTAGCGTGTCGATGGCTCACGGTGACGGCGAGGTTCGGAGGATACCCGCATTTTCCGCTCGATTCAGAACTCTCATGTATCCCTCACGGTCACCACTCTCGTCGTAAACCTTGAGCAGTCGCTTAACTATGGCAGTGACTTGGGGCGTCCCGCGGTAATCAAGCAGATTACACGCCTCTTCAAGGAGCTGGCATCCTTCAGTCGGGTTGTAGTCTTCACTAGATCCGGCGTCTGTCAGGATGAATCCGAGCACCCGTAAGGCGGGAATATAGTGTGGGTAGACGCTCAGCGAATTGCGAAACGCCTCTGCTTGCTCAGCAGCGGGCGCACCCATTTTCCCGAGTATCAGACCGATGTTGTAGTAGACATCGTGATCCTTTCGGATCGTCAACGCAACGCGAAAGCACTCCAGCGCCTTTTCAGGCTGTGCCTCGGCGTCATAGTAGGCACCCAGGTTGTTCCACGCGGATGTCGAATTCGGCTGTGCCTGAACCCCGTAACGAAAAAGGGCCCCCGTATCTTTCCACACGGCAACCTGTCGGAAACTCAACAGCCCCATCATTAAAACAAGGCAGAGAGTCAAAGCAAAACCCGGCAGTTGAAGTTTCGGTCGTGACGCGGCCACTGTGTAAAGTCCCTGGCCGATTCCGAACGCAAGGCCACAGTGGGCGATGTAGGTATACCGATCCGACGAGAAGCTCGATCCGACGTAGACGATGCCGAGGACGGGTATGAGACAGAGCAGAAACCAAACCCAACCAAATGCGAGAGCGGGACAGATCTTGCGATACCTCCACACACTAACTGAGATTGTTGCGAGAACGGCGACCGCTGAAACCGAATACAGTAAGAACGCGTGTGGGTAGCGCGGATAGTTGGGAAAGAGCTCAAACGGCAAAAGCGTCCGTTCCAGGTAGTACAAGACCAGTGCCGGCATCTCGATCATTCTGCGCGTGAAACCAATGCTTGCCATGAAATCACCATGGCTTCCGGCATATTGAAGATAAATGGAAACTCCGGAGACGCCCGCTACGACAAGCAGGAAGGGCCATTTTTCCTTTGCCTGACGAGTCATGATTGTCAGAGCCGACGACCATCCCGCTGTGAGCTCGATTCTCCGCAGTGGCCAAACGTCCAAGAGCACCAAGAGCCCGGGCAGTACCACTGTCGTCGGCTTGGCCAGGCAACCCGCTGTAAATGCTAGAAGAGCGCCCCAATACACCCACCCTGAACCGCGCCGGCCCGACTCGCGAATCTTACGCGACGCCCAAAGATAGTAGAGGATGAGGCATACAAAAATAAAGATCCCGCTGAGGACGTCTTTGCGTTCCGAGATCCACGCCACGGACTCGACCCGCATCGGATGAAAACAAAAAACAGCAGCCACGAGCATCGCAATGAGTACTCGCCGCGACAGGAGAAAAAAGAACCCGAACGCCAGGCATGTGTTCACCAGATGAATGACCAGATTGGTCAAGTGATGCGCCTTGGGATTCATGCCCCACAATTCGATGTCGAGAGCGTGAGAGAGAAAGGTCAGCGGAGCCCAGACATTTGTGACACCCTCAGAGGTGTGCGGGCCGGCCTTTTCTTGAAATGTAAAAGCCCAATGGATTCCCTCCCGCGTGAGACCGGAATTGACGTATGGATTGTCGACAATCAAGGAATAATCGTCGAGTTCAACAAAGTCGAAACCTCCCGCAGGGAAATAGACCGTGACGCTACCGACGAGGACAAGAGCAAGAGCAAATGACATCCCCGCTATTGAGCTGGAAAATCGCAGCTTTGAAATCTGACGCAATAGATTCAGTTGTTTCTTATGTACTCGACGAGAGGACGATCCAGTTCGACGATGAGTTCCTGCAAATCCCGGCGAGCCTGCTGGGCGTCCGGGTGTCCGGTTGCCTCGTAAGCTTCAAGACGAAGTTCGAGAAACTCGCGATTCCAAGGAATGTTTTCGCCGTATTTCTCGATGACGAAAATTTGGGCGTCTTTGCCGAGGTTCTTCGAAATCTTGAATAGCGCCGTCAAGCGCTGACGATCCGCCAACCAGATGACAAATGGCTCCTTCAGAGCATCGAAGAGCCGCTGCGAAACATCTTCGGAATCAGCTGCGGAACTTATTTCGCCCGCCATCTCGAGCGCGCGGCGAATCACATCGTCGTGAGGCCAGGGATCTTTCCCGCACTGTTCGAATCCCTCTACCAGTAGGTCCACCGATCTCGTCAATTCACCGCGGCGCGCCGCCAGACGAGCCTCGAAAACCCGAGCCTCGACGGGGCGTGTTTCAGAGAGCCGTTTGATCTGGAGCTCGGCCCGCTCGTCGCCGGCGTCGGCCCACGCCTCCGCCATCATCAGCGTTTCCCATACGCCCGTGGGCTCACCCTTCCACTGAATGCGGACCTCCAGCATATCTCCTTTCGCCCAGCCACGCGCTGCCCTCATGCGTGCACCCAGACTCTCATCTAGCGACGAAGGAAGCGCACCTTGTTCAGTTTTGAGCCCGGAAATATAGAACGCCTGAAGGGTCAGTCTGTCCAAATCAACAGCAGCACGATCTGCTTCGCTCAGTGGAGCGAAATGAGTTCCCATCTTTTGCGACGCCTTCCGTACTTGTGCTGGGTTCAAATTGCCGTGAA
Organism: Verrucomicrobiales bacterium; assembly: GCA_051270635.1. GTDB lineage: Bacteria > Verrucomicrobiota > Verrucomicrobiia > Verrucomicrobiales > DEV007 > JAGROY01. The sequence continues at coordinate 4,150 of JBNMNB010000238.1, read as the reverse complement.
AGTAGAGGTTTCGTGCAAAATAGAACTCGAGCAGGTTGCGGTCGTCCGTATTTACACGTCCACGTTCCTCTGACATCGCATCAGCAAAGCGAGATGTGGCGAGGAAGTGTGCCAGGAACCCTTCGGTGGAATCGACCATCCACGCCACGTCAAGCGCCTCGCGGAACACCGGGTCTTGCATTTTCTCGCTAATGGCGGGCAGGGAGATCAGTAGGGGCTTGTCCGTGCACACGAATATGAGGTCACCTTCGCCGGTTTGCCACGTCTGCACCATTGGAAAGACCGACCGTAGCGTTCGATAAAGCATCAGCAGCGTCTCAGTATTAATCTCGTATGCCTGGACCCACTGCATAAAGATGCCACCCGGAGCAAGCCGCTTCTCGACGATTTGGTAAAAGTCTTGAGTGTAAAGACTGGCAACGCCTGCCCGATAAGGATTGGAAGGCACCGAGCCAATCAGATCGAACGTTTCTTTGCGGGACTGCAGCGCTTCTCGCCCGTCGCCGATGAAAAGATGCACGTTCTCCTTTTCCAGGACGTTGCGGTTGGCTGGCGCGCTGAGTTTGACGAATTCAACCAGGCTGGGCTCGATCTCAATCACGTCGACGCGTTCCATGCCTGGTACGTCCGCAAGCCACCCGGCAGTCACGCCCGTCCCCAAACCGATCACACAAGCACTTTTGGGTTCCGGATGCAAGAGTGCACCGAGCACGCCGGTCATGATGTTAATCGCGGCATCGCCCCTAACGGAACCATCCCCTTTGCCGTTCGTAAAAAAGCCCAAGCCGAAGTCGTTGTAGATTCCGATATTCGCTTCCCTGCCATCAAAATCTTGGAGGAGCCCGAAGCGGATCGAATGCATCCAGTTTTTCAATTCCCCCGGGTTACTTGGAATAGACTTAACTCTGTCACCATATCCTATCGGCGTGTGGCGCCAAACGGCCGTCGGGCCCGTCGCCGTAAGGCAGGCCGCTGTGGTCACCACTGCCGCGCAGGAGACAGCCGCTGCGAGCCAACGCCGGTCTGATTTCCGGCGAAGTGAGATTGCCAACGCAATGACGCACAGGATGAGAGCGCCAATCGTTGCGGCCCGCCAAAGGCCGACGGCACCCAAGCCAGGCAGCAATAGGAGCCCACCTGCTAAGGAGCCCGTAATGGAGCCTAGAGTATTACTCAGGTATATGAGGCCGAGATGTTGGCCAACCCCCCGGTTTCCACGCCCCAAGAGCCCCGTGAAAAGCGGAAACTGATACCCCGCGATCAAAGACGGCAGCAGAACCAGGAGCGAGGCAACGAGCAACCACGCGGAGACTTGGCCAGTGAATCCGAACGCTCTCAATTGATTCAAATGAAAGGCCAGGAAGGCTACGCGGTCTCCCAACGCGAGTGGGAGCACCAGCGCAATCGCAAAAAAACCAAGAGTAACCGCCAGCTCGCCAACCGTCGGAACTCTCGAACTCCTCCGCGTGGCATAGGCAAAACCTCCGACTCCAATTCCTGCCAATACCACTGCCAGCATGGAACCGGGTACGTAGACCGATCCCCCCATCAATGGCAGCAACATCCGAATCCAGACCAATTCCATCACAAAAAACAGAAACCCAGCCAGAAACGAGTAGCATAGAACAACTGCCTGAATAGACGAGCTCACTGTCTGGCCCGTGGGTTCGAAACTCTTTTGCGAAGAAACTGGGGCTTCCTGCGTTTTGCTGAAATTTATAGCCAGTAATCCTATCGCGACATTGATGATGGCTGCGACTATCAGAGTACCCTTCGAACCGAAATTTTCCAAGCACCAGAACGTCGCGACCAATGTGCCCAAAACGGCGCCGATCACATTCACCCCGTAGAGAATAGCCAACCCTCGCCGACTCCGGTCGCGGTCCGCCTGGAAGAACTTTACGGCTACGGGGACATTCCCACCCATGAAAAAGGCGCATGCGCCGATCGACAGAGTCGCCAAGGCGAGCCGGAGCACAGTCCCACCCGTGAATCCCAGAGAGAAGACACCGCCGCTCTTTAGATAAAGAAGCTCCGATATCTTTAGCAGGGGCAGCGAAGCAAGCGCCAAACCAGCCGCTCCGAGTTCCAGCCAACCATAGAGCCGCAACGGGTTGGGCGAAGTCTCCGACCGGCGACCAAAGAACAATCCGCCAGATCCGAGCCCTCCCATGAAAATCGCGAATACAGTAGCCGACGCCGCATTGGTCCCCCCAAAAATCAGCCGAAATTCCCGTAGCCAAACATTTTGATATACGAGCGAACAGAAACCGGAAAGCAGGAGAAAAACACAAAGAACGACTATTTGCTTGGGCTTCATTCTATTGCCAGAGTCTGACTTCAAAACGGAAAACAGTTCGCCGGGAGCCAAGCAATTCGGTAGCCGCTTCGAAGTCTGTCAGCAAACGAAAAGTCAAGGCCGCGTAGTCTGGCGGCTATCGCTACCTCCTGCGGCGCAAGAATGTTACTCCGACCAAGGCAACACCCACATAGAGCATCGAGGAGGGCTCTGGAATGGGCAGTGCGTTAAAGGAAGAGGTGCTGGCGGCGTCGATGGATTCGCCATTCACTGTGTTCCGAAATACGGTCGAAAGAGTGTGGACGCTCTCATCAGATCCTCCACCGGCGCCCCAAGCCGGAAGGGTCTCATTGGCATCATGAACATAGACGATAACCTGGTTGATCTGGAGACCCCCGCCTTTGGTAAGCGTGAAAACCGTCTGCCCTGTAGCAGCGCTCGTCGCATGATACCAATTATCCGCAGGGCCAAAGGGACTTTCATTGGCCACGAAATCATGACCTCCGTCTAGCGGCAGTAGCAGACCTCCGGATAGATTCGCGGCAATCCCGTTATCATAAAATCCAAAGTAGAGATCCGTCGCCGTACCTGTCAGAACGCTGTTGAGATCACGGAAGTTGAAAGCAGTGCTCAAGACGCTGTTGGACAACTCATAGTTAATCGTTATCCACTCGTCTGGCGCCACATCAGTACCCTGGAGTTCCACAAGCGTTGTGCCGGCATCGCCGGCAACGTAGGGGGTAACAATCCCTGCTCCCACTTGGAAGATATCAGAACCTCCACCCGATCGGTTGAGGCTTACATCCATGTTGATCGGTATTCCCATATTACCTCCTGTGCCCACTCCGTTGAAGGTAAAACTCGTCGTCCCGCCTCCCTCATCCGTCCCGCCCGCTTCCCCGGTCCAGCTAAAACCAGCATGGAGGCTGGAGGGGATGACTAAAATCGCCACCAGTAAGCCTAATTTTAAATGTGCCAAAAATTGATTCATGGTCTCCTCAGGTGTTTAATGTATAGCCGATTTTGCCCTTGGGAATAATGTGCAGTCTATAGTCGAAACTGGAACGCCATGCCAGTTTTTTTTACTGAACTGGTAGGAACTTTGATTTCCAGGGGTGGGTTCATGGGCGGGCTGGGCGGGCGGAGCTTGGGGAAAGAGGGGGTTCAAGCAATGCAACATGCGCTGCATCGCGCACAAAACTCATGGGTAGTTCACGGAAGTCGAAAACGGGATCCTCGCAGCAGCGCCTGCCATGGTGAATTCCACAGAATCGCCCTCTCTAAGCTCAAAGGAACCTTCCACCGGGCCGGTGCGAATCGATGGCCCCTGGAGATCCACAAGCACCGCGACATCGCTGTTCGTCTGCGCGGCTGCCTGCCGAACCCTTTGCACAACTTCCGCGCACCAGTCGTGTTTCGCATGACTCATGTTGAGGCGGAAGATGTTCGCCCCCGCTTCAATCATGGTCGTGGCCCAGAACCAGTCACTCACGATTTCTTTCGTCTCCCACTTTTGAGCGATACGCTCGTTTCGCAGCAGCAGAGTCCGAAGTTTTTGTGGATCGGCTGCTCAGATAGTCGTGTGCCGGCAAATCAGATCACGGGACTGGCGCCTGGGGAGGTTTTTGTGCACCGGAACGTGGCCAATGTTGTTTACCAGACCGATCTGAATTGCCTGTCATTTCCTGTTGATCCAGAGTAAAATACGACTCCGTCCCTTTTACGTAGACAGTGAGTCGATTTGTGTTAGATTTTGGGTGATATGAGATCTCGACGCATACTTGGTGACGGCCCTTGCAGCTACTACCACGCGCTATCGCGTGTGATTGAGCGACGGTTTATTCTTGAAGA
>JBNMNB010000237.1:0-11699 GCA_051270635.1 Verrucomicrobiales bacterium | reverse complement strand
CGTGTCAGACCAGTCACCCAGGTCTCCAGATGCCTGCACGCCCCAGCGGACATCGGCAGCCTCGAAGCTACCCGCCGCCGTGAGCTCCGGCCGACCGTCGACGAGGCGTAGGTCGATGTGGTGGGTTTTGAGTTCGTCGACCGATGCCAGCCCGAAGGCGTAGGCACGCAGATAGTCACGCGCAGTCTCCGGCGCGATGCGGATGAGATCTGCGAGGTTGGTGATGGCGCCATCGGTCGAGGTCTGCAGCCAGCGGTCGAAGCCGATGCCTTGCGCCACGTCGTTGCTCATGGCGACGTAGACGACCGCCTCGTGCGGGTTGCCGAGCTGGTATTCGGCGCGCGTTTGCAACGAGAGCACCGCGATCTTCGCGCTGTCGGTTAGCCCCTCAGCACGGGCGTTGATCTGGAGGTCGGTAGAGGCTTCGCCAGCAGCGATGGTGACGCTGTCCGGCATCTCACCGATGTGCACGCCCTGTTTGGCGGTGCCTCCGAGATTGAGATTGATGGTGATGCCCTGTGCCAAATCACCATCGCGATGGACGCGCACGCGGGCGGGCTGGCCACTGTCGGCGACGGCATTGGCCTGCACGACTTCAAGCCACAGGTTCGGGATGTCTTCGACTGTCTGCTCGACCGGCGCGCCGCCGACCGAGTATTTGTAGTGTGGTAGCACGGCGAGCTGCCAGGTCTCGACGCCCTCGGCCTCGAGGTCGGGGATTGGTCGGAATGTTAGGGTCTTGGTAGTCTCGCCGCGTTCGAAACTCACAACTGCGCGTTCGCCTTCGGCTGCAGTGACTCCTTCCTGAACGAAATCTTTACCGAGCGCGTCGGCGAAGAAACCGATTGGCACATCGAGGGAAGCTGCGGAGCCTTCTCCCGATCGGGTCACCACGACGGTGAATGATTGATCGAGGCTTTCGCGCAGTGCGGAAGACGGTTCACCTAGCGCGAGCTGAACTCCGGTCGGGATGCTCAAGGCGCCCATGCGGATGCGACCTTCGACCACGAGCTGCACCAACTGTGGCGCGCCGATGACCCTGTCGTGCAGCACGATCTCTTGAACACTGTCATCCGGGCGCTGGATCACCAGGATGCTGTCGAGGGTCGGAATTGGTGTGGAGAAATTGGTCTCGAGACGCGCCGAGATGAACTGGCGTGCATCGCCAGTCTGTCCCCAGAACAGCGCGGAGAGATCGATGACATCCGACTCGATCTCAAAGTCGATGATGACATCACGCCCCGTGTCGATCGCGCCGAAGACGAAACTGTCGACTCCCAAACCTCCGCTCAACGTGTCGGATCCTGGGCCACCCGAGATGGTGTCGTCGCCGCTGCCACCGCCGAGCACGTCGTCGCCGTGGCCACCGCGGATGATACCGCTGGCGGTGAGTTCGATCGCGTGTAATTCGGTGCTCAGATCCCAGATGACCGCGCCGGACCATTTCGATTGCAGGTAGTCGTGCACGTCGCGCAGCTTCTGCTCTGGCAGTGCGGTCGGGAACACCAGCAGCTCGTGCAGCTGGCCCGCAAATCCCTGATCAATAGCATCAGGGCCTGCCGGACGACGTGCGCCGAGGGTTGGCAGGACGGGAGCGATCGCAACAGGCGCGAGGTTTTCACCATCGTAGGAAATGCCGAAAATGTTTTGCATCAAATCCGCCTCGCGGCGGAAGATCGAGACCGAGTTCTCCCCGGAACTGTTCTCGAATCCACCCACGGCCACGCCGTCCATCTGGTAGGCTGGAGATCCGGGATAGGCGGTCGCCTTGCCGGTGGCGGTAATTTGGAGGAATCCGCGATTGCTCGCAAAGATGCTCTGATCCCCTGCGGACGAATCAGGCGCTCGGTAAGCTGTGAGCACCGTGTGGTCGCCGGCTGGTAGTGCGCCGTCTTGGAAGAACAGATGCGCGCTAGCAGATGCAGAAAAATCAATCCCACCATCGGCCGCCGCGACCGGTTGGTGATCGGCCAGCGGTTGCATTGCGTGGCGGGCGTTGCCGGAACGATCGCTCCAGGTGCTGACTTGCGAGCCTGAGGCGGACAAATCGTGACCGTCGAGCCACAGCGAACTCTCGCTCCCATCTTCGCTGCTCGGTGAGGCGACGCGCACCGCCAATTCGGCGGAGACCGAATCGCCACCGTCGTTCCAGCTGATCGGCAGTGCGAGCAAGCGCTGGCTGCGTTCGGTGTTCGCGATGGTGACACGCCCGGACTGGAGATCAGCTAGGGTGATGGGCTGGGCATCGAGCAATTCGCCACCGACTTTGATCTCAAAACCAGTTCCTGGGTTGCTGAGAACCAGATTAATCTCCGACGGCGTCGAGTTCGAGTCGAGTATCTGCAGCAGCATACCAGCCTCGCCCGACTCCGGCACGAAGATCTCCGCCGTAGCGAGCTGCGGAGCGGTGTTACTCAGGGCGGGGTTGCTACCACGCCTGAATTCTTCGAGGTTGCTCCAACCGTCGCTATCGAGATCGTCCGCGGCATCGCTGCCTAGGTTCGGGTCGAGCCCGTTTTGGGTCTCCCACCAGTCCGGCAGCCCATCGCGATCCGCGTCGGTACTATCGCCAGCGACGATCAGGTCGAGCCGGTACTGGTTGCTGCGGCTGGCAAAGCTCAGGCCGTAGAATTCGCTACTGCCGTCTGGCAAAGTCGCCGTGCGCCCGTCGATGGTGATGTTCTGAATACGGAAGTCTACCTCCTGGGATGAGATTGCGAGGTAGTCCGTCTTCTGGTTGGCATCCGGGAGGAACTTGAGCGGCACGCCCAGCGCGTAGGAATACGGCTTGTTGCCAGCAGCACCTGTCGGCCTGAGTGAGGTCTTCAGGACGACCGTGTTGGCAAGGTCGTTCTGATTGGCAAAGGTGATCTCCAAGAGCCCTGCTTGGAGTAACGAGGTCTGCGCCCCGCCGACCTGCCGAACTTCACCATAGAAGGTGACGTCGGAGTCAGTGAAGCCTTCCGCGTAGGAATTGGCCGCTAGCAGGCCGAGGAGAAAATAGGTAGCGATGGATTTCATATTACTGACCCTGGTGGGAGTATGTCTTGAAGTGGAGTTTGATGTCCGAAATGTTTTCGGACAGCTGTTCGAGTCCGGTCTGCGGATCCGTGTGCAATCCGGCGCCCGGAATAATGAGCATCCATTCGGAGTTCCAGACCGAACGACCGATGAGTCGCGAGTCGAACACCAGATCGCTCTCATTCACAGGGCCGCCCTCGTCGTGATACATTCGGAAATCACCGTGGCGGCGCAGATCACTGAAGCCTCCGTCGATACCGTTCAGGGTCGGGATGAAGCCGGGCGATCGGATGTCACTCTGATTGATCGTGAATGGTGTTGGGATGCGCTGCTCTTGCACGCCCCAGACGCGAACGCTCGCCTCTTCGGCTGAGGACAGCCTCAGGTAATCGTTGCCGATCGGCACCAGGTAGGCGCGTGGGGATGTCGACAGGCCAGCGGCATTGTAATTCTCCAACCAGACGCCGAAGCTGCGCACCTTTGTGGCAAAGTTAGCGGTACTGTAGGAGTGATCGCCGGCCATCAGTGGCTGACCAAAAAGGTTGACGCCATTGTTAATCTCGGTGCTAAAGCGAATCACGATTCCCGGCTGCACGCCCTCTTCCTGTGTCGAAAACGGTCGGCAGTAGCGGACGAATTCCGGTAGCTTTGTCAAATCGTCGACGATGCGTGTCTTGAGCGCGTCTTCCCAGCGATTGTCGTTGGTGCCCCCAATTCGGAACAGCTCGGTGCGCAGCGAGATTTTCTCTGTTTCCGACTGCGGACTGTTTAGGCCCAGCTGTCCCTTTAGCACTTGGAAGTTTCCGTTGAGGAGGTTCAGGATTTCGGCCAATCCCCCCTGGCCCGCCTGTGGTTGGTCACCAGCCCAGAGGCCGAGCTGACGCTCTTTGACGATCTGATCGAGCAGCGCTCCCGGAGCGGCAGGATCGCCGACATCGAGACTGGTTTCAAAGTCGTAAGCGCGCGCGGCAAGCCAGGCGTAGCGGGCGGCATTGTTGAAAGTGCTCTGATACTTCGACATCGCCTCATTGCGCGAAAGACGGAAGATCATGTCGTTGTATCGGTTCTTCTGAACTTTCGCGGCGAGGATTTTGTTAAATGCCTCGCGCTCTCTGAGAATACGGAATCCTTCCGACTGCGCGGTGAAGTACTCCTGGTGGTGGATTTCTAGCTGCTGAATCGCGATGCCGATGGTGTCGCGCTTCGGCTGGTCGCTTCCGGAGAGGTTCACGAGTGACTCGACGAGTCCCTCCAGTTCGGAGATCTGCTCCAGACGAACCAGGTCGCGCTCGAGCCCGGCGATCGATTCGTCACGGACTAATTCGGCGATCAATGCGGCGATCTCGGACGCTTTCTGAGCAATGGCGACCGGCTGCTGGGCAGCGAGCTTTCCGGAAATGATACCACCTCGAATTCCGGAACTAACATCATTCGAAAATCCGACAATCTTCGGCAGGCTTTCCTGAAGGGCAGAAAAGACATCACCCGTGACATCCTGCACGAGGTCGGCGACTCCGATCGCGGTTTTGATGGCCACAAGTGTTCCATTCACCGACTTGCGAATCGCGTCAATTTCGTCACGCGTGCTCTCCTTTTCATCAAAGAGATCCAGCTCGCTGACGAGTCGGCGGGTCTTCACTTCCCAGTCCTGGAGGAAGCCAATGTAATCGATCACCGCCTGATCGAGGACGATCTCATCGAGAAGCATGTCCTCGAGAGCGCGCTGCACTTTGCCATAGCTGGTGCGCTGCCCCCAGGTTTCATCTGCGACGAATCCATATTTCGATGCGGTGTTGTAGGGCAGACTCAAATCCGCGACCTCGGCCTCCAGTTCGTAGTCATTTTTACCGATCAGCGTCTCGAAGGCAGCCTTGAGATTGGCCGTTCCGCCACCGCCCCAGACGTCGTTGTAGAGGCCAACCATGACCGAATTGTCCATCGCACCCAGCGTTTCCGCCACATAGATGTTGTTGAAATTCGCGGTTGAGGTGTCATCGGCGCCGTCCAACTGTGGGACAATGTCGCTGATACTCGTTCGGTCGAGATAAGCGAAGAGCAATGTGTCAGGGCCTTCATAACCTTCCGGAAACGCCTTACCGAATCCGATGGTGCCATCATACGGGCGGCCAAAAATTTCGATCAGACGATTGCGGTAATCTAGATCCTGGCGCAGCGCCTCGATGATCAGGGAGTCGGTATCGTCAGCAATACGCTGGAGTTTATTGCCCGCATTCGCAGCGAAATCCAGCGTCGCCATGGCATTCGTTCCGGCGACCACAGCGCGCGCGTAGATTTGTTCGAAGTGCGTCTTACGCTCAATCTCTGTTCCGTCATACACTGCGGGGTCGATATCAAAGGTCATCGCATCAGCATCGAATCCCAAGGGATTCACTCCGCCGTTGGCTTCATCGATGGCGATCTGAATTTCGTAGAGACCGCCCGCGATTTCACCAATCTCGCTTTCTGTGCCGGATCGCTCGATGCGGTCTAGATTCTCTCCATCCGACTCTGCCGGAAGCAATGTGTTAGCCACAGCCCAGTCGAAGTAGGCACCCTGACCGGATCGATGCGCCCACTCAGAAACGCCCCAGCCACGGTCTGGATCGACATCGGTGTAGCCCTGCCACTGGCCATCGGGCTCCTGCGTGTACTGCTGGCGGTAAGTGGCGCGAACGGTGTCACGTCCTGTGCGTGCCTTTCCGGCAGCGAGTTTGGCAAATGTCTTCTCGTCGAGGAAATCCACCTCAAGAACGTTTTGCATCAGCGAATAGAGTTCCGCCCGCGTCTTCCAGCTAAAGTTCGCGCTGTTGAGCAACTCATAGTGCATGTCGATGGCGGAGACAAAGTGCCCCCAAGCATCACCGTGGCCCTGCGGGTAGAGCGCACGCGCGTCGTCCTCATTGATGAAGCCATCGGTGTTCTCGTCGTAGATGTTGTAGTTGACGTTGTAGGCCGCTTCACCCAGACCTTTGGCGTAGTTCCAGAACAGGCGGTTGTAGACCGGATAGCTCTTGCCAAAGTCGGTGCCGCGCAGCAGCGCCAGTTCCTCGTGCAGCAGATCCGGCTCAAAGTTCTGGAAGGCATGCGTAAACGAGGCGACGCTGGCCAGCCCACTGGCATCGGTCACAGCGATGGTCGAATCCTGCGCATCGCTGTAGGCCTCGCGGGCGAGCAATTCATAGAGCACGGACAGTCGAGTTGCGGCCAAAAGCAGCGCTTGATTGATGCCATCGCTTGCAACCGGATTGGACGAGTTGTCGATGGAAAGCTCACGCGCCCTTTGCAAAATGGTGTGATAGAGCTCGATGAGGCCCGTGTTCTCGATGACGTTCTTGTCCGAGTTCAGCGCGACTTTGCCGGCGAAAGGCCCACCGGCGATCTGGATCTGGCTGCTATAAGTCGCCGGACTTTCGTTGCCGAAAAAGTCGGTGTAGCGAGCTTCGTAGGGATTGATGCGATCGAGCACACGCTTGACCCAGCCCATGACCAGTTGCGGGATGTAACGCTTGTCGCCATTGGCTTTCAGCTGTGGAGAATTGGCTGCGCCCGCCCACTGGAACGGCGCTGGTGCGCCTGACTGCCAGACGGAGGTAGCGACAGGCTCGTTTAATGGAACCAAATTCCAACTGGATTCGTCTTTATGCCGATAGCGCATCAACACCAGTTTGTCCGCCAGAGTGACATCCGGACGCCCTTCAAAGACGATAGTGTGCAGTCCGACATGTTTTGCCGTATCGCCACTCAACAGTTCACGATCCTTCGGAATATACTGTTGCCAGAGTGTTCTCCCCTGCGCATCGACATCCTTAAGTGTGCCGTTTTCGAGAATCTCATCCTCCACGGTGTCCAGACTGATCGCATAGCGAATCCACCACTCGTAGTAAATATCGTCTGTATTGGCTCCGAACTCGCCGTTGTGTTGCAACGTTATTTTTTCGCTAAAGGCATCGGCACCCTCGATCACTTTGATCGCGCCGCGATAGCGGTCGGGCAGGATTTCGATGATGTGGAGACTAACCGCTGCACCATCCAAGTCCGCGCTGTCGTTCTCGGCGATCGTAACATACAGCGGCTTCGTTAGCGGCGACGTGAGCAGTTGCGGGCTGGGCACGAGAGCGGAGCCGACTCCGAAGCTGTCGAGATTGACATACTTCACACTTGCAGGGTCAAAAGCAGTCTTCGTCAAACTGCCTGTCCATTCGGTGAACACTTCTTCGTGACGCTTCCACTCAGCTTTCGCCTCCGCCAGATCCTCCGCGCCCGTTTCAGCAGGCAGAGTCTCCGGATCTTGAATTTCCTGGATTTTTGCAAACTCATTGAAGAGTGCCGGTTGGGTGATACCGCTCAAATCCGCATCGGTCGGATTCTGTGACTGGTTGAACAAGAGATTGATTTCCGTCATCCAAAACGCATCTCCAGAGAGGTCTTTCAGAGTCTCCCGCTCGCTCGCGGTCATGAAATTCGGCTCAAGGATGTTCAGTGGATCCGGGCCGGCGGTGAGATCGGGATCGCCGCTATCCTTGTTATTCAGGTAACCGCGGAAGACCAGCTTCTCCGCAAGCGAATCAAAGTAGAAGCGGCGCTGAAGAGATCCTGGCAGGGCCTTAAAATACCAGCGCTCCGCGACGACGAAAATGTCGTCCACTTTGCTGGGCTCGAATCCGGCAGACTGCATCTGCGCCGTCGTGAACAGAATCTCGCGGCGGTCAAGCGGGCGCATGATCCTTGCAGAATAGCTGTTGGCATTGGTATCATCGATTCTCATCGTTGGCGTCGCCTCGTCGTAGATGACTTTGGCACCAGCCATGGCGACGACGGCTGGCAGTCCATTTGCCCCGGGAGTTTCGGCAAAGTACTCGCCGCCCTGATAAGTCAGCGTCTCGCCGCGTTTGAGTTTCGGATAGTCAGAGCGCCAGCCGGAGCTGTATTTCACTTTTACGGGTTCCAAATCCGACCCGAAAAAGCTTCCGTTTTCCGGCAACCACGGAATCGGCTGACCGGGCTCCACCGCCATCGATTTAAAAAAGAGATCACTGCGGAAGGGATAAAAGAACTGGTGGAAGAAACGCCCACCTCCGGACACGACCCAGGCGCGACCGTTTACATCACGCCAGAGCGTGCGCTGAGTGACTCCGTCGTCCTTTTTCAAATTGCCGCCGCGATCATCCTGCATCGTTACATTGCCAATCACCACATTCAGCGGATACGGAGGGATCAGCAGATCTCCAGCAAAGACCGGATAATCGAACTCGTATTTGAAGTCGTAAGTTCCACTGGCATCGATCGTCAGGAAGCGGTCATCCAGAGCCGCGGCTGCCTCGTAGGCTAGACCATCGAGACCGTTCACCGTGGAATCCCCGGGACGCGGGAAGTCGACAGTTCCGCTGCGCGTTTTGAATACCTGATAGGCTGCCATTTCCGGCTCGCCTGTCGTGAGATTGTTGACCTGCACCAGCACCCATGGTTCCGATGTAAACGGGGTTCCCGCGTTGTTTTCAGCCTGCAAAGCGAACGCCGCCAGTGGCGGATTGTTGGAAATACCTTCACCTAAAGTTTTCACCTTCACACCAGCCCGCCCGGAGGCGGTGGCCAGCGCGTGTTCCTCATTCGGGTTGAAACCCGGCAGAGTGATCGTCGGCTGATTGTAGATTGTTAGATCCGAGAAATCGGCAAGGTTATAGACCTGCTGCGGGCGACCGTTGACATCCACGCCCTCGGAGCCGATTCGGCTGGCAATGTATATCGCCTTGTCCTTGTGTGGGCCAAAGGCGGGATAAACAACCTTATCATACGCAGCCGCGATATACGGCCAGGCGACGTTCGGGTGAAGTTCCGTATCGACCAAATAGCGGTTCTCGTAGTAGGCGATTTCGAGACGTTTGTTAGGCTCGATATAAAGCTGACCGTGGTTGACTGGGAAGACTGCCCCCCAAGTGCCGACTTCCGCCGCGCGATCATAGATGTCGGCATTGTAGTTCGACAGCTCATTGAGAATAAAACCGCTGCCGCCGAATCCAGCACTATCCAGCGTGCTGTCCAATCGTGTCGCAACTTCCTGCACATCCGCACGCGCCCAAACACCCGCGTAGACGCCACTCGCGTCCGCTGCCACAGGGCCAATTCCTGCATCCGTTGCTGATCCGGCATTGGCGAACGAGCCGTCCGCTGGCTCGCCTTCGAAGTCATAGTCGAGCAGTGCCGTTGTCGAGCGCAGGAGCGGCTCGGTGCCTGTCCGCAGCACCAAAAGCTCACCGCCCGTGAGTCCGGCACTATCGTTGGAGGGAAGTTTGTAGAGGCGCAATCTATCGAGCGTTAGCTGGCTGTTAGGATCAGCTCCGGCACCCAGTCGCAGAGACGCGCTGGTCACACCGCTGCTGACGGTCGAACTGGCAGGGCCACTCAACAAGAGCGCCGCAGTCACCATCCCCTGTTCCTCCCGGACACCGTCCACGTAGAAATCGAGCACCGTCACTTCGATGCCGAAGAAAAAGGACGTGTAGGCATGAATGACATGGTGACGCCACGTCGCGCCAGCCGTCGAAAACGGATGCGTGACAGGTATTCCACGATAGCTGGTTGTGATCGTCGAGGACGCAGCGTTGAGCGTCACGTCCAGCTTTCCGCCATCCGTGGTAAGAATCTGCACAGGTTCATCGTCTGCTCGCAGACCTTTCGCATTCAGCCAAAAATCGACCACAAAGTTAGTGCCGGGATTCACCGCAGTGACAGAGTTTTCTCCCCGCTGCACGACACCAATGGCATCGCCGCCCAGTTCCAGCCCGCGTCGTCCAAGGACGAGTTCATTGTTGTCGGGAAGTTTCGGATTCACTATGGACGACTCCACCACTCTTACCGCGAGACTTTCCTCAGCCAGATCCCCGCTCGCTGCTTGCCCGTCATCCGGACGATAGCTGTAGAGAACCACGCTTTTACCAGCGCCTTTCGTCGAAAACAGAACACCCGGCTCATTCGCGTTGACCTGAGCTTTGGTGCTCAAATCCGTGTAGGTCATCTCCTGAAACGCCCACTCGTCCGTGTTGCTGAGATCCAGTTTAGTCGGAGGCCGTCGACCGGCGACGGGATCATACAAATGACGATAGTGCGCATTCGGCGCAGCGGGATATTCTGTCGCACTGGTCGCGGCAAGAACGGTGTCAAGATCATAAGCGGGCTTCGTTCCTTGCCGTGATCCATTCGCATTTTCACGCTCCGAAACAAGCGGCACTGTGGTGCCCGGATAGCCGCTGACGAGTTCGATGACATACGCTTTTGACGGATCATTCTTGTCCTGCCATTGGATACGGTTACTGCCCGGTTGCACAGGGTAGACTTTCTTGGCGAACTGATCCCAGCGCCACGGCTTGCCGTTCTTCGTGCCAGTTGGAAGCGATCCGACAGGCAGCAGAAAACCATCATCCGGCCCGGCATCACTAAGAACTCCGCCTTCGCACAATGGAGGCACAAGCGCATTCGGATTGAGCGCCTGCCCGAGCGCCACTTCGGCGCGGTAAACGGTCGGACGATAAACCCAGTTCACTTCCGTCGGCTTATCAGCTTCTGTCACCGTGAATACGCGCGAAACCCGTCCGCTATTCGGCGGTGCCTCGTTGTCAGCGATCGACGTGGAATCATCGAACTCTGAAATATCGGAGCCCAGACTCGCGAGATCCCCTCCCAAGGCTGCAACAGAATCTGTCAGAGTGAAGCAATCATCGAACGTCCTATAAAAGCTGCCCACGTCGACTTTTCTGTCTATTGGAACCCAGAGTTCGGTGTTGGATCCAGAGTTGTAAGCTGTTTTTTCGACGCTGTTCCCCGCCTGATTGTAGTAGCGAACAAAGGCCTGGCCATCGAACTGTGTGCCCGCCTGTCCGGGCTCTCCACCTGACGCGCTGAATTTATAAAGCACCTGTCCCGTCCACTCCCACTTCACCCGGCGGGCATCCGTGACGCTGAACGGATTCGTCTCTATGCGGGAAGAGCTATCGTCTCTCGGAACCAACGCCGGCTCGGGGTCTCCCGGCATCCAGTCTATCTCGTAGATCCGGTAGCCTATTGTCCCAACCCGAACGCCCGAATCACCACCTTCGACGGCGCTGTCCATCGCTGCAGTGAATTGTTCCCCGAGTTTATACCAGGATCGCCCAACCCCGGGAGACGGATTGCCGAACCCACCCTGGCCGGTCGCCGATTCGACAAACACCGCGCATTCCAGTTCCCACCTCCACACAACCTCGAGGTCATCTGTCAATGTGCGCTGAAAGTACCGCTCCACACCCTGCACAACTTCGCCGTTGATCGCATAACCCAGATTGCGTGCGCGATACCAGGCGATTCTATCCGGATCCGATTCGTCCGTCTGTCCGATTTGATCCAGTTCTTCCAAATTTCTGTTCAGATAGACGAATTCCGGTGCCTGAAAAGTTTGCACAGATCCGTAGGGCACATCAAAACGCCCGGCATACGGCTGCAACTTTCCTAACGCAACGAGATGGCTCGAGCCGTCAGGATGCGTGAACGTGCTCTCGACTGTGGCAAAGATCGGACGCTCGAAGCGCACGGCAAATTTCTCGGTGACTCCAAAAAACGGCAAATCGGTACCCTCAACCGAATCAAAATCATATTGGATTCCATTAAATCCGGTCGAATCTTCAATTCCGATAGAGCGGTATGCGCGG
>JBNMNB010000236.1:0-11706 GCA_051270635.1 Verrucomicrobiales bacterium | reverse complement strand
TCATCTTGATAGTCTCCTTTGATGTGCGTCCCTGTTTTCATCGCCGCTTTCAAATCACCGCCTTCGTTGACAAAACTGCGGACGTCGATCTTACGTTTCTTGGTTGATGCGCTCACGCTGCCACCTCCTTCCCCGTAGGGAAATTGCGGATAATGATCTCGCGAGCAACGGGCTTCAGAATCTTCACCGCCCGATCAATTGCCACGTCCCCGGCTTGACCTTCGCCATCGTCGTCAAACCAAAGGACGATCGTCTTACCTCTGAACAGACCAGACCATTCAGAGCGGAAACCAGTCCCAGGAGATGCAACTACCACCGACCGATTGGAAAGCGACTCAAAGCCTGCGTTGATCAGCGTTAAGCAATCCGTCTCTCCCTCGGCGACGTGAACAGTATTTGCCCACGGTTTCTCCAGCACGAATGATCTCCACGGCAGCGCGGCCCGTCCATGCTCCCACAGGAATCTGCATTTGGCATTCGGCCCGAATGGGGAGCGGATCTTAATCCCGTGCTCGTATGTGTAACAGAGGCGATCAGGTAAGCATGGTTTGCGAATGCCGTCCTTTTCGTATGTCGGATCAGAGCGGAACCCGATCGATGCCCCCTGGGTGAATGTCAGTGATTCAACCGCGCGGTCACTGATTCCGAATTGTTTGGCGATTCGGTGTTTGAGATCATCGCTGTTGTAGATGGCAATGCGGGCGCTCCTTTCGATACTCCAGAAGTTTGGAGGCAGAGGCTTCTCATCGTGAAGCTTGATGCACTTCTTTTGACGTTGCCCGTCATCGCGAGATGATGTGCGCCCGTCATCGTTGGGAAGTCGCCCTCCAAGGCGTTCCATCGCTTTCGGAAATGTAACCTCATCGTAATCCTGGACGAATTTAATCACTCCACCGCCCGCATTGCAGCCGTGGCAGTAAAAGGAATTCTTCTCAGGGTTGAAGCGTAGAGAGGGAGTCCTCTCTTCGTGGAAGCAACAGAGTGTTCGCCATTCTCGGCCTGCTCTTTTCAGCTCAAGACCTCGTTTGCTTGCCTCGTCAATAATCGAGATCGCGGTGCTGATTCGCTGGATCTCTTCTTCTGAGTATCGCTCAAAGGTGTTGAAGAGTTTAGTGTATGATGGTAGTTTCTTCATGTCGTGTTTGCGACGCCCAGGGGAGCTTGCCTGCTCTTATCCCTGGGCATTTTTGTGCCGGGGGGGTGGTGGTGGGAATGTTATTCGGCGATTGCGCCCTTCATGACCTCGTCGAGCATACTGCGGCTGTATCGTGGCTTGCCCGTCAGTCGGGAGGCTGGGAACAAGTGCTTAATGCGCTGCCAGCGGCTTTCTGAAACGCCGATGTGACGACCGGCTTGTTTTCCATCAAGCCATTCCTGAGGATCAGTTTTTGGTTCGGTATTGGTAGTCATTGTCATTTTTAATATACAACGTATAACCATAAAGAGCCACGGAGCGCAACATAAAAAATTGACATTGCATAGTTTTCGGCACAATGTCAGCCTGATGGCCACGAAAGACCATAAAAAGCAAAAGCACTTCTGCCTAAAGATTCTCCGAGATGAGTTGAAGCTGACACAGCCCGAATTTGCCGAGCTGGTGGGTCTCGGAGCTCAGACTGTCACTATGATTGAGGCTGGGACTCGCAAACTCTCATTGGATTCCGCAGAGAAAATCATGCTCGTGACGGGCGTTAATCCTATCAGTCTGATTGACGGTCGCTTTCCTGAGGAGATATGGTCAGGTCGCGAATACAGCGAAGCGTCTTACGAGTTCTGGAACGACCGAACATCCGTCGATTTTGAAAAGTTCGCCGATCTCCTGAATGAGATGGAGCAGGAGTGGCAATCATTACTAGGGAAACCTCGAGCAGCGGTGATGGTCTACTTGGCGGTGAAGTCCGTCACAAACCTGAGGCATTCGGACAGATGAAGACTGAGCGATTCAGCATCCATGGCATCGCGTTCAACGCGTCACCATACGGGGAACGGTGGCGACTGCGGTGGACTTACCCCGTAGGCAAGCGGAACCAGAGATACTTTCCGACGTTGGCAGCGTGCAGAAAGTTTGCCAAAGCACTAGCTGGGCAAGTGCGTGACGGTCTCCTACTTCTCGATGGCCCGGACGCCCACACGTGGAAGCAGGTCACGAAAGAATTGGAAGGAATCGATGTTCCTCTTGTCCAGATCGTTCGAGAATGGAAGCAACGAAAGGCGTCCTTTGCTATCGCTGGCGTATCGCTCGCTGATGCCTACGCCCGTTTTATTGACGACAAGACCAGTGGTATCGGGAAGGTCTCTGTCTATCGTCTACGTGACTATAAAAAGGCTTCAAAGTTCGCTGAGCTTGCGCCTGACGTGCTAGTCGATGCCATCGATGAGGGTCAGGTGATTGGATTTCTTCAACACTGGGGAAAGGACAAAGCTCCGCGCACGGTCTTCAACATGCGGAATAATCTCGCGACGTTTTTTGAATGGTGCGTAGGGGAGGGGATCGCATCGCGCAACGTGATAACTGCATCCAAGAAGCTTAACCGGAAGCGCATGAAGCCCGACAGAGGACCACTGGTAATGTGGACGGCAGAAGAGTTGCGGCAGATATTCGCCACAGTTGAGCCACGCATGGTTCCAGTCATCGCTCTTGCTGCATTTGGATGCTGCCGCACGTATGAGATTTCCCGCCTTGATTGGAGCAACGTTAGATTCGAGACAGGATTTCTCGAGGTGCCTCTGTCGTCCAATAGGAAGACCCGGAAGCGGCGACTCTATCCAATGCCCGAAAATTTGATACGTTGGCTCGGTGCCTGTCGTGGTGATGGAGCTATCAGTCCTACCAGCAATGGTGATTACCTGGCTGACCTAATCAAAACCCAGTCAAGACGTGCTGGTCTCGATCACAAGCGCAACGCTCATCGTCATACGTGCATCGCTGCATTAGTTTCGCTAGGCAAGAGCAAGCCTGAGGTCGCCATGTGGTCAGGTAACTCTGTCGATGAGATCGAAGCATCTTACGAGGAGCAACTCTATCCGCAAGAGGCTCAGGATTGGTTCAGCATCTTTCCCGGAAGTGGGTTAAAACCTTGCAACTTTGCTGAGAAATCTGCATAACCCGTTGATAATAATAGTGCTCGAGGGGGGACTCGAACCCCCAAGGCCGTGAAGCCACAAGATCCTTAATCTTGCGCGTATACCAATTCCGCCACCCGAGCATTGAAGTAAGCTGTCGTGAGACAAGCATTGACGAGTTGTAGACGCACTTTTCGGCTGTTGCAAGTACCTTTCTTTGGCTGATCTCGATGTTTTTTGGCTCTTTCGCTGGTCGGATTCAGACTGACGAGTCGATGGGAATCGCTTCGCAGACTTGGCGCCATCCGGGAAATCGCCAATGGTTAGGGAAATCGCGGCATTGCTGCGGCTTGACGGCCTGAAGTCGGCAGTCGTTTCCTGCGAGAAATGCGCACTCGCCGTTCGGTTTTTCCAGTAGGGTGAGTCCTTGTCGATTGTCACGCAGTCGCGTGTGGTGTTCGAGAAAATCTGCTGTTGGCATTTGCAGGAATTCGGCGATCGCATCAATTTCAGCCGCAGTGACTTTCACTTCTCCGGGCCATTTACAGCAGCGTGCGCAGCGCTGGCAGGCGTATGTGATGGTCGAATCGGACACGTGGCAGGGTGGTTGAGAAAGATTCCAGTTTCAAACGCGAAAATTCCCTCCTATAGTAGACGTCTGTGAGAGTCGTCGTTGTTGGCAGCGGTGGTCGCCTGGGTGGCGCGATTGTGAGATACTTCCGCTCGAATCACCGCGTTGTGGCCTTCGATCGGAAGGCGCTGGACTTGTCTCGACCTGAGATCATCGATGACCGATTGCTACCGATCGAGTTTGATCTCTTGATTAATACTGCGGCGCTGACGAGTGTCGACTACTGTGAGCACCACGAATCCGAGGCATTTGCTGCGAACACCGATGGCCCGGAGAGGTTGGCCGCTATTTGTGCCAGCAAGGGAGCACGTATTGTTCACGTCAGCACGGATTATGTTTACGATGGCTCTATGCCAGGGGAGAAGGATGAGATGGCTGCGCTGAATCCGCTGGGAATCTATGCGAAGTCGAAATTGGAAGGGGAACGGGCGGTGCAAGCTACGTTGCCAACGGCCTTTATTCTGCGGACTGCCTGGGTGTTTGGACCTGACCGGCCCAGCTTTGTCGATTTCCTGCTTGAGCGCGCGACCGAGAATGACACGGTGGAAGCGATAGCCGACAAATTTGCCTCGCCGACCTACAGTAATGATTTTGCGGGCTGGTTGGAACCACTCATCGAGCGCTGCCCGGAGGGTGGAGTCTTCAATGCATCTAACCGCGGGGGATGTTCTTGGCAGGAGTTTGCGCAGGAGGCCCTGCACTGCGCCATTCGATTGGGGATCCCATTAAACGCGACTCAAGTTGAGTGCCAGCGGCTCGCCGATATGGAAGTTTTCGCCGCCGAGCGTCCGATTCATACTAATATGTCGACCGGTAAGCTTGCGAAGTCGATCGGTTGCTCCATTCGAACATGGCAGGAGGCAATCGCCGACTACCTCAAAAGTTTTTACGGCATTTCCTGAATTAGTTCGATTTCTGGCAGATTTGCAGCGAGCTTATGCGGCATTCTCGGAAGCATCTTTCCCTTGACCCAAAGGGCAAATGGTCTGTTAATGTAGAATATTCATAATATAAAACAATTTTCACGGTTGCCTGAGCCTTTGTCGCCTGTGTAGCAAGGGGAATAGGGATGTCGCCGGTTTGCGGAACGGACTCCGATCTCAGCAACGCGGAACTTTGAAGCTTCGTCCACTATCTTCTAATGTTCGGTAAACTTTTTGGTCTATTTTCTAATGACATTGGCATCGACCTCGGCACTGCAAATACTCTCATTTATGTAAAGGAACACGGCATTGTGCTGCGGGAACCGTCCGTGGTAGCTGTTAAAGCGGGCACTCGAGAAGTGCTTGCTGTGGGCGACGACGCTAAACGTATGCTTGGTCGTACCCCGGGGAATATTGTTGCCATTCGTCCGCTCAAGGATGGCGTTATCGCTGACTTTGAGGTGACGGAAGCGATGCTCCGCCACTTCATTCAGAAGGTTCACAACCGCAGAGGAATGGTGCGCCCGCGGGTGGTGATAGCGGTTCCCTCCGGTATTACTGAAGTGGAGAAACGTGCAGTCAAAGATTCTGCTTCCCAGGCAGGGGCGCGCGAAGTCTATCTCATCGAAGAGCCCATGGCTGCGGCGATCGGAGTTGGGATGCCAGTGCAGGATGCGTCGGGCAATATGATTGTAGATATCGGCGGCGGCACGACGGAAGTTGCGCTTATTTCACTGTCCGGAATCGTTTATAGCCGCAGTGTCAGGGTTGCAGGAGATGAGCTTGATGAGGCCATCGTGCAATACATGAAGCGGGCCTATAATCTGATGATCGGAGAACGCACCGCGGAAGATATCAAGATTCGTCTGGGTTCTGCCTATAAGCTGGAGAAAGAGAACACCATGGACGTGAAGGGGCGCGATATGATCGCTGGCCTCCCGAAGACGATTGTCATTTCGTCGGAAGAGATCCGGGAAGCGCTGCTGGAACCACTGAATACCATAGTCGACTCGGTGCGGGTCACGCTTGAGCGTTGTCCTCCGGAATTGTCCGCTGATCTAGTTGATCGCGGGTTGATGCTGGCAGGGGGGGGAGCGCTGCTGAGGGGGCTGGACAAGCTTCTCTCTGATGAAACAGGGCTGCCTGTGCATGTGGCAGAAGATCCACTGAGTGCCGTGGCGGAAGGTGCAGGGAAAGTGCTGAATGAGCTGTCATTTCTGCGTAAGGTAACAAGTATGGATGCATGAGCAGGGGTAACGTCATAGCATTGATCCTGTTTGGTGGTCTTCTTGCCTGGGTCTTCAGTCTGGACGGAGAAACGACTCAGGGTATCCAGAAAAAGGTATTGTCCGTATTTTCACCCTTCCAAAGAGCGGGCACAGATATTGCGGAGTCGGCACAGAAAATTGGCGATAAGACGCCAATGGATCCGCGCCAACTCCTTAATGAGAATGAAGCACTGCGCCGTGAAGTTTCTGAGCTGCGAATTTATCGGGACGAGCTGGTGAAGCTGCGTGAGGAATGGAACGAAGTGACACGTCTGCTGGAGTTGAAGGAAGAGTTTCACCTGTCCCTGATTTCTTCCAGGGTCATCGGCCGCGACCCTTCTCTTTTCTCGCCAAAACTAACGATCAACAAGGGCTCGCACAGCGGAATTGCGGTAGAGAGCCCTGTGCTCAATGATCGTGGGTTGATCGGGAAAACGAATGTGGTGGGAATGTCAGAGGCCACAGTGCTGTTGCTGACAGATGAGCAATGTCAGGTAGCTGCGAGGGTCGAAGGAACGAATGAGCGCGGCATTATCAAAGGAATCCGAGGGACACCCAGTGGTGAACCCCTGTTGAATTTAATGTTTCTCTCAAAGTATGCGCGCATTCTGCCTGGCGCAAAGGTGTTTACCTCCGGTGAAGGCGGTATCTTCCCCCGGGGAATTCCTATCGGTGAAGTGATGGATTTCAATGTGCTGACCGATGGGTGGAGCAGAGCGACGGTGATCCCATCAGTCGATTTTTCCAGCTTAAAGTTTGTCTTTGTAATGGAAAGGCAGGAGCCTGGTGATATTGATGAATCTAAAGTGCAGGGGCCCAATGATTCCCCAGTGCCGATGCCCGAGGAGGGGCGTTGACTTATGGGGGGGGCTCTTTTCAGTGTTCTCGTTTTCGGCCTCACAGCGCTGGCATTCCTGATTCAGGAGATCGTGCCGTCGATTCCCTGGGCCTACGATGCGGTGCTCTGTCTGGTTCCCGTCGTGTTCTTTTCCGGCGCCATCACCGTGCCCTATCCGGTGATGCTTCTGCTGGCGTTTTTCGTCGGGTTCGTTACGGATGCCCGGCACGTGATTGCGGAAATTCCGGTGCAGCATCTGGCGGAAAGCCTCGCTTCAGGAAACCTGGTGCATGGGGCGCAGAGTCTGTCAGGAACCAGCAGTCACCTTTCATTTGGTTACTCAATTTTTCTCTACGGTTTGCTGGGCTCGCTCATGCAGGGGATCCGCCCATTGTTTCGGCGGGGACGCTGGGAATTACCCGTGTTAATGACAGGAATCGCCACATTTTTATTACTACTGTTGTCCTATCTGGTGATGGAATTCCGCAGCGGTGACTTCGCGTTCCCGGTGACGATCTGGTACTACATGCTGGCGAGTTCGCTGCTTAGCATGATCATTTCTCCACTCATGTTTTTTCTGCTTTACCGGCTATCTCAGGCTGCAAATTATCAAATTCGATTTGAAGGGTTAACGCGCCGCTACTGAACTACGTCTTTATGGTAACTCGCTACAGTCTCAGGCTTTACGTGATCACATTACTAATGATCTGCGGATTTGCTGCGCTATGTATGCGCCTCTGGGTCTTACAGGTGAAGCGACACCATGAGTTCACCGCATTGGTGCCAGGGACATCCATCGTTACCCAGAGAGTGCCGGGGGTGAGGGGGGAGATCAAGGATCGTAACGGAATTACCCTTGCCACGAATCGGGCTACTTTTGAGGTGTCATTGAATTTGGCAGATATTGAAACGGAGTACAAGCGGAGCTACAAGAAGGTGCCCAAGTTTCAATACACCTACAAGGGCCGCACCAAGGAAGAATCTGACATTGTCACCATTGTCAAAGAAGTGGTTCTCAAGCCGCTTAAGGAAAAGGGGCTCGCGGTCGACTTTAACGCAACGCAGCTGCGGGTGCATTACCGCAGTAAGAAGGATGTAATACCTTTTCGCTACCGGCAGGACCTTACCTTCAAAGAATTCGCAACGTTTGCTGAGCATAATCTTGGGCTTCCCGGTGTGCATGTGTCTGTGCGACCTGTGAGGGAATATCCCTTCGAATCGCTCGCCTGCCATATTCTCGGTTACGTGCGTGAAGCTGAGGACGTGATCCCAGATGATGAGAAGGGGGTTTATCGGTATTACGTTGGTGACGACACCGGGCTTGCTGGTGTCGAAAAAAGCATGAACGAAGATCTCAAGGGGAAACCCGGAGTGCGTGAGTGGCTGAAGAATGAGAAAGGGCAACTCATCGATGAGGTCGGTTATATTGAGCCGAAACCAGGGGGAACAGTTTATCTCACCCTGGACGCGCGGATGCAGTACATCGTCGAGCGTATTCTCCGTGAGGCTGGGGTCGGGCGTGCAGCGGCGGTAATTATGGAGCCAGCGACAGGTGAACTGCTGGCAATGGCATCCGTCCCTTCGTATAACCCCAACCGCTTTATTCCCAGCATCAGTCAGCGCGAGTGGGATGCCTACATATCAAACAAAACACTACCGTTCCAAAACCGCGCCACAGCGGCGTCACCGCCTGGGTCTACATTCAAATTGGTCACCGCTTTGTCAGCTGCGTTAGCGGGAGTCGATGAAAGGAAGCTGCGCTGTGACGGTGGCCAGGGCTATGGCAAATTCTGGATGCGGTGCTGGATATCTAATCAAGGTGGCTCGCACGGATGGCTGAATGTTAGTCAAGCGATCAAGTCATCATGCAATGACTTCTTTTATCAGCAGGGAAACATCGCGGGTATTCGCAATATGATCACGGTCAGTCGGTTGCTCGGACTCGGCGAGCCAACGGGCGTCCCCTTAGATGGCGAGGGCGCTGGTCTGTTGCCTACGCCGGAATGGCTGCGCATGTATGGGCATCGCAAGTGGGGAAGTGGTGACACTGCACAGGTTTCCATTGGTCAGGGAGCCATGTCGGCGACTCCGTTGCAGATGTGCTCAGTGGCGGCAACAATTGCCAATCGAGGCGTCTGCATGAAGCCCCGTCTCATCTCGCGCATTATTGATCAGGATGGGAATGAAGGAAGGAGGGCGATCGAACCCAAAGCGGATCTCACAAGAGAAGGGATTACCGTGGAGCAGATCGATAGAATCCGGCAGGGGATGTGGCAAGTTGTCAACGAAGGTGGTGGCACCGCCCGGCGCGCCTATTCCGCAAAGCACATTACAGCTGGAAAAACCGGAAGTGCTACCGTCCCCAAGATTCTTTTCGATGGAGAGTTACGCGAGGACACACACGCATGGTTTGTCAGCTTTGCTCCGTTCGATGAGCCTGAGATTTCCGTGTGTGTTCGAGTCGAAGGGGGAAATGCTGGAGGAAAAGTGGCCGCGCCGATTGCTGCAGAGATCATCGCTAGAGTCCTGGCGCTCGACGAGGGCTACAAAATTCGCATGCGGCCAATGCCCGAGGCCGAGGGAAACTTCGAATTTTTTGAAGAAGTCACATTTGGTGGAGACGGAGGATCGTTTGATGATTTGGAGATCGACGAGACAGTTGAGGCAGGCGAAATGTCTGGTGCATCTTTGGAAGATGCTGATGATAAGCGATCTGGAGAAGATCCTGCACAGCCCAGAATTCAGCCCGAAGCAGATGAGCAGGGCAAGATGAGAGGTGAAAACTTGCCGCTTCCGTAGTGAAATTCTAAAAAAACGAAAGACTCAAAGAAAACTCTCGTCGCACCGCACTTTTTCCTATGTTTTAGCCATATCCCCCCAAACTCTTTCCAATTTTTCACCGTTACTAATTTCACGGAAACTACCAAATTTTGAATATGTTAAAACGACTGAGACGCGTTTTCGGAGGCGGCTCGGACATTCGCAAGGGCACCAAGATAGTTGTCAATTGCGAGAAACTTGAGCATCGCATCGCTCTTTTAGAGGATGGTGTGCTTGAGGAATACAATGTCGAGCGCACAGCCGACGACATGATTGTCGGCAGTATATATAAAGGCAGGGTCAAGAATATTGAGCCCGGCCTTAAAGCCATGTTTGTCGATATCGGCATCGAAAAGAATGCTTTCCTGCACTTCTGGGATGCGATTCCAGCCGCACTGGATGGCACACTTGAAGAGATCACCCGCAAAGGAAAATCCCAGAAGCGGCAAAAGAAAATCACATCGAAAGACATTCCGAGCATCTATCCCGTCGGATCAGAAGTGATGGTGCAAGTGACCAAAGGATCCATTGGCAACAAGGGGCCGCGAGTCACGACGAATATTTCATTGCCAGGTCGATTCATGGTTCTCATGCCACTGAACGACCAGTTTGGAATCTCGCGCAAGATCGAGGCACCCGAAGAACGAAAACGTCTGCGGCGCATCATGGAGAAATTGACCGTGCCGGAAAGCATGGGAGTGATCCTGCGGACGGTGGCACAGGGCAAGCGAGCACGTTACTTTGTTCGCGACCTGCATATGCTCCTCGAGCAATGGGATGAAATCGCCGAACTGCGTGACAAGAAGCCCGCGCCAGTCCGCGTGTTCGAAGAGCCTGGCCTTATCGAACGGACAGTGCGTGATTTCCTGACAGACGAAGTCGACGAAGTGGTCTGTGATGATCCAGAGCAAGTCGAGTTCATGAAAGAACTCGCGGCGCAGATTTCTCGGCGTTCTCGTAAGCGCATCAGTCTCTTTCAAAGTTCTGAGCACATTTTCAAGAAGTTCGGAATCCAGGGACAAATCGACGATGCATTTTTCCGGCAGGTGTGGCTCAAGTGCGGTGGCTACCTGGTGATCGACGAAACCGAGGCCATGATTTCGATCGACGTCAATACCGGCCGAAATCGCGGTAGTAATAACACAGACAGAATGATTCTCGAAACCAATATTGAGTCGGCACAGGAAGTCGCTCGACAGCTGCGTCTGCGCAACATTGGTGGTCTGGTCGTTGTCGACTTTATTGACATGAAAAGTCGCAAGGATCAGCAATTGGTCTACAAGACCATGCGCGAGAGACTCTACAAAGATAAGGCAAAGACGCAGGTGCTGCAGATTTCTCAGCTTGGTCTCATGGAGATGACGCGTCAGCGACTGCAGGAGAGTCTTACGCAGTCAATGTATGAGCCTTGTCCCTACTGCCAGGGACGCGGCAAGATCAAATCTACGGAAACGATGAGCGTGGAATTACAGCGGTCGATTAATGCGATCATGCAGAAGTATCCTGACTCTCAACATGATCTTTTGATTATCGTGAACCCCGAAGTGCTGAACCGTTTGCGCACCGAAGATGACCAGTTGCTTGTCGAACTCGAACGCAAGCACCATGGCCGTCTCACCTTCCGCAGTGACCCATCCTATCATCGGGAACAGGTGATGATTTCTAACGCCGTGTCCGGCGAAGAGTTCAAAATCTGACGATTGCCTGCGAGCATCGATTCCAATGGAACTCGACGTGCAAAAGTAGAAAACACGTTGCTTGCCTCTGAAAGTATTTATGCTAAAACTGAAGTAGTTTTGAGATTCAAGACCTCCTCTAACCAGGGAAGTCCTAAAACTAAGTGGAAGGGTGGCTGAGTCCGGTCGAAGGCACACGATTCGAAATCGTGCGAGGGGCAACTCTCCGTGGGTTCGAATCCCACCCCTTCCGCCATTAATGTAACTCGTTGATTACGAGAATTCTACATTCAGCTTCGAAGTGTCCGACATACAGAAGTGACAACAAAAATGGCAACGTCAGATCCGGCGCCTATCGTCTTAGTCCTAACATTGCTCTAAAAATTTAAGTAAACTCGATAGCACAATCAGGCGGACGCCGCGCTTCTTTCCGGGCTGTGTCACGACCTTGCTCGTCACGGGTGGGTCGTAGTCATTGTCTTTCGTC
>JBNMNB010000235.1:0-11743 GCA_051270635.1 Verrucomicrobiales bacterium | reverse complement strand
TTCGGAATGAACCGTCGTTCAACGAGGACATTGTGAACCGAGTGCTCGACGATCTTGTGAAAGCCATGTTGCCGCGTAAGATTGGTGTTGTGGGTGAGTTTGCGTCTCGTGGTGGAATTTCGCTAACGATCAGCGCTGAGCACCCAAACCCGGAAGGATAACCTATTGAAATCTATGAAAGTCGTCGTTTTGTTGAGTGGTGGGATGGATTCGGTCGCGGTTTTGTATCAGGCTCGCACCGAACACGAAGTGGTTGCAGCAATCAGTTTCGACTACGGTTCCAAGCACAACCACAAGGAGATCCCGTTTGCTGCCCATCATTGTGAAAAACTCGACATTCCTCATCAGACGATCGAGTTGGATTTTGTCGGTCGCCTGTTCAAATCAGATCTCTTGAAATCGGGAGGAGAGATTCCAGATGGGCACTACGAACAGGAGAATATGAAGCAAACGGTGGTTCCGTTTCGCAACGGCATCATGCTTTCCGTTGCAGGTGGATTTGCTGAATCCCATGAGGCAGATGGTCTGGTAATCGCCGCCCATTCTGGGGATCATGCCATTTACCCCGATTGCCGAGAGGATTTCATGAAAGCGATGGGGGACGCGATTCGATTGGGCACCTACGCAGACGTCCAATTGCTCCGCCCATTCATTTCGATGACGAAAGCTGAGATCGCAAAAATGGGGGATGAGCTTGGCGTGGATTTCGCAATGACCTGGTCCTGTTACAAGGGCTTAGAGATTCACTGTGGCGACTGCGGTACCTGCGTCGAACGCCGGGAAGCATTTGAACTCGCGGGCTTGCCGGATCCTACCGACTACAGCAGTTCCGCCCCTTTGCCGTCCAAGCCTGTCGCAACTTGATTTCATGCTCATTTCGGAAATCTTCTATTCGATTCAGGGTGAGGGTGAATTGACCGGAGTTCCTTCGGTCTTCATTCGTACTTCGGGTTGTAATCTTCGCTGTCGCTGGTGCGACACGAAATACGCCTCGTGGGATCCTGAGGGTGCTGACATGAGTCTCGAAGACATTCTGACTGAGGTTCGCAAGCATCCCGCAAAGCATTGCGTCGTCACTGGCGGGGAACCCATGGTCGCCAAAGGGATTCGTGACCTCTCAGGCGCCCTGAAGGAAGAGGGTTATCACGTGACGATCGAAACGGCGGCTACGATTCCCCCCGAGGGGATCGCGTGCGATCTAGCTTCCCTGAGCCCAAAGCTCAGCAATTCGACACCTCACCCTGATGAGATTGCCAAGGGTTGGATCGAAAAGCATGAAAAGCTCCGTCTTCAGCCCGAAGTCATCCGTGCCTGGATTGACCAATATCCCTTTCAACTCAAGTTTGTCATCGCGGACGCTGGGGATCTCAACGAGATCGAGAGACTATTGGCGCAGATTGATCGGGACATCCCACCACACAAGGTCCTGCTCATGCCAGAGGGCATTTCGACGGATACGATCAGAGGGAGGGACGAGACTTTAATCGACCTCTGCAAGCAGTGTGGCTATCGTTACTGCAATCGGCTCCACGTGGAGATGTTTGGAAATACACGAGGAACTTGAAATCTATGCCTTACCGAATCTGCAAAACCATCGATATTGAGAATGGGCACATGCTGTCCAAGCATCCGGACAAGTGCCAGTTTCCGCACGGCCACACACGGAAAGTCGAGTTCGTGCTGGAAGCCGAGGATCTTGATGAAAATGAGATGATCTGCGACTTCAAAATCATCAAGACCGCCGTTGGAGAATTCCTTGATTCACTGGATCACGCCATGTGCATGAACACTGACGACCCGGCATTTGGCGAGTTTCAGTCAAGATACGGCGAGAGGGTCATTGGGTTCAAATCTCAGGACCCGACGACCGAGTTGATGGCAAAGCATATTTTTGATGTCGCTAACGAAAGGTTGCTGGAATACCGCTCCGCGTCAGAGACACGTTATTCCCTGCGCGATTCAGTTAAATTGATCTCTGTTCGCGTCTGGGAAACGAGTAGTTCGTGGGCGGAATATTTTGGATAAGGAAATTCTAATGCACGAACAACCATTGCCAGATATTCAGGCGACCGGCGATGAGCGCGGAATCGCAATCGACCGCGTCGGAGTCTCGGACCTCGAGTATCCGATTCAAGTCATGGATGCGGAGGGAAACCCGATGCCCGTGGCGGCGAAGATTTCTATGTCGGTCCATCTTCCACACCATTTCAAAGGCACTCACATGAGCCGCTTTCTGGAAGTGCTTTCAAAACACGAAGGTGAAATCACGATGCGGACTCTTCCCGATATTCTTCATGATCTCAAAGATCGACTGGACGCAGAGAGCGCGCACATCGAAGTGGGCTTCAGTTACTTCATCACCAAGAATGCTCCTGTGACAGGCATGCCGGCGAAAGTTCGGTGTCATTGCACGTTCGTCGGCGAGTCAAACGGCTCTCACGACGAATTCCGTCTTTGCGTTGAGACGCCCGTGACGACTTTGTGCCCTTGCAGCAAGGAAATCAGCGCCCGTGGAGCGCACAACCAACGAGGTTACGTAACGATAGACGTGAAGCCAGCTCTGAAGGATGACGGATCTTGGGAATTGGTTCTGATCGAGGAGTTGGTCAATGTAGCCGAGCGCTCCGGGTCCGCTCCGATTTACACCCTACTTAAAAGGCCGGACGAAAAGCACGTTACGGAGGAGGCGTATGACAATCCGGTCTTCGTTGAGGATGTGGTTCGAAACGCCGCTGCAATTCTCAAGAAGGACAAACGAATTGCCTCCTATTCAGTCAAGACCGTCAATCACGAAAGCATCCACGACCATAACGCATTTGCGGTGGTGACTTCTGGATGATTTAGGAAACGTATGGGGAAGGCTGAACCGGAATCTTGGAGGGCGCTTGATCACCTATTGGATGCCGGAAATCGCGTCGATCAAGCTTCGATAGGCAAGCACTCAGTATCGACAAGTAATGATTAATTGCAAGCAACTCGTGATTAGATATTTGTATCGATCTAACTATCCGGATCAACCTTCAGAGGAGATTTGGAAGCGTTCAGCGGTGCCGGAGAGGAAGCGGCGGGTGGGTCGGCTAACCTTCTGTGATCCCTGCATCTTTACGATTTTCTCAGCGATCGCCTTCTTTCTACAGATCATACAGACAGAGGAAAAGTAGTTTTGATGATCATTAACTATAGACCAAACCGCGGCGGAGGAATTCTGCAATGACTGTCGGGTGTTTTGTTCGTTCCGAATCCCATTCCAAACTGGGCATCGCGAAAGTAGTCGCCTTAAATACTGTAACGGCGAAAATTGAGTATTTTGATACTCCCATTACCATTGACCGATTTACGAAATCGGTCTCTGTAGCCAGCCTAAGCCCCGTCGTTCTACAGCGACAAACTCGGGTGTATTTCTATGATGCGCAGGCGGGATTCTGGCGAATGGGTCGTGTCCGAGACCACATCGACGATATGATATTTGTGGATTTGCCGAATAAAAAGTCTGCAAGCATCTCCCAGACTGAAACCTTTGTCCGCTGGGACCGACCGCTCGAGGATCCTTGGGCGTACCTCGAGGGGCGTCTGACCGAAACGCCATTCTTTCATATTGCACGGTCGGCGCTGATTGCGGAGTTGACCGAACAGCGCGCAGCATCATCCGGAATGACTGGCCTGCTCTCTGCCCCAATCGAGTTGGAGCGCCACCAGGTTGAAGTGATCAACCGAGTACTAAAGGACCCAAGCCAACGCTATTTGCTGGCCGATGAAGTTGGATTGGGAAAAACAATCGAGGCTGGAGTGATACTCCGCCAACATTTGCTAGACGAACCGCACTCACACGCGGCTCTTATTGTTGTGCCCGAGGGACTAGTCGATCAGTGGAAAACTGAATTATATGAGCGCTGCCAGATCAGCGCAGAATTGTTTGGCCATAGAGTAGAGGTGATCGCTTACTCTGAAGCGCTCGAGTGGCAGGGGGTAACCCCAGATTTCCTTATCGTTGACGAGGCGCACCAATTTGTTGCAGACGAGGCCCTCTTCGACTGGCTTCGGACTATCAGTAACCCCAGTCGCTGCTCAAAGCTCCTCCTTCTATCTGCGACCCCAGCTCTTCACAACGAACGCGGATTTCTCGGCCTCCTTCATCTCCTTGATCCCCTCGTGAACAAACTTGAAGACGCGGACTCCTTCCGGGAACGCATCGCGAATCGTCAGGGTTTGGCTAATTTGTTTGCAGAGTTCGTCGAAGATCAGGACATCTTTCACCTCCCGACGGTTATCCATGACCTGAGAGATCAGTTCCCCGGCGATCAGCGACTCGACACCATGCTTAAAGCGGTAGAAGCGGAAATTCATCAATGTCAAGAGCAAGGTGCTATAGAGAACTCGGAATCGCTCAAACGGGCAGTGGGCAAGACGCGAGTCCACCTTAGCGAAAGTTACCGACTGCACCGGCGCGTCCTGCGTAATCGGCGCAATGAGGATCTCGATGGGGTCTTGACTGGGCGTGATCGGCTAGAACTAATTCCCTTTTCTGATCAGGGCACGATTGAACTTGAGGAAGCGCTTGAAAACTGGCGATCCCGTGCGACGACTTGGCTCTGGGGGCAGGCCGACGCAAAGCTTGAGCAAACCCTGGCAACGCTGTATTTGGGTCTGCTAAAGGCCATTTTGTGCGAACCCGAGGCGGTGTTCGCTCTGGTTCGTATTCGGAAAAGACTCCGACCCGATAGTACGAAAGATTTTGGACCTCTCGTCGATGAGTCTCTTAGGCACTCGATGAGTGAGATACCACTCTTTGATGACGAAGTTGCTGCTCTAGATCGAATACTAGCGTTAGAGGAGCGACTCGAGTTTTCGCGACAGGAACGTCTGGTCTGCCTGGAGAACGCGATTAGCAAGGTTGCTGAGACTGACAACCAAATAATTCGATTTGTTTTCTTCGTAACGAGTCCGACGTTCGCCGACGATCTCTACCACCATTTGCTTTCAAAGTACAGGGACGAAGTGGTGACCCGCCATGCGACGAGCAGCAACGCCTGGCGATCGCGATGGCAGCGCTCAGGGCGTCAAATCCTCGTCTGTGACTGGAGTGCGGAGGAAGGGCTAAATCTACAAGGTGGCTCAACCTGCCTGATTCACGTTGATCTGCCGTTGTCCCCAAATCGGATGGAGCAACGGATCGGTCGACTCGATCGCTTTGGCGTTGGGAGACCGGTGATTTCTTTCGTTTTGGAAACGCCAGAATGCCTATTCGCGTCCGCATGGCGGGCATGTCTGGACGAGGGTTGGCAGGTATTTTCCAGATCGATTGCATCTCTTCAGTACGTGGTCGATGAGGAGATGCATCAACTCACGCCACGACTTTTTCTGGACGGAGTCGATGCAGTAAGAGGCGCGACCGCTCGATTTCAAGCACAAGACGGAATCGAGAAAGAGTTGCGACTGATTCGCAACCAGGATGCTCTTGACGCAATCGAAACTACATACCAAGAGGATTCAACGAGTTTACTAGACCGCCTTGAAGAAGTGTCCGCTACCTCCGATAATTTTGGTAATGTGGTGGATGCGTGGGCGATCAAGCGGTTGCACTTTCGGCATGCCGGAGAGGAAGGGAAAAAAGATTCAGTGTTTCGGTATCACTACCGATCTTCTGACCATGGAATACAGACGCTTATCTCCAGGGAAGAGTTCCTGTGCTGGTTTAAACAGGCAATTGACTCGAAAGCGGTACACCGGTTTTTTGGCAAACCATTGAGTTACCAGATGTCGTTCAACCGGCAGACAGCCCTGGCGAGAAAAGTGGGTTTGGCCCGTCTAGGAACCCCTTGGATTGATTGTCTTCAGGCATACGCACATCAGGATGACCGTGGCGGAGCATTCGCGCTTTGGCGTACGATCCCCCCAGAAGATTTTCCGGAAGGCGAACATGTACGTGTCTACTTCCGACTTGACTACCTGATTGAGGCAAACCTCAGCGAAGATGACAATGCGGCGTTCCGGAGAAAAGCGGATGCAGCATTCCCGCCAGGCTACAAGACGCTTTGGATCGACCAGGATCTAACAATTCCAGAGACCGATATTTTGGATTGGCTCGAGGAACCATATTGTCCCGGTGAGGATGTAAATATCCGTGCGGAGTATTGGGGGCAAGTGCTGCAGTCCCTCGCGATCCACGATTGGGTTGGCCTATGCGAGCAGGTACGCTCGGTGGCGGAGAGCCTCCTCCGCGAGCAAACGAACTTGAAGGAAAAAATCACTGAGTCAGTCAGACACTTTGACAATGAGACCCAGATAGCCGTTGAGCAGGCAGAGAGTCGGCTTGAAGTCTTCGGAGATCAACATTCCGGTCTAGAGCATGAACTGGAGTCTCATGGGAAGGATGCAGCCATTATCAGGAGGGCTATTCTCAAACCGAGGGTGAGACTGGATTCATGTGGCGCAGTCATTTTGTCATCGGAGAAATTCGATGCCCCAAGTGAAGTGGAGGACGATCGGTGAGTGCGATTCTGAAAATCAAGGAAACACTTGCCAATTGGCCACCCGGTGGAGAAATGGACAATCGGGATCTGGGTGAGGAGGCCATCTCGCCCCCACACCTTCGTCTGTGGCAGGCACTGCGGATTGCCCGAGACGCTGCGCATATTATTGCCCCCCGTGATCTGGTCTCCTTGATGCGTCACTCATTACGTGAGGAAGAAGAACGATTTAGCGAGAGGTTCGAGGTGCAAGTGCCAACAGAATCCGTGATGCCATGGCCTGATGAAGCGATATGGGCCGAGCATGGATTTGAGGTTCGAAAAGAATCAGATCGTTATCGAATCCGCGCAACAAAATGGGGACGGCCGGAATGGCTATCTGAACTTCATACCCATATTGACTCGGATCCGGATAATCCATTGGGCTCTGCCGATCAGGCAAAACCACGACGCCCTCCATTGAAGTGCAGTCCTCTGGACCCGGCGCTGCAGGGAAAGTTTGCCTCGATTGATTCCTACTGGTCCACCGCCCAAGCCGAGGCGATTAGAGGGGTGATGCTTTCTCCACGCGGAGCCACTCATTTGATGGTCTATCCCACCGGGAGTGGGAAGAGTCTGATGGGACTTGCTGCCTCGATGGCCGGTCGGTCCTATCCTACCGGCATCACGCTTGTCATCGTGCCAACCGTCGCGCTGGCGTTGGATCAGGTAGAGCAGGCGAAACTCTCGTTTCACGACGCGAATATTGATGCCTGGGAGTCCGGAACTCCAAGTTCCACACGAACGGAGATCAAAGAGCGTATACGTAACGGTTCTCAGACCTTCCTCTATACTTCACCGGAAAGCCTCATCGGAAGTTTGAAACCCGATCTGCTAAAGGCCGCTCGGGACGGTTTCCTACAAACATTCATCATCGACGAAGCCCATCTGATAAGCCAGTGGGGTTCCTCTTTTCGTCCGAGTTTTCAGACCATGACCGCGCTCTGGCGTGAACTCCGCGATCTTTGCCCGTTCCGAACGCTCCTGATGACTGCTACCGTGACGACTCAGACCTATGAGGATCTGAAACTCTTCTACGATCTACCGCAGGCACCTCTCGAAGTCAGCGCAGCCGTACATTTACGGGCGGAAATCGATTTCTACGCTGCCGAATGCACGTCATCCTTAGAAAAGGAGAACAGGCTGCTTGAGATCCTACACCACGCTCCACGTCCTGCGATCCTATATGTGACGAAGGTCGAGGATGCTAGAGCCTGGTGCCACAAGTGTCGCGGTCACGGGTGGATGCGTACAGGATTACTTCATGGAGAGTCCAATGTTGGAGAGCGCAAGGACGTGATTGGCAAGTGGAGGAACAATGAGATCGACCTAATGGTCGCGACTTCAGCCTTCGGACTCGGCATGGATAAGGGCGATGTGCGCACGGTCGTGCATGGCTGCGTCCCGGAGACCATTGATCGTTTCTATCAGGAGGTTGGACGCGCAGGTCGCGATGGCAATGCTGCAGTGACCATGATGGTGTACGACACGGAGGACTTCCACTTGGCGCGCAAAATGAGTTCTGCCGCGACGATTGGTGATGAACTCGGACTCGAACGTTGGTTATCAATGTTCAATGGAATTACGGAGGAGGACGGGAACACCCATGATGTGGACATCAACGCCTTGAGACCGAGTTTGGTTTACGCCGGTGAGCGTAATCGACAGTGGAACATGCGAACTTTGGTTCTGCTGGCCCGAGCTGGTGTCATCGAGTTCCGCCATCTGCCGCCACCCGATATTAAACAGGAGGAAAATGAGTCCGAAAGTGACTTTGAACTCCGAAAGGAGCAAGCATGGTCCAACTATCGGTCTATTTGCCGGATTTCATTGAAAAGAGCAAATCCTCTGACTGAAAAGGACTGGAACGAGGCAACGGCCCGACATCGTAGCGACGTAGCCCAGCATCAAAATATTTCCTGGGAGGCTATGGTATCGGTTCTGAATCGATCACGAAACCTGCCCAGTGTCCTCGCAGACGTCTACAAGGTTCCTGAAGCTGGAATAGAGGAGGTCCCTCGATTTCCTACCGAAACCGCTCCGCTTCCTCCTGTAGACCTTTGCCGGAAAGTGTCCCCAGCCCTCCGTAAGCTCTCAGACACCTACAAATACATCACCTACCCCACAGCTAGTGAAAGCAGCAGTCAAATTGCAGTCCGGGTATCGGAGTTTTTGAAAAAACTTACAGCACATGGGATTCGTGAAATTTCGTTACCACACGCTTGGAGAATGTTTGATTGGCATGGATTGCCAAATCCACTGGCGGCGGCGACCGACGCATCCCAAGAGAAGTTCCTCATCATACGAACGCTTGATGAGGAGGACGAGCATACGAACTCTCCAGTAGTGCCGCGGGTGACCCTGCTGACCCCTGATAGAATGAAAGAAGCAATTCCGACACATCTGTTTCTACTGCAACGACCGGTTCACCTGATTCTGATACCGGAAGAGACAACAGATCCAGGGCATCCCCTTCGACAAATCGGTGACGCACGTAATGACGTCATCCAGATTCAGATTGCTTACAACCAGTTATCATCATGAGTTTACTCAACAGGCCATCCGTTGGATTTCATAGTAGTTTGGTCGTCATCTATAAGCTGCTTTTGCTGGAGAAGAAACTCAGCAAAGAGAGAATTATTAAGCTTTGTGACCCACCTACACTCGATGAGAAAGAACATCGCAGACATGTTGCACAAACCCTGAACACCTGGACCAAACTTGGGCTTTTCGTTAGCTCTGAGAATGACGAAATCTCCATTAGTCAGAAGATCCTTAAGAAGGATCTTTCTGCTGAGCGATTACAGGTCGCAGCACGTGCATTTGTCCTGCAACAAGAGAACAATGAGAGGTTCTTCGAGAAGGAAAGTTCGGGAAGTGCCGATTTCACGCGGTTGCTGGCATGGTCACTAATGCAGGACGTCTGGAAATATCACCAAACATCCGACAAAGTCGTAGGCTTTCTACTCAAGAAGCAGACCAATAATGATTCGATATTTCAACAGAACGACACTCGGTGGGCAGGCTTTAAGGCCTGGTCCCAGTTTCTCGGATTTGCTTGGACACCACGACACCCGGCATCGAAAATCGAACCAGACCCGACAGTGGCAATTCGCGATATGCTGACTGAAGTTTTCGGATCGGAAAACACCCAGGAAGCCCCCACCATGATCAATAGATTATCTGACCTTCTTCCCGTGCTGGATGGAGGAGTTTATCGCAAGATGGTTGAGGAACGTCTGGGTGAGACCGAAGGTGAGTATTCCTGGCGCCCGCTTCCACCTGGTCAACTCTCTACTTCGCTCAGTCGCTCCCTGATTCGACTGCGCGAGGAAGAAACACTTGTCTTTGAAAATCGCGATGACAGCGAATATCGCCTGGTTCTGACTGGTCGTGAACGGCGCGAGATCGAATCAGTAACACACTTCACGCTGAAAGGGGGTAAATCATGAGCCTTCAGAAGTTTTGGCCTCCTGCTGTTCAGGACCACGCTGTCCGGTGCATCTTTACAGATGCAGAGACCGCACCGGACGCCGTCTTTCTTGCAGTCCATCAACCGATGACGCTAATGCGGAAGAACTACCAGAGCGATGAAGACGCGATTCCGCAGACTGAATTTCAAATTTTAGAAGAATTCATCCGTGACCACCCTTCCAGTGGAACGGTGGTCATGCCAATCATTGGCGATTCGGCAGTCGGCAAGTCGCATATGATCCGGTGGATCGATGCGCACTTGCGTCTAAGCCACCGAGGAGAGAACCGGCACATCATACGCATCCCGAAGAGTGCGAGTATAAAGACGGTGCTTTCCCTAATTCTTAACGACTTGGATGGCCCTGCTTACGATCCACTAATAAACGAACTGAGCCAGGCGAAACTGCCTAAGGATTCCAATCAGGCTCGTCTGGATTTACGCAGTAATCTCACAGGCTCGCTCGAACGTCTTGTCGACAATCTGACGGAGAAAAGTAGAAACGGGAATTCGACCAAAGATGAACAGCGTCGCCTTTCTCATGCAAGAGGGCTCGTCAATTTGCTGAACGATTCGGGAATAAAAGACTACTTTTTGAGGCGCGTCCAAGAGGATGGTGGACGCCGAGGTGTTCTGACTCGGATCGTTAGTCCGATGCTCGAAGATTCACACGATGTTGACCTAGAACGTGACAATCAGTTTTATGTTTCAGATCTCGATTTTGCGCAAGAGGTCGAAGTTGCAAAGTTGGCACCCGTATGCCATTCATACTTCAACCGATTATCATCACGTAAGAACGAACGTGAGGCAGCAGTTGAGACCTTGAATGAAATTCTTGATGAAGCCCTGCATGGTTTGATCGATTTTACTGGCGACTCCCTACCTGACCTCTTCAGAAAGATCCGCAAGGCCTTACATGACGAAGGAAAAGAATTGATCCTTTTGATTGAAGATTTCGCTATTCTCGGTGGCATTCAACAGCAACTTCTCGATGCTGTAACAGACCCAGCAATGGGCCCTCAAGGTGAACAGCAATATTGTGTCATGCGCACCGCAATCGCTGTAACTGAGGGGCGTCTGGATGAAGCAACGGTTCTCACTCGAGCCGGCGCGTCATGGAGAATTAGAAGTCGTCCCTTCAAGAGCGAAGAAGATGCTCTCAACGTGTTTACGAATATGGTTGGCAGTTATCTGAACGCGGCTCGCCACGGTGCCACTGAGTTGAAGCGGCAATTGGCTGTTTCAAACGACAGCAGCGTGAATTTTTCCAATTATCTGGACGATTTCGCTGGGGAGTTAGATGAAGACGAGCGACATAAACTCGATTCGTTCGGCTATTCATCAGACGGTAGATATCCGCTCTTCCCCTTCAATCGGAACGCGATCCACCAAATCATGGAGAGCAAACTCAAGGTAGAAGGAGAATACCAGTTTAAGCCTCGCGCAATGAACCGAGTCATCCGGGACACAGTGATTAACTATCGCGAAAGTTGGCAACGGGGAGATTTTCCTCCGGCCATGTTTCAGTTATTCAACCGACTCACTAAATTGGGTGACGAGGTAAACTTGCATCTCAACCGTACGATCGCCCCGGATCGTTCTGCGGCATTGCTGGGATATTGGGGAGATTGTCCGAAATCTATTGAGCAGGCAGCAGCGTTGCCCTCCGATATCTACGAAGCCTTTGGAGTTCCGTTGATTGACTGGGGTGAAGTCGTGCCTGCAAAACCCAAGGAGTCGTCTGAAAAGAATATCGCTGAAAAAC
>JBNMNB010000234.1:0-11840 GCA_051270635.1 Verrucomicrobiales bacterium | reverse complement strand
TTCTCAGTGGATAGAATCCCAGATTCTTCCCGCACTCCCGTTTGTCGATCTCAACTGGACGCCTCACCCGCGACTCGCCTCAATATCCATATCCTATTTTCCTTTCTAGGTTTACCAGTATCCGTGCGGTACGCCCATTTCCATCACCGAACGGGCTATACGCCTCTCCCATCCGACGTCTTCACCATCGCCACCAGCCAGCTTCCGATTTCGGGCAACATCGGCAACCTCACTGAGGGACGTCTGACCACGGTGGGCAATAAAGGCACCTTCGCAGTTTCCGTAGGAGGCAATGCTCTCCAGCTCTCCGACTTCAAACTCACCGCCCCCGGCATTGAAGACCTCGACGAAGATCTCCTCGGTGATGATTGGGAGAGAGAACACTTTTGGGACACCACTTCCTCGGGCGCTCTCGATGATCCCGACGGAGACCGCATTTCGAATCTCTTCGAGTATGCGCTGGGAACCGATCCAAATACCCCCGGCACCCTGCCCTTCAGCATCAGCATGTAGATCATGAGGGAGTCCCGCACCTCTTCGTCACCTACCAACGCCGCATCAATCTCGAGAGCCTCTTTGCCATCACCATCGAAAGCAGTGGCACCATCGAAGCGTTCTCCAGCAGCTTCATCGACTTCGAGCTCCATAACGCCGAGCCCTCTGCTCTTGACTCGGAATTAGAGACCGTGACCTACCGCAGCACTTTTCCCATGTCCGCGCTTCCTACTCCCAGCTTCACCCGGCTCTCCATCGCACCGTAGTGAAACCCCGGCATTATTATTCCCCGTCCCTTTTCTTTCCGTCTTTCCGTTCTATGTCACCGACAGCTCCGGGAACACTGATAAGGCGACAGTTCAACTCAAGGATCCGAAGCACCGCGTGTTGAGGTTGGTCGACCGCGACGGGGACGGGGTCTTTGATGGCTCGACAGTCTTTGTCGAAGGCCTGCCTTTCCGGAAGGCATTCTCGTCCACGAGGGAGCCGTCTATGTGGGGGCTCCGCCGCATATCTGGAAACTCCGCAATACCGATGGCGGGAACCAACGGAGATGTGCTGGTCGGT
This sequence comes from Verrucomicrobiales bacterium, assembly GCA_051270635.1. Taxonomy (GTDB): domain Bacteria; phylum Verrucomicrobiota; class Verrucomicrobiia; order Verrucomicrobiales; family DEV007; genus JAGROY01. The sequence continues at coordinate 10,778 of JBNMNB010000234.1, read as the reverse complement.
GACCCTAACAGTAATCGAATATTCAAGCAGTGGCGCGCTGTGAATTCGATTCCGGAACCATCGACGGCTATGCTCATTGTGAGTACTCTGGCAATACTCGGGTTTACTAGCCGCCGCAGGAGTTAACTCGACTAACCCATAGGCAATCGGCACCTTCTACTTGGAACTGGTACACCGCCAAAAGGATATCCTGGAGAACAAAACGTTTAGAAACCGACAGTCAGAGCAACGCCTCCAAAAACCTGATCTTCTTCGCCTAGATCGTCTAGAGAGTCGATAGCAATGTTACCGGCGATGTATGGAGTCAAACTGGCTGTGGCCGTAAGCTGAATAGGAAGCGCAAGGCTGACACCGACATGATTTCCCCCACTTACTCCATAGTAGTCATCACCGAATCCAGCCGCAACGGACGGCACAAGTGAGACGTTATCCGTAATTGCGATCTCGTACGATACGCTGGGTTCGAAGTAGCTGCCCTCTGTCTCAAAATCATAGTAATAGGCGAGTCCGAAGTCGATTCCTGCAACGCTGTATCCGATGGTGGCTCCCACTTCATTCCAGCCATCACTGTCCCGCGGCAGATAGTACCAAGTGTAGCCAACACCGATACTGAGGCTATCATTTACGGTGTACTCCAAACCTGCGTAGAGGTCGAGTTCTGCGTAGTCATCTTCTGCGAGAGTAGCATACCAAGTGCCGACGTTCAGCGAAAGGCTATCCCCGAGTGGCAAGGTTACGTTTAGATCCGACGAGACAAGGTTGTCCCCGAAGTCGACACCACGGAACATATATACTGAATCATAAGCCAGAGTAAGTTCGGCTCCAATTTCATCAAACATCCCCCCCTCAACGTCTAAGATTTCGGGCGGAGCAACTGGCGCGGATCCTGCCAGGGTACCGGCAGTTGTAACGGCAGTGCCGTAGAAAAGGGCGAGAGAACTTAATACGAGAGATTTTCGATTCATGGAAGGTAGCGTTTGTGTTGATTGAAACCGTTCTACCGCTCGTGAAGAGCAGTCAGGATATACAATACCCTCTGTGAGCAGATTCGGTGCCAAGGAACTGAAACTGGACCTCAAACTCACTAGATCGACTCTGCCGTATGGTGAGACGGTAGAATTGCCCGGTGAGCCGGCCGGAGAATGTGAGATTTTCGGGCTAGTGTCTAAAAACGCACATTCGCACCCTCGTTGCCCGACCTGTAAACTGAAGCTCGGTAAGTGAAATTTTCGTGGTAGATCCGTTACTCAGGCTCCATTCCATAGGGTCCCGCCTCCATATTCCAGTGATCTGGGAATCGCTAGATTTTGCCGAATAGTTTTTAGAGCGTTGGTCATGAGAGAGTTAGGAATTCTCCGAATAAGTTGGCATGGCGATTGCGTTAAGGTTTTATATCACCACACGGGATTCCTCCTGGTGGTGGTGAACGAGCAAAAACAAACCAAACCTTAAATCGAAAGACTTATTACCATGGCTACTGAAGCATTATCCCGCGCAGAAATCGAAGAGATCGTCCTTGAGAACGCAGCTAAGCACTCGCAGTATCGCGACGCTCTTCTTGCTGACCCTAAGAAGGCAATTGAGACGCAACTCAACAGCACACTTCCTGACAACGTTTCCGTTGAAGTCGTTCAGGAAACTCCAAGCAAGATTTTCATCCGCCTGCCACACGTAGTAGCAGAAGGAGCTGAGCTTTCAGACGATGATCTGGAGCAAGTAGCTGGCGGCAAAGACGACACTTACAGCTGTAACGAGTCGATCGGTGGCTTTAACACTCGTAACGAGTTCAGCGCTTCGGTTTACTAGTAACGCTTAAGCACGGCTGATCGGAATCCCTTGTAAGATTCCATCAATCGCTTTCGGCCCCTCCTCTGCATTCGTGCAGGGAGGGGCTTTTCTGTGTCTGACTTCAGAGTAAGAGGCGAATTGAAGCTTGTTTTGCAGCTATCCGCTTGCTAACTTTCCAGCCGGATGAGACCTACGGAAGCTCGAGCAAGTAATTTAAGAATCAAGGTTTGCACCAGGCAGGTGGTGATTGTCGTGTGCACACTTTGTCTATTTGCAACCGTCGGGCAAGAACCTGCACAAGGCTCGCCGAAAAAAAATGGGAAACTAAGCCTGGTCGAAAGACAGCAGCAGAAGGCGGCCCTGCCTGCCTGCGGAATCGTCATCTACAAGCGGCACCTGCAGGCAGATGAACATGCGCCATTTATCGAATACTCGACCATCAAGATCGTTGCAAAGGTAGCCATCGATATGGTGCGACACGATGGCAAGGGCATCGCCTCCATCCCCAGGAATCAGTTGGTGCATCACCTTGTCTATCCTCAGGAAACAGAAGAGTTCGTGACGTTTAATCAATTCAATCGTCAGAATAAGCGACTGGCCAGACTTCGATCGGTGGCGATGCGTTATCGAAAAGCCGCTCCAAGCCTCGCGCCCTGGATCGCTCGATTGCAGCATGAAGTCCGGATGTGGGAAGACGGCTTCTGCCGCATCAATGGTCAGTGGATCAACCGCGTGGGATTCCGCTATGAACAAAAAGTAGCTGAACTACGACAAGCATTTGAAGAAAGACGGACAGAAATCTTAGGCACCACCTATTCGAAACAAAACGCAGAAGTAGCCCGAGACGATTCCCCATTGCCCCCCATGTGGGCATTGGATCTGGAACAACAGATTCGCGAACAAGAAGCAACCCAGCGAGCGGCGCGTAAGAAAGAAGCCGAACATGCGAAACGACAGCGCTCGCAAAGATTCCTCGATCAAATCGAAGAAGAACGCCCCTTCCGCACAGACTGGCGATTAGAGAAATAGCAGCGCTCAGAAAGTGGCGTTTTGCCACTTTCACATCTGTGGCGGTGGCTTTCTCGAAGGTGACGACTGATAGTTACCACACTACGCACGCCATGGCTTTGCCGTCTTTGCCGTCTTTGCCGTCTTTGCCATTGGCCATTGGCCATTGGCCATTGGCTATCGTGAGAACGATGGGCGTTCCTGAAAGCTGCCTTCCCGAATTTCTGATGCGGAGAGTCCGCCGAAGCCGTCGTTGTTGTAGTGGCGTTCGTCTGCGTAAATGCGGGCGATTCCGGAAGCGGTGACATTGCCGCCAGAGTCTACTTGGACATTGTGTCCGGCGAGAATGGCTTCGGGCGTATTCAGTTTCACGTCGCCACGAAAGCGAAGTGTGGAAACGCCTTCGGCATAAAGCTGGATCAATCGGTTGGCGTCCATGGTGCTGTTGTCGATGATGATCGAATCTCCACTGGAACCGAAGGCACGCATGCGGATGGTGTCGGCAGAGACCATGGAATTCATGATCGAAATCACGCTGTCGGCATTCGCCATTTCTGTATCGATCAAGACTTCGCCACCGCTCGCATTTGCAGTCAGTACCGAGTTGAGCACATTAATATTTCCGCCATTTGACAACAGAGCGACCTGGCCAGCGAGTGATGCAAGTTGTGAGGAATCGGTGATAGCGATCTTCACACCATTCGATTGAACGTTCAGGTTGCTCGTTGCCTCGACGGTGGAACCCTCAACCGTTAACCCTTTGGACTCGATGGTGATGGTTCCGTCTTCCATGACGGATGCCAGATTTCCAGAGAGCGAAGCGGTGGCGCTGACGGTGCTGTTTTCGATGAGGACAGAGCCATTGGGAGCAGTCAAATTGATCATCTCTGTAGCCTGGCCGCCGACCGTAGAGTCGATCACGTTCACTGCATCGCTTCTAAATGAATTGACCGAAGTGGCAGCCGCCGAAGTGGTGTCGGCAAAAAGTTGAATGGAGCGGGCGCTTCTTTCAGTCGACCCTATCGCTGAGTCGAACACTTCAACAAACGTTCCTGGGCCTGAGCCGCCCAAGGTGATCTCACCAGGCACATTGATCGTGGAGAATGCGATATCGACAGGGAAGTTTGGGTACGGAAGCCAAGGTGCCCGAGGGTTAGGCCCCGACAATGCCGCTTGGACGCTTGAAATGGTCAGATCCTGTGCGTTGAGAGTCGTAGAGGTGATGTTGACGACACCACCGCGATCGCTGTGGAGGGAATTGGAACCAATATTCAGATAAGCGGTTCCGAGATTGATGGTATTCTGCCCGAGCGATACATCCTTACCGACCAGGGTAAGTGGATGATCGCTGGTGAGGTTTCCAGAAACATCAATGACGCCATCTGGAGCATCGATGATAAGCGCGTCAGGGAGTGCGACATCACCAGAAAAGGCAATGTCTGCGTCCTTTGCAGGATTAGGCAGAATCAAGAAAAACGAGCCATCTGAAGCGGAAAGCTCACCGTAACCTGGCGTCGTAATACTGTCAGACGAAATGGTGGAGTCGCTGTTGACGAGGAATGCTGGATTGCTGGAGCGACCAGTAGTCGTGGGTGTTCCGCCCCCTTCACCGCCACCGCCTTCAGGTGTTGCTGTCACGGTTGCTGATGGCGCCTGGTTGTCGGTGGCCTCTTCCTCTGCTGCTTCCACAGCGGCAACATTGGTGCGAGTTTGCAGATCTCCCTGCCGATCCAATCCACCTGCGGAGATCGCCAGGCTATTGCCATCGAGGATCAGTCCAGTGTCAACGACGTCACCGCCGCTGATCGCATCCTGTTGCCGGTCGAGCGCGCGCGTGACCTGCGCACTTGCGGCCAATGGCTTGGTGAACGAATCGCCGAGCAGCGAACTGGTCTCCGCCAGTCGGCTTAAGTCGACCTCGACCGGATTTGGCAAATTCTTGTCGGTAGGGTTGATGATAAGCATCTGCCCTTCCTTGATCGTTACAAACTCAGAGAAAACGGACTTGAGCTTGACGGTGACTTTTCCTTCGATGCACACCATCATGATGTATTCGCCAGGCTGGTATTCGACCTGCATCGAACCGCGCACGGTGCTGCGGTAGTCGCCAGTATCGACCGACATTTTGTTACGGCCGAGCAGGCGTCCTTCAGTGCTGACAAGTGCGATGCCTGTCGACAGGCTGAGGCTGCCCTTGTTCTCGTCGAGGTATGCCTGGGTCTTCGATCCAAAGCGAACCGATCCCTGTCCTGACACTCCCACCTGTGCGCGGGAATTGGTGCCCGTCTGGACGGATCCGTTGTTCAGGCGTGCGTCGCGTTCACTGTGCTCGAGGATCACTTCCCCCACTGAGGGCAGGATCAAAACGGGCAACGCCAGGAGTGTCGCAATGCAAAAAGTACTAGCTTTCATCTTCTTAGTCGGTGCGGGTGGTTGCCAAAAATTAGAATCGAACTTGCAGCGTGATTCCGGCACCGATGGCACCCGATTCGTAGTCAAATTGATCCATATCGGATTCGTTCCAGGTGTAGGAGGCGAACGCCTTGAGCGCCGCCCAGTCAGTTAATTCGTAAGTGGCATCGAGCGCCAGAATGTTGTTCACATCGCTGCGACCGCCAAAATTCGTGTAGTCGTAGTAGCTGCCGCGGTAGTTCAGGGATGAGCCGAATTGATCCGTCCACTTGATTTTATAACCTGTGAACCAGCTGTGCTCATGCCGCTGAAATTGCTCGGGATCTGTCTCCACACTGAAGGCCGACGTGTAGCCCAGGTAAAAGGAATGCCCACGCCGAGGACGCCAGGTTTTTTGAACTCCGATAACGATCGACTGGTTCTCATAGAAGCTGTTGCTGAATGCCCGCTCGTAGAGTTCGTTGAAGCGGTAACGGAAAAAGGTAGAGGCATCACCAATCACTGGCATTTCCCGTGGCAGGATGTAAATGCCACCCGCATAGAGGTCGATACTGTCGAAGTCGAGCTCACCAATTTCGTCGTAAACATGCGATGCCTGACGCACGGAAATATCACCGAACAGGCTGCCCTTGATCTGAGGAGTATAGGAAAGTGTCAGGGCTTCACGAAAAAAAACATCATTGATCTCATGGCCGGGAGCCAGAGTAGCATTTCCCGTGTAGGTCACATCCAGATCCAACCGCACCGAGAAAGGCTCCCAGTTGGAACGGCGGTAAAGGATAGGCATCTCACCGAACTCACCGCTGGTGGTAGTGACAACCGGGCCGCCCGACTTTGAATCGCCATAATTGACGCCATTGACGTCGCTTACCAGTGGCTCAGGAATGGACTGAGAGGCATCAATTCTCGAATCCTGACCGTAGCCAGTGGATACCGAAAAAATCGTGTGCATCACAATGAGAGAAATACAGGAGTGCTTCATAGACAGGATGAGTCATAGCAGATTACCGCGTCGATGCGATCTTAAAAAATGTGGTTTTCCGCTGATTGGGCAATCATTAAGTCATTAATTATTAGTAATATGCAATTCAAAACGATGAGCCTCCATCATGGACAATCACCTGGCGGCCATGGTCTATAAGAGGGCCCCGGATGGGCGTTTGGGGCTGTGTTCAAGTTAGCCTTTTGGTTGAACAAGAGACTCATATTTTACTGGACTGCGAAAGTGAACCTTGGCAGGGGTGATGGCAGTGGCTGCTCGCAATTTTGTTTACTTCGATTTAGAGACCCAACGCTCGGCCAATGACGTCGGCGGCTGGGGAAATAAGGCGAAAATGGGGATGTCCGTCGGCGTGACCTACAGCACCGCCAGCGGTCAGTACATTATTTATCCTGAGGAAGATGCAGGTGCCCTGATCGAAGAAATCATGACCGCTGATCTGGTCATTGGATACAATCATGTGTCGTTCGACTACGAAGTGCTCATGGGGTATTCGACATGGGAAATTGCCGCCGCTGCCCGCAGCCTCGACATGCTGGTCGATCTGGAAGAAAAACTGGGCCACCGCCTGAAGCTGGAGGCGCTGGCCACCGCCTGTCTGGGATCAGGAAAATCTGCAGATGGCATCGACGCCATCCGCTGGTGGCAGCAGGGCGAGATCATGAAAATCGCCGAGTATTGCTGTTTTGACGTCAAAGTTACCAAGCTGGTGCATGAATTCGGCGTCGAGAACGGCTTTGTCCGCTACGTCGATCGATTCGGCAACGTGCAGAAGATTGATGTCGAATGGGATGCGCCCTGATTGCAAGCTGTGAGCCACGCACTGCGGAATGCGCACCGCGCTCCGGCAAGTGAATAAATTGGCCGAATAATCGCGAAAAACTGAATAACTGCTTGCGACGGAGGGCGTTCTCTGATTTAGATATGTTTACCATATTCACTATGGGAATAATGCGTGCGGTGAGCATTGTGAGTCACTGTAAACCACTGCACGACACGAGATTCACTATGAAGTTATCTGTTCAGAAGGGAGGAGCCATCCTCGCAGTGTTGTTGTCAGGAGGCGGACTCGCACTCCATGCGACATCGACCAGTCGAATTCCTGCAATAGCCACAGGATCTACCATTGTGGCTTCTTCTGTCGGCACTGCCAGCACTCCGCTGCAGCCTGACGAACTGGCCCTGACACTTGCGACCGCTCCCGCAGACACACTTTCCAGCCAGGCAACTCGTGTGCCGATGAGCGTGTCGATTCCACAGGAGATGAATCCCATGTCATCCGTCTCATTGGCGGCGAAAAACAGGATTTCCGCTGAAACTCTATCCATGCTGTCATTCGCTACTCCCGACCCTGGTGCGGGGGATTTCCTGAATCAGGAAAACGTGCTGGATCGTCCCCCAGCGACTCCTGACAAGCGAGGGGAAAACAGTGGTGGCACTGGTAGCGAAAGTGGAGCAGTCCCAATCGATTCTCCGCAATTAGATCCCGCGCCTAACGAGTCCTCAGAGCCTGCCGCTGCCGAAAAACCAAGCGAGTCACCCGAACCACCCAAAGTAACAGAGGAAAAAGCACGCAGCCAGGTGCTCAGCATGTTCGGCGGAGAATCTACCTATCGTTCATCAGAAAGTGACATGGCCCACGCCTACGCGGCTGCCAGAAAAGCACTGCGCAGCCAGGGCATTCGAATGGCAAATGTCAAAATGCTGGCCGTGATCGATTTTACCCTGCCCTCGTTCGACCGTCGCCTCGCTCTTTACAACCCGCGTACTGGCGAAGAAAGCCGCCACCTGGTCGCCCACGGGCACCACAGCGGTGAGCTTTACGTGAGATCCTATTCCAACATCCCCGGCTCGCTGCAGAGCAGCCCAGGACTTTATCGTATCGGTCGCCACTACAATGGCGAGCACGGCCGCGCCATCCGGCTGCACGGGTTACAAAAGGACATCAACAACCTGGCGCACAAACGCGACGTCGTCCTGCATGCCGCCTGGTATGTATCTTACAAAACCATCCTCGAGAATCAGATCGAGTTAGGCGTCCCACGCATCGGCCGCAGTCACGGCTGTCCCGCTGTCTCAGCCGAAGACCTGCCACAAGTCCTGAGCAAACTGCAACCCGGCAGTTACCTTTTCATCTACCCGGTTCCCGCATACGTCCCGACACCACTTCCCAAACCAGCGATCACTCCCTCGATCGATGGTCTACTGCGCTGAATTCAGGTCGACTGGACTGAGAAAATCCGATCTTCGTAAGCGAGTAACATCGCGCTGGTAACATCGCGAATCGTAGCATTAACATTCCTGTTGATGACCGCAGAGCCCGAGAAATCGCGCAATCTTCGAAGTTTCACAGACGCAGCAGGGTCGGTTGGTCGGCTTGCTGTCCTTGCAGAAGAAGGACACGACCACAAACAGCGAGGCGTGGCTCACGGAGCAGTTTGATGGAGAAAGTGAAGAGTTCCCATGCAGCGGCCCGCATTCGTGATGCCGATGGCGCTGGGCTACTTTCATGAGCAGGATGAGATTCCATTTCCTGAGATTACCACAGCTTACCATCCTGGAAGCAGTTGCCCGGGGAGCAGCGCGATCCCGAAGAGGCAAAGCTCCTGGAATTGCGATTCGGCTAGAGCCCGTATCTGGCTCTTTCAGCTGTGGTCAATTCCCGGCCCGCTGTTTTTCTAGCGAGCTCGGTCAGTTTGGGGATATCCGTTTCCCAGATAGCCACAGTTCCGCCGGTATCGCCCGTGACGATTTGACTGGGACTGCACCATTCCACCGCTCTAATCGCCTTGTCAGTGGCAATCGTGCGGGTGTCGCCCGTCTGCCAGTTCCACAAATGAAGCTTACTGTCACTCGCTCCCAGTCCCAGCCAGCGCCCGTCTGGGGAGAATGCAACGCCTCGTAACTCATGATCGAAGACCACCGAATCGCGCCGGCTATTCTCTATATTTGGAGCGGCCAAGTCCCACACGGTAGCACTTTTTCCAGCTGCACCCGCTGCCAGCCACCGGCAATCGTTGCTGAACACTACATTCGTCGTATCAAGAAAATTTGCCGGTAGCGCCGTATGAAAGCGCATCTCGTTCGGGTCTGAAAGATCATAGAGAAGAACCATGTTTCCACCTTGCACGCTTCCCTTCTCCAGATTGTCCCATCCGTGCCGGGCGACTGCCAGCCAGTTGCCATCTGGCGAAACGCATACATCCGGGAGCAGGTAAGAGATGGTGTGGATCTTATGTTCGATGCGGCTGGCTGCGGGATCGGATGTATGCAGATTCCATTCGAAAAGGATGCCATCGCCGGATGTCACATACAATCGCCCGGACGGGTGAAAGTCCAGTCGGCGCTCGAAGTCTAATCGGGTATCCGTCATGTCGAGGCGATAAGCTGGAGCTGGGGGTGACTCCCCATTCTCAATGGCAGCAATCACCGCCGGATAACTCCAGTCAAAAGCCATACCATCACTTCCGCTACTTGCCAGCCATTGCCCGTCAGGACTTATCGCGACACCTGTCGCTGTGCCGAGATGCCTGCCAATCACATGTTGTTCCCTCGTCCCGAGATTTATCAGTTTTACCAGACCTGACTTGCCGTTGTTTTCGGCGCTGCAAGCTGCCGCACACCAGCGGCCGTCAGGAGAAAGCGCAAGATCATAGATTGATGGGCCGCCAGCCGTGGAGAATTCCGGGAGAGCGCTATCCTTTGTCCCATCGAGCGACCAGTGACGAAAGTGAGCGTCAGTCCCATAGGCAACAAAGGAATCGACCTGCGGCGAAAACACAATGTCGAGAACAGGGGTCGAGAGCCCGCGGAAGCGCTGGGGAGTGCCCATTCGATTAAGTTTGTCTGTCGATTTTTCCAATGGCCAGAGGAAGCTGGTTGCCTCCACGCACCCTGCTGCCAGCCATTTTCCATCATCGCTGAATCGCAGCTTGGCCCACGTCTCGCCGGCGTCTCGAATCGTGACAGCCGTGGATGGGTCGTCCGCGTTCATGATGGACAATCGATTAGTTGGGTGGTCACAGTACGCGAACAGCGTCCCATCTGGCGAAAGAGCGAATATGAAGATGCCCTGATCGCTGTCAATCAAGATGGTGGAAGAACTCCCTGCTACCTCTGCCGATCCAGATGTAAGGTCACAGCGTGCCATCGAACCGGAACCGGTGCGATATACCATCCACCGCTCATCGGGTGTGAAGGCCGCATCTGCCCAGCCATCGAAGGGTGCCAACTCTGCCCAGGTCATACTCCCTTCGTCAAAGTTGAAGTGCGCCAGTCTTATTTGGTCGGCCTCTTTCACATAGACCCACTCGAGAGACGGCGACATCCACCAGTGATGATCCCGTGAATAGGGCAATGGTGGACAGGCAAGCTTCGCGATTTCGGCGATGGGAAGGTCTGCATCTGGTGAAACCGTGAAGAGCAAAATGGACAGGTGCGCTACTCCTTCAGTTTCCTGAGGAGCCCGATACAGGGCAACGCCCCGCAGCATGTTGGAATCTGCTATGGGTGACAACCAGGCGCGCAGAAGCGTCTGACCGGGCTGTGCGATGGTGCCGAGATCGTTTCC
>JBNMNB010000233.1:0-11860 GCA_051270635.1 Verrucomicrobiales bacterium | reverse complement strand
GAGTTGCTCATTACGAATCCCGCAGTTATGGATTCTCATACATTCCCAAGAGACCAGCTATCCATGTTCACAGGAGGGATGCTGGCGGCTCCATATTGCTGTGTGCTCATCCTCCTTCGAATTTCTCTTGAGCGACTCAGTCTGATCAAGATTTCCGACGGCGACAAGACACTGGACACCAAGACCTGATCCGCCGAGATTCTAAAGTGCCATGAAAACTTAATTGTTGAATCAGAAATCTATGCTCGCCCTCAGATCAGGTATGGGTCAGTTTTGACGCTCTATAATCATCTTGCAGATGCTGAAGCCGATCAAATCGTCTCTTCTCGTACAAGCTCTCGGTTTCATTCTTGTGTTCGCCGGATTCTTCGTCGTCGAGTCTCGTTCATCTTCGGGAGTGGGTTTCGATAATTCGCTTCTCGTATATATCACCTGGATGCCTGCGATGTGGGGTGGGATTGTTGGCGGATTTCCCGCCTATTTCCTGTTGATCCTAGCAGCGGTTGTATCTTTGGCGCTACCCCGGACCCTAACACCTCATGCCCATCAACCCCAACAGGGTTGTGTCCGAGTTAGTGGGGCCGTGGATCGTTGATCGTTGATCGTTGCTGCCGGGACACAACCCCGTTGGGGTTGGAATCCTTGACGATCATATTCCCGGGGTAGCTCGTGCCTCGCAACCCCGGGCTTCGTTACGTAGCCCCGTTGGGGCAGGTGGGGAATACCGTGTTGAATTGAGAGATGATACAGCCCCATCTGCAAAATGATGTCACAACCGATTCCTTCGATGTCAGGTGCTCTGACGCTGATGATCAAACGCCTGCCGCTGTGGAAATAATCTCGTCAAGATGTTTATAGGCGTCGCTGGCAATCCCCGCTGTTTCTGACGCTCTATTTTTGCAGCCATTTTTGCGCATCACGGCGGAATTTGCGTTCTTCTGAGTCGTTGCGCTGGGCGCGTTCGAATTGCACCTGGTAGTGGTATTTTCGGAGTTTTGGGAGTTCTTTGTGAGAGATTCCTTTGCGTCGGAGTCTACGCAGGAATTCGTGTAAGGTGGCGCCGCGTTCTTTTTCCATCCCTAATTCTGCGGCACGGGAAAGAAATTCCCTGAGATAGGCTGGAATGAACTCGTGATCCCAGTGTGGTCTGCCGGGGCCAGCGGTTCCTTCTGCATTGCGATCGGAATCATTCTGAGATCGAAGGATGAGCATGATCACTGCGGCGGCGATGCCTGCCAATGCCGTAAGGATCAAAAATGGCCAGACTAATGCTGGGGACAGTGACCAGAATGCTGTTCCTGTATCGGGAACGTCGACACCAGATTGGGCGATCGCATTTTTTGTGGGAAATTCAGGGTCTTCACGTAGATCATCTGGAGTGTCGTCCGTTGCGAGTGGGGATGTCGATGTTCGATTGCCTGTCGCATCACCGTCGTCAAATTCCTGGAGGCGCGTTGTTTCCTCTGGTGTTCCACCGCCAACGTCTTGACTGAATCCCCCGGACAATCCTTCCACTGAATCGACTGGTGCAGTGGCATCTCCCGTCAAGTGGCGCCTGGGCTGCGGAAGCTTTCTCTGAATCTGGCCGTCGCTGATGGATGCACTGTCCAGGTCTGGCATATCGGGAAGGTCAAAGCTGTCGCCGGTCAATTGCATTTTGGTCACATGAGTCGCCTGATCGGCGGCAATGGGGAGCACTTGCGCGAATATCAGGAAGACCGCCAGGCCGGCGGCTGTTGCGAGCAGCCAGCGCATGAGACGCCCTGCGTAGCCACTCTTCGTTTTGCCGACTGTGGCAGGGCGCCCTTTGACGCTTCGTCCCAGTTCCCAAGTGATGAAGCCTAAGATGATCGCCGCGAATCCCGCGATGAGTCCTTCCCGATTGTCCAATCCGCTGGCCGTTGTCTGGCAGAGATAAGCAAGGAGTAGACTCGCTGCGAACGAGGTGTTAAAGCATCCCGGTCGGCCATGCAGGGTTGGCTGCTTGGCGCGTTGGCTATCGCCTAACACAATGCCCAATGCGCCAGTCCAACCAGCGTAGTGACCTGCCGCGGCAACTGCTGCGACTCCAGTCATCCAGTGAAATGCGCGATCGGTAATGTGGTCGATTCCATACCCGATGGCGAGGCCGGCGAAGAGAATACTCCAGCGCAAACCGTTGCGCCACTTAGGCAGCGCGCTGCCTAGCGCCGCATAGAGTAGAATCCAACTGACTACGGCGACCATGAGGCCGATTGACTCGGTGGCATGGAGGGTAAGCCCGGCGTCTGCCAGAATAAGAATGGTGAGCAGAGTGAGGCAAGTTTTCATCTTCCAGTTCCTGAGCGGATGCGCCTGACACGGCGGAAGTCGAGAGGCGGGCGGCGAATGCGCAGCCCTGCATTGTCGAGACAGATGATGCGCCTGGGAAGCGAGGGTATTTCCTGAAACCAACCGTCCAGACCAGCATCGCCAAGAATATAAACGGGATGATTCCCCGGCAGTGCCTTCAGCTGACGGACAAGCGTGTCTGGTGAATCGTCGAGGTGTTGCCTGGCACCTGCCAGTTGAGCCAGCGCGGGATCGAGCCGCTGCGGATCTGGAATCTCCAGGGTTTTCCAGTCGAGAAAGGACGTTGTTAAATCGAGCGGGGCATTGCGCCGCTGGCAATAGTAGAGCAACCCCGCCAGCAGCTTCATGGAATGGTCGAATGCTTCGGCGTGCGCCAGTTGACCAGGTGCAAAGTAGGAGTGGAAGACAATAGAGATCTTTTCTGCGACCGGAAGATCGCACTCGCGGACGACTAGATGTCTGCTGCGTGCGGATGCTGGCCAGTGGATTGCTTTCATGGCGTCGCCGGGTTGAAAGTCTCGCATGCCGCGCAGCTCACCCGTCCAGTCACGTGCCGGACGGTATCCCATTTCGCCCTCCATGAATTCGGCTTCAGTGAGCATTTTTAATGCGCGTGGAGTTTCAGGATCTGGATAAACGCGCGTGCGAACGGAGGCGATGTCGCGTCGGCTGACAGAAAAAATGCCAAATGGAAACGTCGATTTCAGCGTGCAAATTTCGCTGGTCACGTAGCCACGCCGGACGATGCGTGTACGTGCATCGATTGCGCAGGATGATCCCGGCGGAACGCTGGCGAGCAGGAGGTCTTTTTCTGCGAAGTGGAGCAGCTGATCGTGCACTTCGATGCCAAAGGCAGGCAACAAACGTGCGTCATTGTGAATGCTGAGCTCGACGGTGAAATCGTGTCCTGCGTAGACGGATTTCGGCGTTTTTCTGGTGACTCGAAGTCGCTGCAGGTTGATGCCAGCGGCGACCCAGGCAGCGGCTTGCGCCAGCAGACAGAAGAGTGCGAGTTGCACGACTGCTGCCTCCTTTAAGAAAATGCCGAGCAGCAGGCAAAAAATCGAGGCGGCCAGAAATCCCCAGCCTCGTCGCGTGAAGGTAGGCCCTTCGAGGCGGCCTCTCTTTCGCGGACGACGTTTTGCAGGCATTGCGTGAGATTACTGACTCAATGCAGAATGTGAAGCCGATTCTCATAAAACGAAAAAACCCCACGGCGCAAGGTATGCACCGCAGGGTTTTTGAATTTGGATCGACCGCTGCTACTTTTTCTTCGCGTCGTCGTCATGGCCATCTTTGTCGTGCTCATGATCATCATGAGAATGATCGCAGATGCAGGCGTATTCGAGATATTTGCAACTGGGGCAATCGCTCAGGTTGAGGTCAAATTTCTCGGTAATTTTCTTCGCTTTTTTATCGGTCTTGATCTGCAGGACAATGGGGATCATGTTTCCTTCAGGCAATGTTTTGTCGGAAACGTAGGCACCTTTTTCCAGCGTGAATTTCATGCGAGTGGGAGTCAGTCGCTTGCCTCCAGTCAGCTTCAAGTTCGCATCAGCCACTTCCTTTGGCTTGTTGTGATCATCCAGAAAAGTCAGTTGAACTTTGCGATCTTTCGTGACGAAAAACTCAAGGTGTGGTTCTACTGAAGTGATCACGCGACCGCCATTTGGTCCGGCGACTTTTTCAGCGTGATCGTGGTCGTGTTCTTCTTCTGCAACAGCAGAGAATGAATATACCGCAGCGATAGCGGCGGCGCTCAGGAGTGATGGAATGATTCTCATTTTATTAGGTTTATTTTTATGGGTTGGTTCTAGGTCTAGGTTTGTCGGATGACTGCAACATTCTATTCAATGATTTGTCGCAATCGGGAAAATGGGTGGGATGATCATCAACCGATCAACCAGTAGCTGGGGCTTCTCTTGCAACAGCTTTTTCAGCGCCGCTGCGGCAGAAGTTGTAGAAAATGGCTGGCGTAATCCCCAAGCCCAGCAGGGTTGAGCTGAAGAGTCCACCGATAATGACGACGGCTACCGGGTTGAGGATTTCTTTGCCTGGTTCGTCTGCTGCGAGGATAAGTGGAATCAATGCAATGCCAGCAGAAAGGGCAGTCATCAGCACTGGGACGAGACGTTCAAGGGTGCCGCGCACGACCATTGAATAAGAAAACTCTTCATTTTCATGCCGCATCAGGTGGAGGTAGTGAGAGATCATCATGATTGAATTGCGGGCAGCAATTCCGGTGATGGCGATGAAGCCGACCAGGGTAGCGATGCTGATGTTATTGAGTTCAAATCGAGTGTATAGAATTGCACCAATCAACGAAATCGGAATGTTCGTTAACACCAGCAGGACAAAGCGAAAACTTTGAAAGTAACTGAACAACAGAAATATGATGACCACCAGAATGATTGCGGAAGTGACGGCGATGGTGCGCGTTGCTTCCTGCTGCGCCTGGTATTCTCCCTCGAATGAAACGGTGTAACCCTCAGGTAACTTGAGTTTTGCGGTGACGTCAGTTTGCAGTTGCTCGACGACAGCATTGAGATCAGTAGTGGTAGGATTGATGGAGACGACGAATCGTCGCAGAGTGTCCTCCCTGAGAATGGTGTTAGGGCCAGTGGCTTGTCGAATTTCGGCGACGTAACTTAGCGGGATGCGCTGGCCACTGGCGGAGTCAATGTACAGGCTCTGCAGTCGGTTTTGATTTTCCCGCCACTCGACCGGTAACCTCACGACAATGTCATAGACGCGTTGTCCTTCATAGGCCGCTGCGACTGCCTCACCGCCCATAAGTGATGCCAATTCGTCATTCAGGTCACCGGGAGTCACCCCGTAGGCGAGTGCTCGTTTGCGGTCGACTTCAATGCGGAGTTGGGGGATAGGCGCCTGTTGTTCCGTGCGTGCTTCCTCCAGGCCTGGGATTGTGCGAGCGATTTCGGCCACCTCATTGCCCAGCTTGCGCAGCTCGGTCAAGTCGGGGCCGAAGATTTTGACTGCCACTTTGGCGGAGACACCACTGAGCATGTGTCCGATGCGGTCGGCAAGTGGGCCGCTGAAAGCACTGAATGTGCCAGGAATGCTGCGCATGGTCGCGCGCAGCTGCTCCAGGGTTGCTTTGCGATCACTCTCACCGAGTTCATTGAACTCGACGTCAAACTCGACTGTGGAAACTGGCACGACGTGGTCGCCTTTTTCCGCTCGTCCGACTCGGTAGCCAACGGTTTCCACCCCCGGCAACTGAAGCAATAGATCTTGCGCCGTTCTCGATAGTTCGGTCGTTGTTTTGAGAGACGTTCCCGGCGCCGTTGTCATGGCGATGACTGCAGTGGGTTCGCGGAAGGGCGGCAGGAAATTTCCACCCATCTGTGTGTAGGCATTGAAGCTGTAGAACAGGAGCATCGCGGTGAGGGCGAATAGAAGAAGCGGCTGCGCGAGTGAAAATCGCAACCAAGTGGCTGCGAAGGTTTTCTTCAATGTGCGCACGACGATCCCATCACGGTGTTCCTCTCCAGCCTTCGGGTTGAGGAGATACGAACTGAGGACAGGGATCACAGTCAGGGATACGACGAAGGATGCCGCCATGCTGACGATTGTCGCAATCGCGATCGGCGTGAACAATCGGCCTTCGACACCACTCAACGCGAGCAATGGCAGGAATACAAGAATGATCAGGATGGTGGCGTAGAGAATCGATGAGCGCACTTCACCGGATGCTAGTGCGATCACTTCCAGCTTCGGTTTCGGTTCCGCACACTCGGCGTTTTCTCGCAGTCGGCGGAACACGTTCTCGACGTCGACGATGGCATCATCGACGACCATGCCGATAGCTACTGCCAGACCACCGAGCGTCATTGAGTTGACGCTCAAATTGAGGAGGTCAAACACCAGAACGGTCATCGCCAGCGATAGTGGGATGGCTGTTAGTGTGATGAAGGTGACACGGAAATTGAAGAGAAAGAGGAAGAGCACGACCGACACCATGATTGCTCCGTCGCGCAGGGCCTCTTCGAGGTTTCCAATGGAGAGATCGATGAAGTCACGTTGCCGATAGAGGGTGAGAAGTTCGACGCCCGCAGGAAGTGTCTTGCGAAGGTCTGTCATGATAGTTTCGAGTTCTTCAGTGAGGGCAATGGTGTCGAATCCAGGAGATTTTCGGATGTTGATAATGACACCAGCATCGCCCTTGACGTCTTCTGTGGAATGGCTGCCGTCTGGAAGCAGTTTCGTTCCCATGCCTGCATCACCACGCATGGGTTCGATGTCCCAGACGACGTCAGCAACGTCCTTGATCCGAATGGCGCGGTCGTTTTCATGTGCAACGACTGTGTCGCCTATGGCATCGAGATCTGTGGTCATGGCAAGGTTTCGCACCATGATTTCCTGTGCCTGCTCGGTGAGGAATCCACCTGTCGTGTTGCGGACGGACTTCGCCGCCGCATCGCGTAATTGTTCGAAGGTGACGCCCATGGCCAGCATGCTCTCAGGGTTCGGTTGCACCTGGATTTGTTTGATGCCGCCACCCATACTGAGAACTTCTGCGATACCTGCCACGGACTGAAAACGGCGTCCGACGACCCACTCGGCCATCACACGAAGATCGCGCGGACTGGTTGCTCCGGACGGATCTCGTAGCCCTACCATCATGATGTCGCCCATCAGCGATGCCTCTGGTGTCATGTAAGGCAGAACCCCTTCCGGCAGCAACTCGCTGGCTCCCGTCAACCGTTGCTGCACCAGTTGTCGTGCTCTGATGATGTCGGTTCCCCAGTCGAATTCGACAAATATCAAGGACAAGGAGATGTCATTGATAGAGCGCAACCGATTGATGCCGCTGACTCCCATTAGCGTGTTTTCCAGAGGGATCGTCACCAGTGTTTCTACTTCTTCTGGAGCAAATCCTGGCGCTTCTGTGAGAATAGTGACGGTCGGCTTGGTGAGGTCTGGCAGGACATCGACAGGAAGTTCCAGTGCCTTCTTCGTTCCCATCACGAGAACGACAAGAGCGAGTGCGATGACGAGTGCCCGCTGTGCCAGGCTTAGTCTAATAAGTGTGTTCAACATGGCTCAGTTGGTGGGCATTTTGAGGCGAGACCAGGCTTGCTGGGCGAGTCCGAGGAACAAGAGGGTGATAATGACGGCGTAGACCATCAGGTAGGTATTGAGATTACCACTGCCTTCGTGCGCGTGCTCACCGTGAGCATCCTCTTTTGCTCCCTCCTGTTCGGCAGTGAGCTCTGAACCATCTTCGTTGTGCTCGTGACCGTGCGCTGCGTCGAGGGCTTCTTTTAAAGAAATTCCGCTGCCGCCACCTGCGAATCCCAGTGAGTATGCACCAGTGGTCACCACCTCGTCAGCTGGAAAGAGTCCGCTGATGATTTCGACAAACTGGTCATTTTGCTCGCCCACTTCTACGGGGGCGCGGATGAAAGTATTCGGCAATTCGAAGTCTTTGACGTAGACCACTCGCGATGATGGATCGCCCTGGATCGCTGATCGGGGAACTGCCATGACATCGGAACGCGAAGCGATCACCAGCGAAAATTCCGCGCGCATTCCAGGTGCAAGTTTTCCGTCTTCATTGGCAATCTCGAAGATGCCTTCTACCGTGCCCGCCTGGCGATCAGCGGCGACACCATAGCGGTGCAGCGTAGCTTCAATTAAGTCATCACCGAGCGCCGGGATGTGGATCCTGGCTATGGTGCCGACGTGCACCTTTGCTGCTTCTTTCTCCGGAATTTTGGCAACCGCCCAGACGACTGAGCGATCAGAGATATCGAGCAGCTCAGCTGCCGGTTCAATGGGTTGCCCGATTTTGACATGCGAGTCAACGATCAGGCCGCTTTGACTTGCTTCCAATTGAATGGTGGGAGGGGGATTGCCAGGTTGGCGGCTCTCGACGACTACCAATACCTGGCCTTCTTTGACTTCGTCTCCGACGAATGCGTTTACTTTGACTGCGCGTCCCGAGATTCTAGAAGAGACAACCGTGCGTCGAGTAGGGATCTCTTCGATGCGGCCAATGGCGAAAACGGTCGTTTCGAAATCGATCTCTTCGGCTTCGACGGTTTCGATTCCAAGATTGTTCACACCGTTTTCATTGAGAATAATCGAATTCGCAATGCGTTCAGGATCGATCGCTCCTTCCTGAGCCAGAGATGGCAACAGAGTGAACAATGCCGCCATAGCGGCGGTGATTTTTGAATGAAGAATAGAGAATGATTTCATGGGCTGACGAAAGTAGATGGGGAGGGGACTGCTGGGGCAATTGCAGCAAGGCGAAGCCGTGCCAGATGGAAGTCGCGCAGGGCATCGAGCCGCGCAGACTCAAGTTCGAGGCTTTGTTCTCGTGCCCGCAACACTGATTGAAGATCGCCCTGTCCAGCGCGATACACCGATTCAAGATCTGCGACTTGTTGTTCTGCTAGAGGCAGCAAAGTTTTGCTGATTTCATCAAAGAGAGCACGATGTGATACGAGTTCTGCATGTGCCGCTGCGGCAGCATTGCGGATGCGATTTTTCAAGGCAGCGGCTTCGCCTCGCAGGCGGGCAGCAGCAGCCTGTTTCTCGCGAACTGAGCCATCATTCTTGTTCCAGATTGGGAGAGGAATGGAGATGCGAAAACCGCTGAACGCTTCATTTGCAAGCCCTTCTGGTGCATCCTCGGCGCGTTCGCCCTGGACGAAAACACCGACAGTAATGTCTTCTCTGCGACGGGCTTCTTCCAGGGAGATTGCCGTTTCTGCTGCTTGTAAAGCGAGCTGCGCTGCCCTGTAGTCCGGGCGATGGGTCGCGGCATTTGCTGTCCCGGATTGAGACTCATCATTGGGCGCTGCCAGCACTCCTGTTAGTGTCAATTCGGAGTCTGGCGTGAGTCCCAGCAATGGGCGGAGCTCGTTTAGATACCTGTTAGCGGCAGTATTGAGTTTTCGAATCTGCAGATCTGCCCGTGCGGATTCCAGGCGCGTTTGCTGGACATCGAGCTGAGGTAGCTCTCCTGCTGCCGCTGCTTTGGCAATAAAGGTTGTCAGCTCACTGGTGATCGCTTTGCGTTTTTCCTGAAGCGCTACTTGTTCGGTTGTAGCGAGGTATTCGGTCGCGGTCGTCTGTGCTTCGAGCAAAAGCTGCCGCAGCACTTCGCGGACTTCCGCTTCTGCCATTTCGACTTCTTTTGCCGATACCGCTTTCTCAAGATCCAGTCGCGCAGTGAGCGGAAATGCCTGGGAGAAGGCAACCGAAAACGAGCCTTCCCGAAAATCAGTGCCGTGCGAAGCTTCAATTTCGATCTCTGGATTGCTGAGTCTTCCGGATTGGAGAAGTCGGCCGCGCGCTTCGTCGATGCGAAATTTTGCGGCTTGCCAGCTCGGGTTATTCTGGACGGCTTTCGGAAGTTCCGACAGTCGCAGTGTGCTACTCGATTGAGCTATCGTAGAGCGGGACGAAAGTCCGACAGCGAGACAGATACCGAGTAATGGAAGAATGGGATGAGAGTGCCAGCCCAGCGGGGCGTGCAAGTATTGAGGAATAATCACAGAAATCTACGTACATAAGGACAATGAATCTCCTCGCGAGAGCGAAGAATGGAATCAACAGGATGTCCGGGAATGGCTCACGAAAGGTGAGATTTCCCGCGTAGATGAGATCAAATGAGAAATCGGCAGTAGCTGGTCAGGCGAATCCGCAATGGTCGCGAACAATTGAAACAACTGGCAGGCTCTCGCTCATAGGCGAAGATTTGCCTGCATCCAGTGAGTTCGTCGAGGGACGAAAATATGGGGAGGAGTTCGACGACGGAAGCATTGGGTAAATCAATTGCTTCAGGTGGCGTCATCCGATCGTTGAGATCAGGATGATCACAGGGAGCTGGATCATCCGGGCATTCATCACTTCCAGTGTCGCAGGGAAGGCTATGACCGCCACAAATGTTAGCGTGACCGTGTTGGTCGAGCTCAACCGCAATGGCGCAGAGACATCCAGGGGATGCCATCATGAGTGCCAATAGGATGCGGAAGAGGTGGTTCACAAATGTAAAGAAACTCCGTATTCACTACAATGCAACAACGTCTCTCCTCATTTTACGTGGCGGATACGAAAGCGGCGAAATTTTACAAAAGTTCCCAGTCGGGGAACAATAGAATCAACAAGTCTTCGTCATCCAGTGCCTCGCTGTCCTGAATACTAAGGACGGAATCGAGCTCATCGGCGGCCAGCATTTCATCAAGTGGCGAAATGCTTGATCTCATCGCTGGGGCAATATTGGTATAGTCAGTCGTGGCGACTGCCGCATCTGTTGACGCAATTTTTATCCGCGTTTCCAGAGAAGATGACTGCGGGCCGCCAAATATGCCGAGCGAAACGAGGCTTGCCGACATGAAAATGGCCGCGGCGGCGGCTGCTCTCCAGCCAGCTGAGGCAGAAGCAAAAGCGGAAAAGCACGAGACCGGCAGGGACGCATCCTGCTCGGATTGGCTCGCGAGTGCCGTCACCTTCCGACTGAAGTCGGGATCAACGACGACCTCCCCAGCTTGCGGCAGGAGCTGCCACAGCGGATCAATGGATTCGTCTTCGTTGATTTGATTCTGCATCATGTATGTGGAATTAACCGAATGAGGGAAAAGAAGTCGCGCAGAAAAACGCATTTGTCACATCGGTAGATCCAGGATGCCCATTGCTTTGCTGAAATACTGCTGCCAGCCATTGATGATCAAATAGCCCACAAACGCGAGGATGACCAGGTAGAGGGCGCGCGGCAACAATTGGCCGAGTCCATCCATGGATGCCACTGCAGTGGAATGCATGTAATTTGCCCATTGCGACATTTCGGTATCCAATTCGCCTGCTTGCTCCGCTGTCATGATTGCGCGCGAAAAATCCTTTGGGAACGACTGATTGACGATTAGAAGTGGGCCTAGCGGATTGCCAGATCGGATCTCGGGAACCATTCGCAGCGCACTGCGGGTAAGACCAGCAGCCTGAGATGCATTGGCTGCGAGTTCGACACCATCGGCGGTCTTTCCGCCAGCGAGCAGATGGATATGCAAGACTTTGCACCAGCGTGTGAGTGCCATCGAGCGCCTTGCTTTGCCAATTAAAGGCAGGGCATTGAGAAATCGATCAATGAGGACTGAAGATTTGCCTTTGCGAACGAGGAACAGCGCAAGGAGTAGAACCACCCCTCCGATGCCGTAGATTACCAGCATCCATTTGAAAAGCGTCGCCATGAACGTGGCGTCCGTGAATTGTGAAGTGATAAACGCGGAAAGCGGAATGGCAACATGCACCATCACGATCGGGTAGAGAGCATTGCGAAAAATTTGTCCGCGGGTTGAATCGAGAAGCGCGAAGTAGTCGGCAAGATGGCTGAACCCTTCTTCGAGGCGGCCACCCTTTTCCGCTGAACTCAGAATGCTCTTTTCCAGTTCTGAAACTGGAAGTGTGGTGTTGGAAATCGCATCAGCAACCGACATCCCGGCATCGAGTCCCTGTTTCAAGCCACGGGCGAATGTGGCGACCGGTCCGGATTCATGCT
>JBNMNB010000232.1:0-11876 GCA_051270635.1 Verrucomicrobiales bacterium | reverse complement strand
TTGGGAGGCAATTGGGAGGCAATTGGGAGGCAATTGGGAGGCAATTGGGTGGCAATTGGGTGGGACGGGATGACATTGAGAAAATAGTTACCAGTCTGCTCTTGTCTGAATTTGGAAAGCTGTTCCCCTCCTATCCCAACGGTCGACCGTCGAAGCGCGAATGGCTCTCAAGTAAAAATATGTAAATTGTGGCAGGTGTGGTAAATTCGACAATGGCAACGCTGATTCCTGACCCAATATCGGGGAAATCGACACCTGGTGAGAGAGAACTGGCGCGATTGTTGCGGCGGCTGCCGGATGACTGGATCGTTTATTTTGAACCTCGAATTGGTGGATTGAGGCCGGATTTTGTAATTCTAGCTCCGGAACTCGGCGTGTTGGTCATCGAGGTGAAGGACTGGCAAATGAGAAGTATCACCTCGATGGATGCGGAATCTGTAGAGCTGCGATCGAAGAAGCATCCCAATCCCTTGCAACAGGTGGACGGCTACTGGCGGGCGGTGAAGGACGCCTGCCAATCCAGCCTTTTTGGTCAGGCGCTTATCGCTAAGGATGAAAAATGGCGGGGCCGCCTGTGTTTTCCAGTGGGCACGGCGGTGCTCTTCACGCGGATCAGTGAGGCCGATGTTGAGCGCTCGGATCATGGAGCTGCTTGGGAAGCCATTTTCACAAAAGACAACACGGTGTTGGCGGATGAGCGCCGCACCTGGGAGAATCTGGAAGAAGACGAACTCGCTTCCGTGTTGAAACGATTCTTCCGGCCGTTCGCAATGCGGGAAAGATTCACCGCGCACCAGATCGATGTGTTGAGATGGGTGCTGTTCCCGGAGAGCCGGATGGATGTGATTCTGGGCGGGGAGCGGGCTGATCAAAACAAAGTGCTGCAGGTTTTGGATGCGCGCCAGGAGAGTCACGCAAGGTCACTGGGCAGTGGCCATCGTGTCTTGTTCGGCGTGGCGGGTTCCGGCAAGACGATACTGCTGCTCGCGAGGGCGCGCTGGCTGGCGCGTGAACGGCCGGATCAGCGAACGCTTTTGCTTTGCTATAACAAAGTCCTGGCAACGTGGTTGAGTGCACGCGTCGCTGACTGTTCCCAGCTAACGGTGCGGCACTTCGACGGATGGGCAAAAGATCAGGGCGTGGCAAGAAACTGGGGTGAAGAGGATGGTGTTTTCGGCGAGCGATTCCTGGCTGCCATGCAGGAGCGGGGCGAGGCGGCGCGGAACTGGGATGCGATGCTCATTGATGAGGCGCAGGATTTCGAGCCATCGTGGTTCCGGTGCGCGCTGGCTGGCATCAAAGATCCAGAGGATGGCGATGTCGTGATCGTCGCCGATGGCAGCCAGCGCCTATACAAACGTTCGCGATTGAGCTGGAAAGAACTGGGCATCAAAGCCGTCGGCCGCACCATTTCCGCACGTTACGATCTTGACCGCAACTACCGTAACACTCCTCGGATCGCCGCGCTTGCGGAAGGCTACAGCACCGACGAGCCGGAAGCGGACGGTATCGGATCAAGGCGTGTTGGGCCGAACATGTGCCGCCGCTTCAATCACAGTACGCCCACCTTTGTCGACACCATGGATCGGGGGCAACAAGTGGACGCTGCACTGGAAATTGTAGGTCGCTGGCTGCGCGGCGAACGCGGTGGCGGCAGCTTTCCGCCGCTGAAACCGGAAGACATTGGTATCTTCTATCCCAAACTGGTCGACCGCCCACAGTTGGAGCGATTGATCGCTGGTCTATCTCAAATGGCGCCGACACGGTGGCTCTCAAAACCCCGGGATCGCGATGCGCATTCAGGAGTGAATGAGGCCGCCATCAAAGTGCAGACCGTGCATTCCGCCAAAGGCCTGCAATACAAAGCCGTCATCGTGCTGTGGACAGATTGCCTGCCCTTTCACTTGGAGAATGAGGAACTTGAGAAGCACCTGCTCTACGTGGCCATCACCCGCGCCGAAGACGATCTGGTTTTGCTGGGAAGTGGTGGTCGGGGATTCGCCGGGAATCTAAAAACGGGGTGTCCAGTGCGAAGCTATCCATTCGACGACAACATCGACCCGCCCGCAGTGGCCTGAGCAATCAAGATCGATCACGTGCAGTGGCAAGTGCATTCCAATAAATGCGCAATCATTTGTTGAATTGATAGTCCTTCTGGAATGCCGACCGAAGGGGGGGCACTTGTCAGCTGCTATATCGTTCGGTTGACTCCCTCTATTGAGCGGTCGCTCAATGACTTCAACGCCAGTCCTGAGTAGCGTGGCCAAAAATGAGTGGATGTTTCTGGCAGCGGGTAAGGGCGGGGATTCAAGGAAACAGGGCCGTAGATTAGTCTAGAACCAGAAGGCGAAATATTCTGCCGTTACAATGAGCACACACAATTTGTAATTGCTGGAACGCTTGAACTCTCGGAGTCTGAGGAACCTCAAGGCAGGCATTTTGCGCGACACGGTGCGCAAAGTGCGAAAGGCTGAGAGGCTTTCGATAGACTAAAGTTACAACCATCAATAACGAAATATGGATATTATTCAGCAACTAACCCTTGCGCTCGGACTGGGATCGCTGGCTGGAGTCAGCCTTTACCTGACCGTTGCGCTTACCGGGCTGGCACTCAATTTCAACCTGCTGACACTGGCAGGTGAGCATCAGTCGCTTCAGATTCTGGAGCACCCCGCAGTAATCGGCGTGGCAGGTGCCTTGTTCGCACTTGAATTCTTTGCCGACAAAATTCAAGGCTTCGATTCTGTCTGGGATTCGGTGCATACCTTCATACGGCCTGTTGGCGCCACTCTTGTGGCTATTCAGGTACTTGGAACGGCAGATCCAGCGATGCAAGTGATTGCCGCACTGTTGGCTGGAGGATCGGCCCTGGTGACGCACACTGCCAAAGCAGGACTGCGCGTTGCTGTGAACAGCTCGCCAGAGCCCGTCTCAAATATGGCAGTGAGTGCCGCTGAGGATGTAGCCGTTGTCGGCTTGTTCACTCTGATGGCCGTCACTTTCAACAATCACCCGTGGGTGTCGTTGATCGTGTTCAGTGCCATCCTCGTCAGCTTGATCTGGGTGATGCCACGGGCATTCCGTTTGATCAGGGCAAATGTCACCCTGCTGGGGAAAAAGATTGGGCTGACTACACCCCTGTCACAGTCAGATGCCGACGGCTTGCCGAAAGTGTTGACTCCAGATGAGGAAATGCTGGTCGCTAAGGCGTTGGGCAATGATGCCTTTACTGTTGCCTGGAGTCTGCCAGCCATTTCCGGTAGCGCAAAAGGCGTCACTGGATGGAGAAATAACCTCTTCGGAACGGTCGTCGCGACGCACGAGCAGCCAGATACACTGGTGTTTCTCGCTAAGCGCCGCTTCCGTAGGATGCCGCTATCGTTCCAGATCGATGGCAGCGATGTGCAGCAGTCTACCCGCTTCCTGAGCGAGAACCTGACACTGTTCCATCGCGGTCGACAGTCGCGGATGATGTTCCGCTTCCCCAGGACAGATGCTGGGTTCGTCAGCCGCATTGCCGATGCTCTGCGAAGTCGCAAGCCGCAGTCGATTGAGTCGGGTAACGATAAGATTGATGCAGCAAAAAATCGAGTGGCAGAACTAGCCCTCAACTAACATTCCTGCCGCGATACCTTCAGGCTGCCATCGGCGCAGTCTGGAGGTATTGTTGGTTTCTTGATGAGACGAAGGTTACTACAATTTTTCACAGCGATTGGTCTGACCCTGACGATGGCATTGGTCGCCGCAGGTAGGCCACTGCGCGGTTCTGACTGGGAGACAAATTTTTCCGATGCAAAGGTGCGTGCGGCAGAGCAGGGGAAGGAACTTTTATTGTGCTTCACCGGTTCTGACTGGTGCGGCTTCTGTATTGCGCTGAGAGATAAAGTGCTCGCAGTAGACGCATTTCAAAGTGCCGTGCGCGACACATTTGTCCTGGTGGAACTTGATTACCCGCAGCACGCAGCACAGTCTGAAGAAGTTAAATCCCAGAATGCCGAGTTGCGCCAAAAGTTTGCCGTTGCTGGATATCCAACGTTGCTTCTCGCCGATGTGCAAGGTCGTCCCTATGCGCGAATGCGGAATCAACCCGGAATTTCACCTGCGCAGTTCGCAGCGCAGATGCTTAGCCTATCTACAATTCGGAAAGAGCGGGACGGCCTCATTGACGAAGCGCAATCGCTCAAAGGAATGGAGCGTGCAGAGAAGCTGAATGAGGCGCTTGAGGCAATGGAGGATGCGTTTGTTGAACGCTTTTATCCTGAGCTGGTTGACGAGATCATCGCTTTGGATGAAAACGACAAATTGAAGCGAAAGAAGAACGGCAAGTCAGCGCGTGATCTGATGGTAATTGAAGAAAAAGTGTCCGCCCTGGCACAGGATGGACGTGAACAGGAGATCGCAGCTATCATTGATGGATTTATTAAAGACAAGAAACTGAAAGGTGAATCCAGGCAACGCGCACTGATGTTGAAGATCGGCCTTTTCGGAACTGACAAGCTGGCAGAAGCTGCAGTATTGTTAGAGGAAATCGTGAAGATTCAATCGGACAGCGCAACAGGCAGGAAGGCGCAGGAAATGCGAAGCCGCGTCCAGCAATATCAGGAGAATTCTCCAATCAGCACTGCGCCAGCAAGCAACTGAACAAACACCAGAAAGACGATGAACACAGCAGAACAACAAGACGATTCTACTAATGACAAGCAGGCGAACGAATCAGCTCAGCAACCGACTCGTGGATTCTTTTACAATCTTTGCGAGAATATAGACAACGCAGTGAAGAACGCATCTGACAAGGCCTCAGCGAAGGCCGTCTCTGCTGCACCGAAAGTGAAGCGGGCTGTCGAGCGGGGTGCCTATGAGGCGGCATACGCAGCAGCCTATGGAGGTGTCTTCGGTGCCCTCTTAGTGAAGCGGATTTTGAAGGACAACGTCATCTTGGAAGGGGTAAAGGACGGAGTCAGGGCAGGGCGAACAGCGGCTGAGAAAAGGGCATCTGAGCAGCCCGCAAAGGAAGGAGTTGATTCTCAGGGCGATGAAGGATTTGCAGATGAGGCTGCTCCATCCCCGGCGTAATGATGCGCGGTTGTTGCCGCTGAGGAGAAAAGAGAATGGACTTGAGATAGCCGCTGGCCTAATCCTTTGGGCTAAGCCTTCTCCTACCTTCCTGTCTCCTCTCATTCATGGACGAAAAACCGATTCACGCCTATTTCCATGCCGCCGACTGGGCGGTTGTCATTGGATATCTTCTTCTTTGCACGTGGGTCGGCCACATGATGCGTGGCAAGCAGGCATCGATTAAAGACTTCTTTTTAGGTGGGCGATCGCTGCCCTGGCCAGCGGTTTCAGGATCAATCATTGCCACGGAAATCAGCGGCGTCACCTTCATCGGTGTGCCGGGGATGGTCTACGCGATGCAGGGGAACTTTACTTACCTGCAGTGGGCGATCGGATCAATTCTAGCCAGAATCATCGTTGGTTTCGTGTTCGTGAAGGTCTACTATGAGCGCGATATTTTTTCTCCCTACGACTACATGGAGAATCGGCTGGGCGTAGGAGTGAAGCGCCTGGCGACGCTGGTCTTTTCGATTGGCAGTATCCTCGGGCAGAGTGTGCGCGTGCTGGTCGCAGCGCTGGCATTGAAGGTCGTGACGCCGCTGGATTTTGAATGGTGTATTCTTGTTATCGGCGTTTTTGCCATCGCTTGGACCTTGATGGGAGGCATGCAAACTGTAATCTGGACAGACGTGATGCAGTTCGTCCTGTTCGCCTTTGGTGGGATTGTTGCGCTGGTGTGGATGATTTCTGAATTGCCCAACGGCTGGAGTGATTTCATTTCAGTAGCGGGTTCGGTAGGCGAGGCATCGCCAAAGGGTGGGGCTGAATGGGCCGACTGGGGGAAATTCAGTGTATTCGACTTTTCGACCGACCCGGCGCTGAGTTTTACTTTCTGGGTCGCGATCATTGCCGTGCCGTTCCTCAATTTGAGTGCGTTTGGCGTGGATCAGCTCAATGCCCAGCGAATGTTTTGCTGCCGATCTGCCGGAGATGCGAAAAAGGCGATCATCTGGAGTTCCGTGGGTCAGTTACTGACGCTGCTCATGCTGATGGTGGGAGCTGCACTTTACGTTTATTATCAGCAATTTCCAGCGAATGCCCTGGCTGCGAAAGAGTTTGAAGCTTCTCACGATACCGTATTTCCCATCTGGATCACGATGACACTTCCCATTGGCTTGAGTGGCCTGATCATTGCCGCTGTTTTTGCCGCCGCGATTTCCAGCCTCGATTCTATTCTCGCGGCATTGTCACAGACCACCCTGTCATTGTTCGTCGATCCGCAGAACGTGGATGAGGAAAAGCATCGTAAATTGCTCGTGTATTCACGAGTATTGGTGGTGGTCTGGGGGCTTGCGCTGTCGGCTTTTGCTATCGTTCTCAACGGCTTACGTGAGGATGTAAATATGGTGAGCCTTGCGTTTGGCATGGTCGCCTATACCACTGGACCCATGCTGGGGCTGTTTTGTGCGGCGCTGTTCAGCGAGCGGCGTAAATCCTCGTTCACGGGGCTGGCGATTGGTTTCGCTCTTTCCTTTATCCTGGTGATGCTCGTGAAGACTGATGTTTACACCATCTTTATCAATTTTGGGGCGACCACACCGCAGGGGATAGTGGATAATAGATTCTTTAGTATCTTCCTGACAATGAACGAGCAAGGAGCCATTGCCAGCAAGCTGAACTTTGCCTGGATGTATCCGGTGACTGCTCTACTGACCTTCGGATTCGGACTCCTGCTTCCTAAGAAACAGAGCGCTTAATCCTCGTTTTCAGCTAAAACCACCAATCTACTAAGAAATCCACCTAGAGAACCGTTTTTTCGTTGCGAAAAAAATGAAAGTCTAAACTCAAAATGATCAGTATTGATCATGTAAGCTTCTAACTACCAATGGAATACGATTGTTCGAAAATGACCTTTGGGAAGATTGACAAACGACACCAGAGTAGCCATTCTGCGCGCTTACTAATAGAATTGTTGGCATAAAGCCTAACCCCTTTCCGTACCCTATCGTGTACTCAAACGAAGATTATCTTGTCCAGTTGTTGCAGGAAGCCGGTCTCATGGCTCCCGAAGACCTCGAATTTGCTCAAGGCATTGAAGCCGGAAAAAGCGCCGTCTTGGCCCTCGTCAACGATGAACGAATTGCAGAAGCAGACCTTGCGCGAACGCTAGCGGAAAACGCGGGGATGGAATTCTACAATCTCGCCGCAGAGGTGCCTGATCAGGGAGCTCTGGATGCCATGGATAAGACCTCGGCAGCACGCTATCGCGTCATTCCAGCCAAGCTTCAGGACGGCGTATTGACGGTGGCTGTCTGGGATCCGTTCGATATCGAGACCCTGGACGCCTTGCCGCACGTTTTCACTGGCTTTACATGCGAATTTGTCTGCGCTCAGCGCAGCGCGATTTTCGGCATGGTCAAAGATTTCTACGGCGTTGATCCTGACGCTGACCCAAGCGCAGCAGTCGATATCGATATGGGGGCGGTGGAGTCAGAAGATGACGCGCCGATCATTAAACTGGTAGGGCAGATTCTGCAGGACGCCTTCTCGATGAGTGCCAGTGATATTCACATCGAGCCGATGGAAGATCGCATGCGTATTCGTCTGCGCATTGATGGTGCTCTGCACGTTGTTGCTGAGCATCCCGTCCGATTGCACGGCCCAATCCTGGCTCGCTTGAAGATCATGACTGGTAGCATGAGTATCGACGAAAAGCGCATCCCACAGGATGGTCGAATTCAGGCCAAGCTGGGTAAGAAGGAAATTGACCTTCGCGTATCAACTGTTCCAACGAACCACGGTGAGAGTGTGGTCATGCGGATTCTGGATAAGTCGTCGTTGCTGCTCGGACTTGCTGAGCTGGGATTCTTCTCGGACGACGAGGAAATGTTCAATGAGTTGATCGCTCTTCCCGACGGTATCATCCTAGTGACTGGCCCGACGGGATCAGGAAAGACGACTACGCTGTATGCTTGTCTCAATACGATCAACCGACCGGACAGAAAGATCATTACAGTAGAGGATCCAGTCGAGTACATGTTGCCCGGTATCAACCAGGTGCCAGTTAAGGCGTCGATTGGCATGACGTTCGCTGCGGCGCTGCGTTCCATGCTGCGCCAGTCACCTAACATTGTCATGGTCGGAGAGATTCGAGATGAGGAAACTGCGGCGATCGCGATTAACGCCAGTCTGACAGGTCACTTGGTATTCTCGACACTGCACACCAACGATGCGCCAAGTTCCGTTGCCCGACTTTCCGACATGGGCATTAAGCCATTCCTGATCGCCAGTGCTACCCGCGCAATGATCGCGCAGCGTCTCGTGAAGACGGTCTGTCCGGAATGTAAAGTTCCTTCAGAAATGTCCGAACGTGAGATTCGACTTCTGAACGTGGATCTATCCAAGTTTTCTGATATCAACTTGATGAGAGGAACGGGTTGCAAGCTCTGCCGCAATACCGGATATAAGGGACGGCTGGGAATTCTAGAGACTTTCAGGATGAGTGACGAGATGAAAGGTCTCGTGACGCAGCAGTTGAGTACTCCGGCGCTACGTCGTCGAGCTCGTGAACTTGGAATGCGCACACTGCGTGAAGATGGTGTCCGTAAGATGATCGCGGGAGTCACCACGGCTGAGGAGGTCATCAGGGTTACGGGAATGGACGAAGATTGATCCCCCTGATTGCCCCCCATCCTAAAAAACCTGACATTCTCACAATTTTTACCTTACCTCACCAATGGAAGCCAAAGACGTAGTCGATCTGTTTATCCGAAACGGATATGTGACCGAAGAACAAGGCGAGCAGTTCATGCATGAAACTGCCACCGGAAAAGAGATTCATACCGTCTTTAAAGAGGCGGGAATCATTGAAGACAAAGATCAAATCTTTGGAGTTCTGGCAACCGAGATCGGTGCCGAGTTCATGGAGCTTGGTCGCTTTATCCCGGACGAGGACTTGCTGAAGCTTGTGCCGGCGGATCTCGCGCAGACCAAGGGAGTCTTTCCTGTAAGATCAGATGATACTGCGGTTTACGTGGCGATGATCGATCCGATGAATGCGCAGACTCTGGATGATCTGCGATTCGCTATGCGCAAGGATGTCGTGCCTATCGTAGCCGATACCACCAAGATCCTTCGTCTGCTTGATGAATACTATGCAAGCAACACTGAGGATATGGCAGACATTTTGTCTGACATCGCCAAAGAGGCAGCAGGAGGAAATGCTGACGACGAAGGAGATGCAAACTCAGCGCCGATTGTTCGGTTTGTTGATCTGGTTCTCTACCAGGCGGTGAAAGAAGGCGCATCGGATATTCACTTTGAGCCTTTTGAGGAAAGCTTTAACATCCGCTATCGAGTAGATGGTAACCTCATTGCGATGGCTCCGCCGCCGGCGCATTTGGCGCAGACGGTGACTTCGCGTATTAAGGTGATATCGAACTTGAACATCGCTGAGAAACGCTTGCCGCAGGATGGCCGTCTCACGACCTCAATCGGCGGTAAGACGATCGACATGCGTGTGTCCACTCTGCCTACGATTCACGGTGAATCAGTAGTGCTTCGCGTGCTCGACCAGTCGTCCGTGAACCTCGATCTTGAAGTGTTAGGACTCCCTGATGAAATCAAGCAGTTCGTGGACGACGTGATCCAGCGCCCTAACGGAATTTTCATTGTGACTGGCCCGACAGGTGCTGGAAAGACAACAACGATGTATGCTTGTTTGCGGAAGATCAATACGATCGAAGACAAGCTGCTGACAGTTGAAGATCCCGTTGAATACGACGTTGACGGAATCATTCAGGTTCCCGTAAACGATGCCATTGGAGTAAATTTTGGTCGCGTCTTGCGCGCTTTCCTGCGACAGGATCCCGACCGTATCATGGTGGGTGAGATGCGTGACGGAGAGACTGTGCAGATCGCTGTGCAGGCTTCACTCACGGGGCACCTTGTGTTGTCGACGCTGCACACGAATGACGCTGCGGGAGCAGTGACACGTCTGACCGATATGGGATCGGAGCCGTTCCTTCTCGCGGCAACGATGGAAGGTGTCCTCGCCCAGAGATTGCTGCGTCGGATCTGTGCTGATTGTCGGACTCCGTATGAGCCAACGGATGAGATCCTTGCTCAGCTCAAATTGAAGCGCGAAGATGTCGGCGATAAGAAATTCTTCACTGGCGCAGGTTGCGATGAGTGCGGCAATTCAGGTTACAAAGGCCGTAAAGGTATCTTTGAACTACTTAAGATTTCAGAAGCCATGCGCGAATTGATCACCGAGCGTGCACCAACGACCGTCGTGCAACAGCGTGCGGTTGAACTTGGCATGGTGACCATTCGTCAGGATGGTCTGCGAAATATCTATACCGGCGATACAAGTATCGAAGAAGTATTGAAATATACCTAAGATTTCCTCAATAATTCCGTTCATTCTGGTGGCGAAACGTTTTTTCAGCTATTTTACGCTGGTGAAAGTGACCGACACCGTGCAATTTCCAGCAAACAATCCACCAAAAGCAAAACCATATGCCTAGTTTCAATTACGTTGCAGTGACCGCTGCCGGGGAGGAAACCACTGGTGCTATCGATGCCGCTACAGAGGCAGACGCAACCTCACTCCTTCGCAACCAAGGTCTTTATCCCACGCGTATCATGCTTCCGGGTGCCGCCGCTGGTGGTCAAGCGAAGGGAAAGAAGAAGAAGAAGAAAGTTAAGAGCAGTGCGATCAAAAGTAAGGTTCTAATGATCTTTACTCGCCAGCTGGCGACACTGATCGACTCCGGTCTTCCTCTTCTCCGTGGTCTCATCGTTCTTGCCAAGCAGGAACCGAATCCAGCACTTCGGGCGACCATTAACAATCTCGCTGATTCGGTTCAGACTGGTAGTACGTTCTCCGAGAGTCTAGCCCAGCACCCCAAGATCTTTAACAAGCTTTACGTCAATATGGTGAAAGCTGGTGAGCTTGGTGGTGTTCTTGAATTGGTTCTTCAGCGTCTTGCTGAGTACCAGGAGAAGGCCCAGAAGCTGCAGAATAAGATCATTGCCGCGATGATTTATCCGGTCATCGTTATGCTGATCGCTACAACGATTATGGTCTTCCTGCTGGTTGTCATCGTTCCTCGATTCGAATCGATCTTTGAGGAGATGTTGGTGGGAGGAAAAGATGCGATGCCAGCCCTGACTAAAGTTGTCATGGGGGCAAGTCGAACACTTGGCGCGAATATTGTGCCGATCGTGATCGCTCTGATCGTCATCTTTGCTTCTTATAAGATGTTCGCTGGCACGAAATTTGGACGTCGTTGCATTGATCGCCTGAAACTTAACGTGCCGCTGTTTGGAAACGTTCAGAGAAAGAGTGCGATTTCTCGATTCTCACGAACACTGGGAACACTGGTTACCAGTGGTGTGCCGATCCTTCAGGCTCTGCAGATCACCCGTGAAACTGCTGGTAACGTCATCGTTTCCGCAGCGATCGATAAAGTTCACGACGCGGTCAAGGAAGGTGAATCCATTGTTGAGCCGCTTGAAGAGAGTAAAGTTTTCCCATCGATGGTTATCAGTATGGTGGACGTTGGCGAGGAAACTGGTCAGCTGCCCGACATGCTACTGAAAATCGCTGACGTTTACGATGATGAGGTTGATAACGCCGTGACTGGCCTGACCGCCATGTTGGAACCGATCATGATCGTGGTTCTCGCGAGTGTTGTTGGAACGATCGTTTTAGCGCTCTTCATGCCGCTCGTGAAGATCATTCAAGGAATGTCTGGTCAGTAAGTCAACGGGGGAGCTTCTGTTCGCAGATGCTTCATTGGAAATCTTTGTATATA
>JBNMNB010000231.1:0-11980 GCA_051270635.1 Verrucomicrobiales bacterium | reverse complement strand
TTCTTGGCGATGAGCTTCCGGTGCCAAGCAAGAAGAGTCTGCGGAGTCACCAGATTTGCGATCTCTTTTAACTTCCCAAATTTGATGCGCTTGGCTTTGCGAGCAAGCCGGGCTCGCTGGTCATCCGTAAATCTCGGTCGCTTGCTCCCCTGCTGTTCCTTCAAGACTCTGACTTCCTCTTGAAGGTAGTCGATGACGTCCTGTTGCTGCCGGTTCATCCAGCCCGCAAGCGAGACCAATGTCAATTTGATCAGATTCATGGCCAAATCCTTGCGGTTTCGAGGGGCGAATGCACTTCCAAATCCCCTCAGCAGAGCACCTCCAAGTGATTAAACGACAGCAGCTCCTGTTATAATCGAGTTTTCGGACACTACGGGATCGTGGGGCCCTTACGCGAGTTATGCTTTCCGCTGCCCAGTTGGAGTCCGTGTCCATACGGATTCCGAATGGGTATACGCGCAACATGACGGCTCTGATCGGATTTTGGCGGTGTCGAACACCTTGATCCTCTTCGGTTTCTGCTGTAATCGAGTTTTCGGACACTACGACCCTAACCTCTTCTCGCAGATACTCGATAACCTCTTGTTGATTTCTATTGAGCCAGCCGGCAAGGCAAATCACGATGAAAAGAACGGGATTCATGGATTCCGAGAGTGCCCTATTCATCCGGAATTTTCATGCCAAAAGATCCAATCAGCTCAATGTTCAAGCGCCCCGCATCCAACGAGTTGCACACTGTAATCGACTTTTGAGACACTACGGGACTCTCCAGCCAGTTCCTTCGACTTTTCCCAATGGAACAGGATCTGAGGAAGTGATGTCGACATCGGCGCGACCGAGTAGACCCTTGCGGGAGTTTCCCATACTCCATAGTTCACCGGCAGCATCCATTACGAAAGTGGCGCCATTGATGGGAGCTGCAAAGATCCAATTAGAGCGATCGTCGAGTAAAACAGGGAAGTCGATAAACCCCGGGTCACCAACTCCAAGTAATACACCGCTTCTGTTGGTGCCCCATCCCCACAGAGTTCCGTCGGCCCGGATCATCACTGTATGATCATATTCCGTTCCCACACCAAGCCACGGGCCGGAGCCGACAGCAACCAGAACTGTTACGTCTATACTGCCACGATCCGCGTATTCGAGTCTGCCGCAAGTCCAGAGCGAGCCGTCATTCTTGAGTGCCAGGCTGCGTGAAACTGGCGCCGCGTGCACCGCGATCCAGTCATTGTCTTGCCCCACTCGGAACGGAGTAAACCGGTGTGTCCTACTGCCGTCACCAAGCTGGCCTCTGTCGTTGACTCCCCACGCCCAGAAGCTTCCATCGGTTTTAATGGCAAGCGTGTGTCCTTGGCCCGCACTGATAGACGCCCAGTCATTGTCTGCCCCCACCTGAACGAGAACAGGGGTGATTTCTTGGCCCTCAAAAATGACTGCACCCTCACCGACTCCGAGCGTGCCATAGGTGGCGTTGCTTCCCGCAGCCCACAGAGTGCCGTCTGATTTAAGGGCCATAGTGAAGCCAACATGTCGAAATCCGGTGCCAGTGCTGACTTGCACCCAATTGTTATCGGTTCCGACCTGCTGGGGCGTATCGTAGGCTTCCAGATCGCCTAGCCCCAGTTGGCCCGATTCATTTTTGCCCCAAGTCCACAGCGTGCCATCCTCTTTGAGAGCGGCTGAGTGGTCTTCGCTTGTCGATATGGCGATCCAGTCTTTTTCCGAACCTACTTGAAGAGGCAAAGCAACTACGAAATCGTCATCGACAAGAGTGGGATCACCCCAGGTGGTAGTGCGAGAATCGCCCCATGCCCAGAGCGATCCGTCATCCTTGATCGCCAATGTATGTCGGTCAAATCCCGCGAAATAGGGATTGTGGAGAATTGCTCTTTTTGGAGAGACGGAAATGACTCCGATAGCGTTGTCATCCGCCGATAGTTCAAGGTTGTCGAGCGCTTGTTCACCGAACAAGCGAGAACCCTGATCGATTTGATGAAGTGTTGCCAAGATTTTGGCTCCGGGACGCAGTTCTCCATCGACGATGGAGAAGGAACCATCTGCTGCTGTGCGGACGGGATCTTTCATATCAATACTAACATACGCCCCTTCGACTGCTGTGCCATTGGTGTCCTGCACAGTTCCGGAGAGCGTCACAAAGGTTGGCCGATCGACTTCCTGGAGTCCGTAGACCTCGTCATCCTCAATCCCGTGGACTCCAAGATAGCGTCCTATTCCCCACGTGAAGATGCGACCGTCTTGCTGCACCGCCACGCCTGACGTCTCCCCTGCAGTCGCTGCGATCCAGCCACGGGAATTGCCAATCGGAATCGGAACCGGTTCTCGACTATCAGCGCCCGGTGCAATGATGCCATCATCATCAACTTGATTGTTGCCAGGACTCCATCCCCACAGTGTACCGTCCAATTTTAAGCCCAACACAAAGTCTTCTGATATACTAACGGAAGTCCAGCCGATCCCATTCCCAAATCGAGTAGGGTACGGGTCATCGCTTGATGTGCCCCATTGCCACAGACTGAAATCCGAACGAATGCCCACAACATAACCAGGGCCGGCGTAGATTGCCAACCAAGCGTCAGATTCACCGATCTGCTGTGGCTCCAGAAGCAAATCGTCCCCTTCCACTCCGAGTCGATCACGTTCATTTCTGCCCCAGGCCCAGAGTGTGCCATCTCGTTTGAGTGCAAAGCTACCTTCTGTTTCGATGGCGACCATCTTCCAGTCGCTGTCCGTGCCAACCCGCGTTGGAGCGGCCCGGTTATCTTGATCGCCGGTGCCCAATTGGCCGCTTTCATTTCGTCCCCAGGCCCACAGTGATCCATTCACTTTTGCGCCAATCGTGTGGTCGGATGCAG
This sequence comes from Verrucomicrobiales bacterium, assembly GCA_051270635.1. GTDB lineage: Bacteria > Verrucomicrobiota > Verrucomicrobiia > Verrucomicrobiales > DEV007 > JAGROY01. The sequence continues at coordinate 9,107 of JBNMNB010000231.1, read as the reverse complement.
TGGCAATGCTGGACCATTCATCTTCGTCTATGAGCTGTGGGTGAGCGAAGATGTTGCCCGGCAGGGGGAAATAGCCCACTTTCCTATCTCCTTCCCCAGGTGTCCCCCAGGCCCAAAGGCTTCCATCTTTGCGGATGGCATAGGTGATGGCAGGCGTGTGACTTACGTCCTCATAACCTGGAGTGACGACCTGTCGCCAGCGATGGTTTCCCGACACTTTCACCGCGGTCCGTCGCTCATTGAGCGTTCCGTCCCCGAGTTCACCCGCTAAGTTGGCACCCCATCCTAGCATGCGTCCTTCCGCATCGATGGCGAGAAAATGATTGAGTCCATCCGCAGCTCCAGGAGCACTGGGTCGAAAGTCTTCCAGTGAAATTGTTCCAACGTCGTTGTCTCCCTGCAGATTATATTCACCCTGCAATACTTCCATCGGCGCAAACCCCAGTTTCTCATCGCCTGTCACGAATGCAAAGACGCTCGAGAGTCTACCTACCTTTACTGCCTCAAGACGGAATGTGCCATCGGCTGCACTTGTGGTGCTTTGATCCACCCCGTCCGCCATTACCATTGCACCCACAACCGGGGCACCAGCTGCGTCTTCTACCCGGCCCACAAGTGTCAGTTCGATCGTAGGCACTGCAAATTCCCAGACAAATGGCTCCGTTCTTTGATTGCCCGCCAAATCCGAGATTTCTCGGTTTAGTGTAGCGCGATAGGTGCTCAACGAAATGACCTCATTCGGGGTGAACTGGAGTGTATTCGACACTTCATCGAAGGTGATTTCTCCTTCAACGATAGTGTCGTCAGCAGTGTCGAACACCGCGTCCAGTCCTGCGTCGAGAAGCTGGATCGTGTTTGGTGATAGGGTGTTCGGATCCAGTGGCTCTCTGAATTGAATGCTGAGCATGAACGCCGAACTGCTCGAGACAGCGGTGTCGATCCCCGGTGCTACCCACTGGATCCGTGGTGGCGTCGCATCTTCCACAATTTCGAGTTCCAGTGTCGCAGTTGCCGACCGGTTGCCGCCAGTATCGATCGCTTCGGCGGTAATCGACAACGCACTCGCCTCATCGCTCGAAGGCACACGCATTCGAAACTCGAACGGATAGCTTCCATCGCTCCCTACCTGTCGGTCACCCAGGAAGAACTCGACCTTTCTCACTTGGGCGTCGTCTTCGACCGCAGCCGTGACGGTCAGCATGGCATTGGCTTCGACCTTCCCATCAGCGAATTTGGTCGATAAGATGATCGTTGGTGGCTGCTTACCGGTGTCGAAGGGAAGGAAATTGACCACCTGGAGGCCGACTTCTGAGTCAGCGACATAAGCCAGGCCATTAGCAAGTTCCAAGGCGGCGGCCAGTCCGGGAGTTTCGATTTCTTCGACAAAGACGTTAGTCCGGCTGGAGTTGGAAACGTCGTAGAGTGAGATGTTGTGCTTGCCATCGTCCGTGGAGTTCGGGCTGACGGCGGCGACTCCCAGGCCGGTGCCATTGTCTACGATTTGTTTCCACCCAAACTGACCTGAGTTTTGACCGTTGGCGATCAACTCTACTAAACCGGTTTCCAGGATGCGATAGGTGTTGTAGCCCCGCGAATGCACAGAATAAAGTATGTCAGTTCCCGCAAAAAGACGGAACCGTCTCCCTCCTGCTGCGAGGTTTCCTCTATGAGTCACCCGGCCGAGCACGCCTCCCGCCTCCACCCCAAAGAACGGATCGAGCGTCACGACAGAATTACTGTTCAGCGCAAATAGCCACTCCTCACCAAAGGTCATGTCGTAGACGCTGCCTGACCCCGGCAGCTTGATTCGACCAATCTCAAATCCCGTATCGAGCTCAACTCCAACGACATATCCGTCTTCGAGTCCAACATAGGCTAGGCCCACACCCGTTTCAACCGACACAGCGGGAGCGCCCAACAATATCTGGTGCTTCACGAAAGTCGTGTCAGCCGGGTCACCAATTTCCATGATTACGAGCCCAGCATCACCATCGGCCACCGCAATGAAGCCATCCACACAGGCGACCGCCTGCGCATCACCTGGAGTATCAACGAATGCCACCGCCACCGGATCCAGACCATTGAATACGTTGACAATCGCAATGCCTGCATCGCCATTGGCCGCCACGACAAAATCGCCAACCGCACAAACATCCTTTGTGATTCCAGGCAAATCTACCGAAGCTAAGATTCCGATTCGTGCGGGAACGTCATCCAGGGGATCCAGTCCCTGCACCACTTCCGCCCCGTCGGTAATCCCGTCGCTGTCGGTGTCCGGATTATCGGGATCGGTTCCCATAATATATTCCGCCAAAGCCGACAAGTCATCACCATCGGTGTCACCCAGCGTATTTCGCGCCAGCACAAAGTTGGGAAACTCGAAGCGAATCCCATTCCCCGGCGTGGTGAAATCCGCTTGTGCAATTTTGAGAGTGTCAGCAGCCAAAACGTATTCGCGAAACTGCGTGTTCGCGGGGAGCCTGAGTGGCTGCGGATGTAAAACACCGTTAGAGCCGCCCTTCCCCCGGCGAATCCGACCATTCTCCAATTGTAACAGAAGGTAGTATAGCGTGCCCTGGTGTCTGACCCGGGCAGGCTCATCGCGTGGCGAACGAACACCAGCATTTGGGTCAGTGATGATGATAGTATGCGTAGCACTGCATTCCGCGAGTCCCAGGAAGTCCGCATTCGCCTGAAAGTTGACTTGAATGGTGTAGCTACCTGGGGCATCGAATGTGATCGGAAACTCGTATGGAGGAGCCTCATTAATCGTCCAGGGTAGTGTTTCGCCGGTTTCGATTACCAATCCTGAAAATGAAAGACTTGTGAGATTGGCGTTTGAGTTGACGTCGACGCTGAAATTATGAATGTCTCTGAGACTTGCGGTCGAGGGACCGGTGATCTGGAGGCTGCATTCAGGGGCACCTGCGTAAACAAGATCTTGTTTGCGACACTCTTCGCCGTTCGGGGCATCATAAATGGCTTCTACACGTTGCAATCCACTCTGTGCGAACTGGGTCGTAAACGTCAGTCCTGTTCCGGTATCTGGCGTTCCGCCCGCAGCAATCCACCTGAGGTTTCCTCCGCTTGGTTCAACCGTCGCCGAAAAGGCGACGTCCGTGTTCAATGATATCCCTGAGTTTGGACTTGAAATTGCGATCGTGCACTCTCTGACATTGATGCTAACGGAAGCAGTCAGCGTATTCCCACCGTCATACGGCTCATACGTTGCGGTGATCGTCTTTGAGCCCGTAGAGGCGAACGAGGCCCGGTAGGAACCACCCGATGCACTGGGCGGCGACGCTCCTTCACTCGACCATTCTAATTTACCTTGAGAGGAAAGGTTAGTGCCAAAATAAACTTGTTCTCCAACTTGAACTTCAAACCCAACTGGAAAGGGCACAAGCCCACTGGACGATCGAGTAATTACCAGCCGTTTTTCCCTGACGATCACTGTTTTCACATCACTGCACTCTTCCTGCTCGTCATCGTCGTTCGTCACCATGTAGCGCAGCGTAACGGGGTAGGTGCCGGGTTCGGTCGAATCGGGCCAATAGGTTTTGAATGTTGCGGCGTCTGCAGATGAGAATAAACGCGTATTCTCGGCTTCCCAGTGGTATTCTCCGCCTGACCGAGATACATTAGCGGTGAATTCCTGTAAGAGACCACGAGCGACATCCACCGGTCCGAAGATGCTGACGTCGCAGCCCTCGTCTTCCACGGTGATCGAGTGGACGTCGGAGCAGGTCTTTTTTCCGTCCGCACTCTCATAGTGAACCGTGATGTCGTAGTCGCCATTCTCCGCGTAGCTTACTGAGAAGTTGGAGCCGCTTCCGGTGGAGGGGTTACCGTCCGGAGCAGACCAGGTCCAGGTTCCCCCGCCACTAATGCTGGTGCCTAACGAGATCTCTTCGCCCATCTTTGCGCCGATGGGCCCCAGTACAAGGATTGAGCACTCATCTTCGTCTTCCTCCTCATCTTCAACATCGCCTTCCTCACCAGAGGCACCGGGCTGTGAACCGTGCCAACCCGGCGCGAGAATGCCGATACCCGGGTCACTCGCTATGTGCCTGCCATCCGGTGTCACCGTCATGGGCCCAACAATTCCCCAAGCACCCGAGTCGTGGTTGAAACTCCACAGAGCACTCTTGGAACCGGGTGAAAGAATTTCGCCCGTCACTGGATCGGGCAAGTTGGGAAACTTGACCGGCACCGGTTGATCAAAGTTGGTTGCGCCATCGGTTTGAACCGTGATGACTAAAGGGAACTTCAAACCATCCGGCAATGCACCCGGTAATCGATCTGGGTCCACGGGTGCGATACCTACCATGCCGCCACGCGTTCCGTTATCGGCGAAGAGGGCATCCGCAGGAACCGCGACGTCAACGCCGATCAATTCCGGATGTTTGGCCAGAACTTCTTCCGGAAATCCGATTACCGTGGGCAGCTGTGTTCTGACCGTCTTCAGTGACCCACTCTTGATCAGCGGCAAATACACCTCTCCAATCCCATTCTCTTCTCCTGCCACTGCCGTCCACGTCTTACCGACAAAGGGATAGTAATCGCCGTTCGGCCAGTTGCTTCCCACTGCCGATCGACCATCAATGTGAACGAAAAACCGACCTACCGGTGCCGGGTCCAGCTCGAAATTGCCCTGCGCATCAGTAATGGCAAAAAGTTCATCCTTGCGCCCATCCACCGTGATCCTGGCACCGGAAAGCGGTTTATTGTCGCCTTCGTCGCCCAGTTCAGATGCAAAGACCCGCCCCATGACCTTTGTGCCGGGTAAGGTCGTTAGCGAAAGCGTCGTGAAGGATACCAATCCTGAGCCTTCTCGTTTTCCATTGCCATCCAGATCGAGCGGATTCCCGTCTCGATCGTTGAGTCCCGTCTCGGCAATGATGAGTCGAACCCGCGTGCTTCCTGGCAAACCATCAGGGTAAAAGACCGTCACCGTTTTCCGGTCCGGACTTGTGTGCACGCGTGTGGTAATATCGACTCCCGCAGCCACTGCATTTACATTGGCAGATGGGAGATCTGTTGCCAGAGGTCGCGTGAAACGGAGAATCGTCTCCCGGGTCACTGCGACATTGTCAGCGCCACTAATGGGTGAACTGGAAAACGTCGTCAGTCCAGTATCGGTGTCTCCAGACACTTCAGGATCCGAGCCTGCAAGATACTCATTCAGATTGTTCCGTCCGTCGTTATCCGGATCATCATCGGCATCTGTCCGATCAAGCGGATTGAGAATGGCTGGATGTGTCAGTTCATAGACATCGTCGATCCCGTCTTCATCCGTGTCGAATGGACTATCAATGGGCACCACCTGAACACGATAATAGGCCGCCGGAGACAATAGGCTCTCATCCAGCAGAATCTGCTGGGCGTCGGTTCCAAGTTGGCCGACAATCGGTGAGAATTCGCTGAGATTCTCGGAACGGTAGAGGATGTAATAAGAAGTCGATTTTCCCGCGATGGAAACTTCCGCTTCCTGCTCACCGAGATTTACTGAACTTAGTGTAGCGGTTTCGCTGTTTTGTTGGGCTTGGAGACTCGAATGCCCGACCGCGAAAAAAATGATAACAGAGCGCAAAAATAATTTCATAGTAGCGACTGATGACCCATGTAGCTAGAATAAGCTGGGGCATCCTAGTGCTCATTTATTGCACAAATGGAGAGACGATCCTAGAAGAATAGCCACTTCAACTGTCGCGCAGGAATCCCCACGTCACCAACCGCGTCTTCGGGGTAGGCCGTGATCGTAACCGTGTCACCGTTCACCCAGTAGGTGAATAGCCCAAAACTGCTCGGCGGACAGCGGAGAGGCACAGGAGGGCGAGGCTCGTCCAGAGTTTACCGAAGAGGTTTGTTTCCATGGCTGTCAGACGGCGTACTGTCCGGAAACTCAATTCGACTATTCTTCATGCCGCATCCCGGTTGTAGTAGCGCAGCAATCCTCCCAGTCTCTGGCGACACTGAATCTCCCCTTCACTCGATGATGAGAACTCCGGTGAAATGATTTTGTTGTCCAATCCTTGGTGATTCCGCTCAGAGTGATAGTGCTCACAGAACTGTTCCACTGCTCGTCGAAGGCTCCCCTCCCCGATCAATATCATCCCAGTGAGCCCTTAAGAACTCTGCCCAGGTTGTCATCCGCTCCCGCTCCGGAGCTGATTCCATCCCATCCATTTTGAGGATATCGGCGATGGTTCCTCGACCGATCTCGTGACCGAGATTGGCCAATGCTCCTTGGATTCTCGTATAGCCCCAAGTGCGATTCTCCTCTGCCATTTTGATCACAAGCTCTCGCAGTTCTTCTTTGGTTGGTGGTCGGCCGACTATCCGCCGATTGCTACTGCCGTCATACTTCTTGGCGATGAGCTTCCGGTGCCAAGCAAGGAGAGTCTGCGCAGTCACCACGCTCGCGATCTCTTTTAACCTTCCGAATCTGATGCGTTTGGCCTTCCTTGCGAGGCGGACTCGCTGGTCGTCGGTGAATCGTAATCGTTGGCCTCCCTGCTGCTCCATCAGGACTCTGATTTCTTCCTGGAGGTGGTCGATCACGTCTTGTCGCTGCCGGTTCATCCAGCCTGCAATGGAGACCAAAGTCAGTTTGATCAGATTCATGGCCGAATTCTGGCGATTTCGAGGGGCGAAAGCACTTCGAAATTCACTCTACTGAGCGCGTCCAAGTGATTAAACGACAGCTGTTCGCGTTGTAATCGAATTTTCGGACACTACGAGGTGAGCGAGACGTGTCGTCATGAATGTGTATTCGGCACTTTCGTGAAGAGAATTTGCGCCGAAAGCTCCACTAACTTTGCCGAAATGGCAAGGAGTGCCAATTTGGTGGACTAACAGCAACGGGCGTTCCTTAGCTGCCCCACCCAACCATCAACCGCCCGTGTCTCTGATCCTGTAGTGACCACCAGTGCCCTGTGCTCTCGGAGAGGGAATCGAATCAGGCGCGTCCCAATCGGGATTACTTGGCGGCGGTGGAGGCGGGCTCGGGGAGACAACGATGTCGGTCGGAGGAGGTGGATCGTCATCATCGGAACCAGTGTCCTTTCCAGCCTGATCGTGGAAGCCGCCTGTGTCCCGGATCTTGTAGTGTCCTCCGGAGCTGTGTCCTCGTGGTGAACTCTCTTGGCTTGGCGCAGATCCGGATGCTGATGGAGAAGATGGGAAGGAGGCGTCCTCTCCTCACCGTTGATCAGCGGTGGATTCTTGCTAGGAGAAGCTTGTCATTCCGCTGGTCTGGAGAAAGAGTCGTGGGGTGCGCTAGATTTCTGGGCCAGCTCGTAAGAGAATAAGACACAATGAAATCACTACCCAGAAAACGCTATACTTCCGAGTTCAAAGCCCAAGCTGTCGAGCTGGTGAACTGTGGGAAACCGGTTCCAGAAGTGGCCGAGGATTTAGGGATCGGATCGGGAAATCTTTATCGATGGGTTCAAGCCTCGCAACCAGAGCAACACGGTAGCGGAAGCCTCCGAGCCGTAGGCGAGGAGGCTGAAGCGGACCGAGTTGCTCTGGTTGCGGCGTGAGGTCGCCCATCTCAAACTGGAAAATGACAATTTAAAAAAGGCCGCCGTGATTCTTGGAACCAGAAGCAAACCCCAGTCCAACGCCGCGATATGATTCTCAGTATTCAGCGAAAAACTGGAGGCAGTATCCGAAAAGTTTGTAGTTCCCTCGGCGTGCCACGCAGCAGCTTCTATCATTCCGCGCAGGAAACGCTCATGCAGATTTCCGACCATCAGGTTGGCGATCTCATCAAGGAAATTTTCACACGCAATCGCAAGCGATACGGCTATCGAAAAATTCACGACGAACTCACGGATCACAATGTCGTCTGCGCTCCGGCAACCCGGAAATTGCGAATTACTCGCCCTCGTAGCGCAGGCCGATCTCGGCCCTCCAGCGGTCGAGCGCCCTCATCAAGCCGAGCGTGTCATCCCAGCTCATCGCCGGCGAGGCAGCCTGCCGGGCGTCCAGAAAGCGCGCCACCGTGTCGGCCTCAGCCCCGTAGAGGTGCTCCTCGGTCGTCACCTCGATCACTTCCGCTTCGTCGACCCCGGCTTTGAACAGATGCAGTTCCGTCGTGCCGCCGAGCGGCGCTGACTTCCAGGGCAGCGGCACATAGAGACGCCCCGCGTCGCCAGCGATGCTCACTTCGATCGGCTCGGAGAGGGTCACCCCGCAGCTGAGCCGCGCGATGATGCCACCGGGGAAAGTCGCCACCGCGCTGGTGTATTCATCGACCCCGGTGTCGCCCAGGTGCCCGACCGCCTTCAACTCTTCCGGCTCCGCGAAGGGCAGGCCGTTCGCCACCCCAGCGATGAGTCGCGCTATCGACATCGGATAGCCGCCGACGTCCAGGATCCCACCACCGCCGAGCGCTTTGTTCAGATGCCGGCCATCCGGTTGCGCCCCCTCCGCGGCGAACGAGAACGAGGCCTCGATGGATTTGACCTTGCCGACGGCGCCGGCCTTGACCAGCTCGACGATCTTCGCCGTCTGCGCGGTGCACCGGTACATGAACGCCTCCATGAGGAACACGTCGTTGTCCCGCGCGGCGGCGATGATCGCTTCCGCCTGCGCCGCGTTCAGACCGATCGGCTTCTCGCACAGTAAGTGCTTGCCCGCCTGCGCCGCTTTTATCGCCCACTCTAGATGCATCGGGTGGGGCGTGGCGATGTACACCACATCGACCTCCGGGTCAGCGAGCAGCGCCTCATAGCTCGGGTGCCGGTTCGGGATGTCAAATTTGTCGCCGAAGGCCTCCACCGACGCCTCGCTGCGGCTGCCCGCGGCCTGCAGGATCCCCGACTTCGAGTTCCTCACGCCGTCCGCGAACACCCCGGCGATGTGGCCGGTCGCCAGGATTCCCCAGCGGAGCTTCGGATGGTTCAGGTCTGACATCGCCCTTGTTTAGCCGACAACGGCTTTCGGCACCAGCCGAACATGCCTTGCATAGGGCTTCGCCCAGAGTTTTCTCATATCGAGGCGAAAGTGGCTGGTGATCATGGAGCTAAACAATATTACTGAACAATTCGCACACGGAACCTGATGTTAGGGTGCCATGATTGCGCCCACTACTCACA
>JBNMNB010000230.1:0-12033 GCA_051270635.1 Verrucomicrobiales bacterium | reverse complement strand
AAGCAGTGGGGCAGACCGAGGACACGTCGGCGCAAACTGCTGAAACTAGGGATCGGACGGGACGAAGTGCACAAAGCGAGTCGAAGTCGCAAAGGGCATTGGCGAATGAGTCACAACTCCATCGTGCAACGTGCGATGACCGACGCGTGGCTGGCAGAACAGGGCGTGCTAAGTCTAGAGAACCTATGGGTATCCATCCGTTATCCAGCTGGGCCGAAGAAGCAAAGGAAAGGAGCCGAACCGGCACCCAATCTACGAAGCCCAAACAGATAACATGTGGCGAGTCGGAACCGCCTTAGTACGGAGCCGTATGCTTGGTGGTGTGGGGGGCGGGAGTTCAAATCTCCCGCCTACCCGATTCGGTTTTGACGGATAGGACTTTTTGATATATGATGCCGTTATCATGAGAACCATTGTTGATTTACCGGATGATCAGTTGTCAGCTCTCACCGAGATCTGCAGAAACCGCGGTATTTCCCGAGCGGAAGCCGTGAGACGCGCGATAGCTGAAATGCTGAAAAACCAAGAATCTTTGAGTAGGGAAGACACATTTGGAGCCTGGTCTGGCAAGAAGCGAGACAGCCGAGCGTTCGTTCGGGAAATCAGGAAGGAGTGGGAGTCATGAAGGCTCTGATAGATAGTGATGTGCTCATCGACTACCTTCAAGGTGAACCGCAGGCAAAAGCTGAAATCAATAGATATGACGACGCCCTATATTCCGTAGTCAGCTGGATGGAGGTGATGTGTGGTGCCAATTCGGACGGTGACCGGAGAGCAGCAATTGCATTGTTCCAATCGATGGAAAGAGTGGAGCTTTCAATTGAAGTTGCACGAAAGGCGGTCTCCGAACGAAAGGCGCTCAGGCTCAAACTGCCGGATGCAATTGTTCTCGCAAGCGCCGACTGTGAAGGATGTATTCTAGTCACTCGAAATTCTAGCGACTTCGATCGGAATGACCCTCGAGTAAGAATTCCGTATTCTCTTTGAACGTTAAGGATCAGCGCCGGGGGGAAGCTCAAATTTAATCAGACAGCTTCATCGGCGTCGCTCTCCCACGCCTTGTTCGCCGAGTTGATTGCGTAAAGTTCGTTTTTTTGATTCGGGTAGATCATCCCAGTGAACATCCCTCAACGCAGCCTCGAAAGAGTACAAGTAATAGCAGATCGGCAAAGTTTTATCGGGAAAATTTCTCAGGATTAGCCGATGAGCTTCCACTGCTCCTAGTGCCCGGAGATCGCGCTCGGTAAAAACGCCGATCTCATTCAGTCGGCTAGCGATCGTCGATCCAATGTTTCGCAAATCCTCTACATTCGTCGAGCTACTCATTCTTCGAATAGTCTTTAACGTACTCCTCAGCTGGCTCCGTCGATTGAACGATATCCACCGTCAGTCCGTGAGGATCCCGCAGCATGAAATGCTGAGGTGCCCACTCTTCAGATCTTAGCTCCAATGCAATCTCCAAGCCTAGCTTTATTGCGTCCTCATAGGCAGCAGCTGCATCATCGACTTCTAGGCTGAACAGACTCCCCCCTCCCGAATAAGACGAAGATACGAACTCGCCTGCGGCCTGCACACTTCCCTGTGTACGCTTCGTCGATGCTGTTCCGCCATCCTTCCGTTCATCGTTACCGATGAGCTTCAGGCTGTACGTTGGTAACGCGGTGGCTCCCGCGATCTTCAATGGCTTAGCTAGCTAACATCTACGCAACACTCGGTAGTTACTACTGGCTAGGTCTTATAACATTTGGACTTTCACCAAATAAGAAGCGCCTCGCTTGGCTCGGCGCACAACGTCAAAGCGATGCCAGCCGCTGCTGAGAGCGCGCTTTCGATTTCAGGGCTATTGTTAGAACTGGCTTCAAAATTTCTACTCCGCAGCGGCAGCTGCTTGGTCATCCGCGTCGCTCCCGCTGTCTGTGTGTGCGCTTACGTACTCCATTGCGGCGTGGACGAGGAAGCCTGAACGTGTTTCACCGCTGCGCGATGCATAAGAGTCGATCTGAACAAGCAATCGTTCGGGCAGAGTGATATTCACGCGCTTCGCTTTACCTGAGAGCTTCGAAATATCCACATCCGTCAAGGCCCAAATCCCACCAGCGAACTGCCGATTCTTCGAATGAAACTCAATCGTCCGAGCGGACGGAGGCATCTCGCCGTCGATTATCATCCCTTCAATATGACACTCAATTGCCTCGATAGCATTTGTCAGAGCGTCATCTACGGTGTCACCAGCCGAAAAACATCCGGGCAGATCAGGAACAGTGACTCCGTAGTCAGAGCCTTTGTCTTTGTGAATTACTACAGGGTATCTCATCGCATTATGGTGGCCAAGTCCATCCAGCCTGGCGGAAGATGCTTCTGAGTGTGCCTTTCGGAAGATCTTACTTCGGATGCGGCACAGTCACTCTTCGAGTGCGGTCTGGATGTTTAAACTGGTGATGAGATCCGCGGGCATGCACGAGAATCCAGCCATCGGCTTTGAGTCTAGAGATGATATCACGGCTCGTCACCGCACCATAATACACACGACAGTCAAGGCGTCGTGCTGGACTTTTTCAGAGCGAGACAATATGGCTGCGGCTCGAATCTTGCCGCCGAACGCGCACTCAACCGCATCTGCAAGAATTTCAATGTTACCAAGAAGCAGATTCGGATCGCCTACGAGGCTGGGCCGACGGGATTCGTTCTCGTGCGCAGGTTACTGCAACTTGGCTATGACACCATCGTCGTCGCCCCATCGAAAATGGAGCGTGCCGCTGGTGAAAAGGTAAAGACCGATCGCAAGGACGCCATCAAGATTGCCCGGCAGTTGCCCGGCAGTTGCCCGGCAGTTGCGCGGCAGTTGCCCGGCAAAATGCTTTTACGGAATGGGACGGATATTCGCACCGTGCAGGAACTGCTGGGCCACGAGGACGTGACGACGACCGAAGGCTACACGCATGCGGCCACGGTTGTCGGAAAAGCAGGTGTAAAGAGTCCGGTCTATGGGCTGTTCTGAATAGCAAACTCTTCCTCTTCACAACTCGCTGGTGACCTGAGAGCCGGTCGAAATCGAAACATTCTGGTTCATTGCGCCGCCGGTGTCGGAAGGACAGGTACCGCAGTAAACTGCTTTCTCGCCAACGTAACCCTAAACCTCGGCCTCGACAGCACGGAGGCAGAACATCGAGTATCCAATGCACATGCGGAACCCAAGACCGACGAGCAACAAAAATTTACTGACCGTTACTTCTTCGATTCTACCGGTCAGGCCGCGCTGCAGGAGCGAGAGGTGGCAGGATTGGCTGCGGGGTCACTTCCAGCGGGTGTTTTCGAGGAATGTCAGGAGGTCGCTGAGTTCTTGTGGTTGTAATAGCAGGTGGAGGCCTGGGGGCATGAGAGAGGTTTTGGCGGGGATGATGGATTGGATTTCGGAATGGGGGATCCTGGATTCGCTGTCGGGAGCTATGGCGAGGGTGATTTCCTGGTCGTTGTTGCCGCGCAGGATACCGAGGAATTCGGTCGCTGCATCTGGGGTTGATGGGGCGACGGTTACGAGGACGGATTCGTAACTGCGAACGAGACTGGCGCTGGGGAACATGATGGCTTCGAGCATGTCTCGGCGAGAACGGATGGTTCCGATTCTGGTCAAATCGGGGCCAAGTTTTCCGCCCGAGTAGCCAATGGCATGGCAGAGCTTGCACATGGAACGAGTGCTATTGAACACTTTTTGCCCGCGGATGACGTCGCCTGGAGGCAGCGCTGCCAGAGTTTCCTCAAGTTGCTTTGCCTGGCCAGGGGCTGGCTGAAAGAGGTTCGCCTGCTGGGATTCGAATGCCTCTCGTGCTTGTGCTGGAACGTGTTTCAAGAACTCCTGCAGGACCGCCACAGGAATGGTGGGAAGTGCTGGGTGCTGGGCCAAAATTGGCAGCGCTTGTTCGGCGTTGCCGGCGATGACAGGTAGAATGTTGGAGAGTTCGATTCCAGGGAACTTCGGCAGAGCCGCGATGACCATGAGCAACTGTTCGCTAGTCAGTGAGGCTGCTGATAAGATTCGCATGCCACTGCGTCGGGCTGCGAAGTCATCTGACACACTTCCGTCCACTGCCAATTCAGCCACGGCATTGGAGATCGCGCTCCCCTGCCCTATTCCTGCGGAGCCTGCCTGCAATCGACGGATTATGGAACTGGCGGCATCGCTGGTTGTTGCGTAATCTGTCAGCATCTTTCGCACATGCTCAATCAAGGGAGATGAGGTGGCTGGTAGCGCGCTGCGGCTGAGGGCAGTGATTGCTGCCTGTCGTTCTTCGGCCACTGATGATTTACTTTTCTCTAACAATGCCGCCATCCATTCGTCTGGGATCGGAGAAACTTCAGCCTTCGAGATCGTGTGGAGCGCCAGGGCCTTGAGCTCGGCATTGTCGACTTGCGTGAGCCAGCGGCTGATCGATTGCTGCAGAAGCTTGAGATGCGCCAGTTCAGGAACCCTATCCCTGAGGAATGGGCTGGAGGCGTGATCCGGGATGGCGGCGACTAGCTCGGCCGCCCAGGCTTCGTGCTTCGCCATGATCCGCAGGGCCTGGTCTTGCACTGCCTCGTCCTCACCGAAGAAAGCAGGAAGCACGTCGCTGGCTTGAATTCCGGCTGGTGATCGAATTCCCATTTGGTCAAGGGCTGTCATCGCCGCGATTCTCACGGCTGCGTGTGGGCTACTCAGCCCTGTTCGCGTTGTCTCCGGATCAGCAATTTCGATCAACGCGAACACCAGTGAGTGCCTCAATACAGTGTCATCTCCCGCTTGCTCAAGTGCACTAAACAACGCCGGCACTACGGACTTGTCGCCCATTCTGCCTGCAGCCTCTGCGGCAGCGCGGCGAACCGCAGCACTTGGACGACCGAGACTCTGCCGGACTCCGTCGATGGCTTCCCGGTCGCGCCAGACAGCGACAGCATGCAATGCGGCGACACGGATGGGCTCGGCACTGCTCAACAACAAGTCACGTATTGCTTCACGTGCCTGAGGAGAGTCGATACGGCACAAAGTCCAGATAGCTGCCTGGGCTGCCTGCGACTTTGGCGTATTTGATCCTTCTTGATTAAGCACTTCCTGAAGTGCCGGGATCACTGACGTGGTTTCTGACGTTGCCGAAATTGCCAGCTGATCCATCGCGCGATCCCTGACTGCCTGACGCGGATCGCCTAACACTGCCACCAGTGCGAGCGAATCGTCCCAATCGATCTTGAGTCCGCGTGGGTCGGGCACAGGATTCGCCGATGTCTTCCTGACACGATATATTGCACCTGGGACATCAGGTTTGTGCAGTTGAGAGGTCGGGCAACAAAGTTTATACCATCCGCCGGTATCGATCACCAGCAGGCTGCCGTCGGCATCTTCGATGATATCAGTGGGGTGAAAATCGATACTGTCCGAGACCAGAAAATCGCTATCTTCGGTGCGATAAGTCGCCCCTTGTGCGTGCAACTGGTGGCGAGTGATTTTGCGGAGATTGAATTGACTGGCGAGCAAGTCCCCCTGCATTCCCAGCGTTGGAGAGTCGATCCATTCAAGAGCACAGGCAGCCGCATTGCCGACATGAGTCATGATCGGCATCAAGTTTTCGCTGGTGCGCGGATGCTCAGCGATGACGTCATGATCCTTGCCATAGACGCCACCGTAAACGGCGTGAAGTATTCCGTCGCGCTGGCCGCCTCCCGGGTGCTGGACAAACGTTGACGTAAAAAAGCGCTCGCCGAGCGGGGAGAACGCGACCTCGACCGGGTTGTCCATGCCCCCCGTCATCACGGCTTCGATCTCCGAGCCTTCTGGTCGCTGGCGAAAAATGTGTGCTGCCTTAGTCACAAATGGTTCACCATCACCATTGGCGCGCGGATACGTCTGCTCCGCAAAGGCTCCCTTGCACCAGTAGATCCAGCCATCGCGTCCGAGATACGGGCCGTGGAGATCATTGGCACATCCGGTCAACGTTTTTGCGTCGAGCCACTCTTCGCGTTGGTCGGCAATACCATCGTGATCCGTATCCGTGAGCTTCCAGATACTGGGCGGTGCGGATACGTAAACGCTGCCGCGATAGCAGAGCACGCCCGCTGGGAACATCATGCGATCGGCGAAGACCGTGCGCTTATCAAAGACACCGTCGCCATCTTCATCTTCGAGACAAAGGATGCTGTGCGGGCGATCTTTGAGCTGCGTCTGGATGTCCGCATTGCTGCCGGATGACTCGGCAAGGAACAAGCGTCCCTTCGTATCGAAGTCGCCAATGATCGGGCGATCCGTCAGTGGCGCTGTAGCCGCAAGCTCAACGGTATAGCCGTCAGGGACGGTGATCACTTGCGAGCCGAAAGTAAATTCCTCCGCAGCATGACTGACGCACGCGGAATAGAACGCGAGGAGTGCAAGAACAGCAGAACGTAGCGAAGCGGGCAAATGGAACGACATGGTCGCCATACTACCCTGTCCGCAACGCAATCGCCAAGACTGGATTCTTAACCGAGCTGCGACCCCGTCGGCACCCGCGGCTCCGTCAGCCTATTCAAAATGCAGTGTGCCAATGTCCGAGCGTCGCTGGCTGCCCGGAAAGTCGACCTTCGCCGCTTCCGCATACACTTTGTCTCGGGCTGAGATACGATCACCGGCCTGGGCGACGACTGCCAGCACGCGGCCGCCGTTGGTTTCAAAATCCCCATCAGAATTGCGCCTGGTTCCCGCATGATAGACACGAACGCCGTCGACATTCTCTAGTCCCGTCAACTTGTCGCCACTGCGTGACGATGCTGGATAGCCTGCCGATGCCAGGATCAGGCAAATACTCCAGCCGGCATCACATTGGATCAGATCAGGAGTGAGGTTTCCTTTTGCCCCTTCGAAAACATACTGCGCGAAGTCGCCGCTGATCAGTGGCATGACAGCCTGGCATTCGGGATCACCAAATCGGCAGTTGTATTCGATCATCTTCGGCCCATCGGGTGTAAGCATGAGGCCAAAGTAAAGAAACCCACGGTAAGGTAAGCCATCCTTCTGGAGGGCATCCACGGTGGGCTTGACGACTAATTTCTCGATGGTGGCGAGAACCTCCGCGTCGATCAATTGCATCGATGCCACCGCGCCCATGCCGCCGGTGTTCGGCCCCTGGTCATTGTCAGTGATTCGCTTGTAGTCACGCGCAGGCGTCAGGATGTGATAGGAACCATCGACGACGGACACAAAGATCGAGACTTCCGGCCCGGTGAGATGTTCCTCTACCAGCACTCGCCCGTCGCCAAAGCGCTTCTGCACGAAAACTTCATCGAGAAAGGCGTCAGCCTGGGCGGCGTCCTGGCAAATCACGACGCCCTTTCCAGCTGCAAGTCCGTCGAACTTGAGAACAACTGGGTAATTTGAAATGGCCGCACGCGCTTCTTCGATCGAACCAGTGGCAACAGCGCTTCCTGTCGGGATGCCATGCTTGACCATGAAATTCTTGGAAAATTCCTTACTCGCTTCCAGCTGTGCTGATTGCTTCACTGGCCCCCAGCAGGGAATTCCCACTTCCTGGCAGCAATTGGCCAAGCCGTCGCCCGTGACTAGATAGCTTTCTTCCCCAGCGACACAAATGTCGATCTTCTCGCGCTGCATGAAGGCGATGAGAGTGGGTAAATCGGTGGCATCAGTCGGACGGGCGAGCTCAAAAATCGCATCACTTCCGGGAAAGCTGTAGATTTCGGCTTCGGTAGGTGACTGGTGAATCGCCGTGATCAACGCGTGTTCGCGTCCACCTTTTCCAACAACAAGAACTTTTTTCATGGTTGGCGCATACCAACCAGAAGCTGGCGGCATGCGCAAGCCTGCGGCGGTGATTTCGTGCGAATCCTTGAGTATCTGGCAAGCGGCGTTGCATATCCAGCCATTCTCAGGTAAATTATGGTTTTTACAAAATGAAGCGTCTTCCACTTGCTCCCCTTCTAGGCACCGTTGCCGTGGCCCTGTGTCTCGGCTTTGCTGTGATCGCTGATGAAAATCGCACCAGCGATACTACCGCTCCTGCACCCGCTGCTGCTGGTCAGGCATTCGTCGGTGCGAAGGTGATTCCGATCACTGGTGATACTATCGAAAATGGCACGCTTTTGGTGAAAGATGGGAAGATTGTCGCGGTTGGTAAATCGGATGAAGTTCAAATTCCGGATGGCTTTGAAACGATCGATGCCGAGGGAAAAGTGATCATGCCCGGGCTGATCTGCACGCATAGCCACGTCGGCCAAGTGAGCGGTGGCGACTCCAGTGCGCCTATCCAACCGGAAGTGCGCGTGATCGATTCGATCAATGTCAGGGACGCCTCGTTCGAGCGGGCGCGGGCGGGTGGATTGACAGCACTGAACATCATGCCTGGATCCGGCCACTTGCTGAGTGGGCAGACGCTCTATGTAAAAACTCGCGATGGCGGCTCGATCGAAGATTTGGCGATTCGAAATGATGACGGCAGTGTTGCCGGCGGCATCAAAATGGCGAATGGGACGAACTCGATTCGCAAAGCTCCGTTCCCTGGAACGCGAGCGAAATCAGCCGCACTGGTGCGCGAACAATTTGTGAAAGCGCAGGCATACAAAGAGAAGCTGGAGAAAGCGAAAGACGATCCGGAGAAAGCTCCCACGCGCGACCTGGCGATGGAGGCAATGGTGGAAGTGTTAGACGGCAAGCGAATGATTCACCACCACACCCATCGCCACGATGATATTTTGACGGTGCTCCGGCTCAAGCGGGAATTTGGATTTCGCCTGGTATTGCATCACGTGAGTGAGGCCTGGAAAGTCGCGGACGAAATCGCGAAGGCAAATGTCCCGTGCTCACTCATTCTGCTGGATAGCCCTGGAGGCAAGCTTGAGGCAGTCGACATCGCATGGAAGAATGGCGCTGAGTTGGAGAAAGTCGGCGTATTGACTTCGTTTCACACCGATGATCCGATCAATGATTCACGCTGGTTCCTGCGCTCCGCAGCCTTTGCCGTGCGTGCCGGAATGTCCCGCAGCGCTGCCCTTTATGGCATGACCATGGCAGGCGCGAAGATGCTCGATATCGAACAACGAACGGGGTCACTGGCAGCGGGCAAAGACGCTGATTTCATCATCCTGTCTGGAGATCCGCTTAGCGTCTACACCCGCGTGGAGCAAACGTGGGTGGAAGGCACCAAAGTGTTTGATCTCAGCAATCCTGATGACGCGATCTACGCCAATGGCGGCCTCGGAGCCGGCATGCCAAAGGTCATGAACATGTGCTGCTTCGATGGCCCACCTTCCCTGCGCCGTTGATCATGATTCCTGCACATTATCCAATTTCCGAACCTGTTCCACCCATGAAATTTCTTTCCTCGCTGGCTATACTGGCTACTGCGGCCGCCCTTTTCGCTTCGTCAACTGTTGCCGGAGACCTCGTGATCTACGGCACTAAAGTCTTCACCATGGCAGGCGAGCCCATCGCAAATGGCGTGGTGATTGTTTCCGATGGGAAGATCAAAGCGGTCGGCAAGAAAGGTGAGATCACCCCGCCTGAAGATGCTGAGGAACTTTCCGCTGCCGTGGTGATGCCAGGCATTATCGATGCCCGGACGACGGTCGGGCTGTCAGGCATTTTGAATTCCAGCCACGACCAGGAACAACTGGAAACGTCGTCGCCCATGCAGCCGGAACTGCGCGCCATCGATGCTTACAATGGGCGCGATCCGCTGGTAAAGTGGTTGCGGGATTTTGGTATCACCACTGTGAACACTGGCCACTCACCAGGAATCCTGATTTCAGGGCAGACGATGATTTTGAAGACCAATGTGGATGCCATTGATGCTGACGCAGTGATCAATCCTTACGCCATGCTGGCAGGATCACTTGGCCCCGACGCAATGGCTGACGGAGGGCCCGGAACTCGCGCCAAGGCAGTCGCCATGTTACGTGCGGAATTCCTCAAGGCACAGGATTTCATAAAGAAGGTGGCGGAAGGAAAAGAAGATGCGGAAAAGAAACCTGAGCGAGATCTGCGGAACGAATCGCTCGCAGCCGTACTGGAAAAGAAGGTACCGATGGCCATCACGGTGCACCGCCACCAGGACATCGCCGCTGCCTTGCGCTTGGCTAAAGAATTCGACTTCAATTTGATCCTGGATGGAGCCAGCGAGGCACATCTGATGCTGGACGCCATCAAAGAAGCAGGCGTTTCGGTGCTCGTGCATCCCACCATGCAGCGTCCATCAGGCGATGCAGAAAACATGACGATGACCCTCGCCCACCAATTGCAGGAAGCGGGCATTCCCTTTGCTTTCCAAAGTGGACACGAAAGCTACGTGCCAAAAGTGCATGTCGTCTTGTTCGAAGCTGCCATGGCTGCAACGTATGGCCTGTCTCAGGAATCTGCCCTCGCCGGCATCACCATCAATGCAGCCAAATTGCTGGGAATCAGTTATCGTGTAGGTTCTCTGGAACCTGGAAAAGACGCCGACATCGCCCTTTACGACGGCGATCCTCTGGAGTTCACGTCACACTGCACCGGTGTCGTGATCGATGGTGAAATCGTCTCTCGCGACCGACGATAAATTGCCATTTCCGCTGCGGGGTTCTAAAAACGTAAAGGAACTAGCAAAGAGTTTTACTCGGCCAAAAAATCAGCGAGTTTTACTGTCATCCGAACAATGAAGGGAACCCTTCAACCGACGGAAAAGATCACGGTTGAGATCCCAACTCTTTACGGGGGAACCCATACTCGCACTGAAAACAAGGGAGTTCCGGAGGGCAAGAGAGCATTGCTATTCCTAGAGAGAAAAGAGCCCCTCTTCAGCCCATTGCTTGGGCCGTACAATCCTGTCCTTGGTGGAGTAAAAGTCGTTTTAGAAAGTGGAGTCCATTGCTACGTTCAACACGGCAATCCTGGCCCACTTCATCTCACTCTGATGGTCCCTGAGAATTTTCGAATTGCCGATTCAGAATCTTATGATGAAGCACTACTTCTGGAAGATTTAGAAATCGCTCTGGAGAAAGCAAAGCACTTGGAAAGACCGATAGTCACTGATTGCAAATATGCGCTCAGGCGTCTACCTGGAAAATCAGCTCTCCCCTTTGAGATGCGCACTGATCCATTCATCGTGTTGGGAGCAAGCATCGTGATTCCTTTTGTTCTGGTGGGGCTGTGGCGATATTTTTTGACTTCAAAAGGCCGCGAAAACGGTAGAGCGTGACTAGTGTTCCGCCAAGACTTGAGGTTAGAGTCGCTTTAGTTTGATGCGGGCATCCTTGTTGGAGAGTGCCAGAGCGCGTTTTTCCCAGGCGGGATGCGCTGCGCTCACAAGAAGCTCCGTCAAGCCGGAGCACTCCAGAGTGTCACCCTGGTCGCTACCAACGGATCAACCATGACGTAAGTCATGGACATTGTCTCTTTGCTCCTTAGTTGTTAGCTGGTCGCAACGCGCCCGTTCATCTCAGGCGGGGTGGCTTCAGCCCCCGTTCCCCAAGGGAGAAGCAGTTCGTCGCGATGCGACGATTCAATTCCGCTTAGCCAGTGACCTGAGTATTCGAGCGGTGATCAGTCGATCAATCGTTGGAATACGCGATCTCACTTGCACTTGACCGATTGAACCGTCGCACCGCGACGGGATAATGACGGGGATATGCGGGCCGGGCGCTAAAGCGGCCCGGCTAATGGTGAGATGTCGCTTCACGACAGAGAATCACGCCCTCTCATTATTTTGACCGCCTGACCACCTCAAGTCTTGGTTCACCAGCCACCTCAGTTTCACTCCTTATTTCTGATTTCAGTCGGTTCAATTTGTGCCTCAAAGAGCAAATAGTTACCAATCAGGCCGAAGATCGGATTGGGGCTTTCCTGGTCATTTACTTTCAAGACGATCGGATCATGGTTGACTTGATTCACACCCCCGAGGCCTAGATAAAGCTTTAGCAAAAGCTCTTGTCCTCCTTCTTCAGTCTCTACAAACCTTCCTTCTATAGTGGACTCTCCACGCTCAAGAAGAAAATCGGATCCGACCCGAACAATTTCATTGAAGAGATCTGGGTTCTTTCTCT
>JBNMNB010000229.1:0-12060 GCA_051270635.1 Verrucomicrobiales bacterium | reverse complement strand
CCCGCGTCGCGCGGCCACAGTGAATGTTAATGTCGTCGACCGTTCGGGGGAACTCGCTTCGGGTGACGACTTCTATTGTGTGGCAGGCGACAGCGGGCGCAATGCTTTGCGAGTTCTAATCAACGACGCTCTTGCGCCGCTTGGGACCCCGCTTCTCGAGGTGACCGGGTTTTCTAATCTAATCAATGGCAGCGTCGAATTGGCTCCTGGAGGAGCTTTCTTCTATTACACGCCGCCGCAGGGATTTATCGGTGACGCCAGCTTCGACTATTCCTTCTCTGATGGCAGAGGTGGGACGGGTTCGGCGAGCGCCTCAGTCAAGGTTGGTTCCATCTTTGTCGGCGACGATCACTTCTCAGTGCTCTCTGGATCGATCGACAATTTCCTCGACGTTCTTGTTAACGATCGCCGCGTGCCGGGCGGTTCCCCGGCCACCGTCACGCTGCTGGGAAGTCCGGCAGGGGTCTCCTTGAACGCTTCCGGCGATGCTTTCTTTTATACCCCGCCTTCAGGTTTCCTTGGCATTCTGAACTTTGCTTACCAGGTCGAGAATGACACCGCGGAGAATTTTCAGGGCAATGTTACTGTGCGCGTTGTTGAGGAAGGATCCGATCGAAACGGCGCCGTTGTGACGATCGACGTGCAGGGAGCAAACGACGCTCCCACCCTCTCTGGAGTCACGCCAATTGATTTCCAGCGTGATGACCGCTCCTCGAAGCCCTTTGCGAGCGTGATCATTAGGGAGGTTGATGGAGGCGGGCAAGTCGATGGCAACGGAGAAATAATCGCTAATGGCACTGAACTGCTCACTGTCACGGTTCTCATCGATGACCCCGCAAAGGGGACACTCGGGTACGACCCGGCGCCGCCAGCAACCGGTGGATTCACCGAGACTTCCGCAGGCAGCGGAATCTATCAATTCATTGGTAATGCCGATGAAGCAAACATCGCGATTAATTCCCTCTGTTTTATTCCGACTGACGGTCGCATCGAGTGGTCGAAGCACGAAACCACTACACTCACCATCTGCGTGAGTGATCTCATCGCTCCGGACGTGAAGAGTTCCCTTACCACGATCGAAGTCTACAACATCGGGCAGCTCTTTGGTGACAACTGGGTCTTCGGCAACGGCTGCACGTTGTCGTGGGACGAACGTCGGAACCTCACCGTTGGCGGCGGAAATCCCTTCGGGTTTCCATTGGGCGGCGGCGGCACCTGGAGCGATCCGGATACCGGTCAGTGGCTGGTCTATAGCGATGGAGTATCGGCTTGGAACGCGCAGACGGGCGCCAAACTCACAGGCGCTGACGGAACGTTGGGAGGATCATCTTCGGACAGTGTTAATATTCCAGCCATGATCGTTCCCAAGCCGGGCGGCGACCCGCGAGTCAACCTTTACATCTTTGCTTTCGGCAGCGGCAACAAGAACATTCACTTTACCGAAATTGATCTTAGTGTCGGCGCCGATGGGGCTGTGGTCGGCACGGCCGGGCAGGAGATCGTCAATACTGCTCCTTCGCAACAGGGCTGGGTGATCCTGCCCCAGGCCAACAGCATCGACTACTGGCTGATCATCGGAAATGGCAATGCCTATCCGGTGACTGCAGCCGGAGTCGGTTCGCCGGTGACTAACTTTAACCTGGACGGCAGCGGCGCCAGTTTCCGATACAGCCCTGATCGCCGGCGAATTGCGGTCGGCTGGTCGTCGCCAAAGATGTATCTCTACGATTTTGATCCCCTTACTGGCAAGTTTGGACCCAGCCGGATTGAATTGCCGATGGGGAATGTTTACTTTGAGTTCTCCCACGACGGCAGCAAGCTTTACGTCAATGACACCGGCACGAACGCCCTTTACCAGTACGATCTGAATGCAGATCCCGGCCCGGGAACTCCATCCGCTGCCCGGAGCAGCGCGGTAACAGCAACTCAGGTGTTGTTGCACACCTATGCCGCCCCGGATTTCGCCGGTGACATGGCGCTTGCTCCAGACGGTATGATCTACATCGCCGGAGATAACTCCGTTCCACCTAAACTTCACGTGATTGGAGATCCGGACGCATCGGGGACCGCCAGCGATCTGCAACTGGATGCCGTTGAACTGTCGACAGGCTGTCAACTGCGCCAGGGTCTCTACCATGGGCTTCGAGTGGACGATCTGATCGGAGATTCGTTCGCGCTCCCACAACCGGAGATACTTGAGACGGGAGTAATCGCAAGTGTTGACAGCGGTAGTTGGATAACCGTCAACCTTAGCCGCACCTATGCGTCTATGGTGGTCGTGGCGACTCCGCAGTATGGCAACGCTCAGGTTCCGCTGGTGCCGCGAATCAAGAATGCCTCAGGAAACACATTCGAACTTACGTTGGCCCGACTCGATAATAGCACCAGTCCAGCTTTTGCGTCGGTCCATTACGTGGTCGTTGAAGAAGGCACTCACAATGCTGCGGATCATGGTATAACGATGGAGGCAGTGAAATTTACGTCGACCGTGACCGACCGGAAGGGTTCCTGGTCTGGCCAGTCCCGTAGCTACATTAACAGCTATAACGACCCTGTCGTGCTGGGGCAGGTGATGAGCAGTAATGACCCGCGATTCTCCGTGTTCTGGAGCCGGGGCTCCAATGCGAGCAATCCTCCGAGCAAGACGTCGCTCTCGGTGGGCAAACACATTGGCGAGGACACCACGATTACTCGCGCAGCCGAAACCATCGGCTACATCGTGATTGAAAGTGGCTCAGGCCAGGCCGGGAGCCACACGTTTTCGGCTTTTGTCGGGAACGATTCGATTCTCGGAATGGGCAACGCACCGCCTTACAATTACGCCGTGGCGGGTGTTTCCGTTCCCCTTGCGGCGGTTGCATCGTCGGCAGCTATGGATGTAAACGATGGCGGTTGGCCTGTGCTTTATGGGGCAGCTCCGTTGACCGCGACCTCCGTCAGTCTGGCCATTGATGAAGACCAGCTTGGAGATTCCGAGCGCAACCATGCCAGCGAGCAGGTTGCCGTTCTCATCGTGGGCGACGCAGGTTCCGGTGGGTCGGGTAGCCCGATCGTCGTCGATACTGCAGCAGCTTCGCTGCGGAAATGGCAAAACGAATACTTCGATGCAACGCAGCTTGCGGAACCGTCTCTCGAGCCGCTGCTGTGGGGACTGGGCGCAGATGCAGACAATGACGGACGCATGAATCTCGAAGAGTATGCTTTCGGGCTAAACCCGTTGCGGTGGGACAGTGGTGATGTGTTGCGTGTATGGCAGGAGCCGAAGGCAACGGGATCCGGGTGGGACGTTCGAATCTCGTTCAAGCGTCGCACCACCGATCGCCTGCTGAACTATCGGCTGGAGCGATCTAAAGACTTTCTGGCTTGGGAGGAAGTCGATGGGCGACAGGTAACCGTCGTTCCCGTTGCCAATACTGGCGTAGAGCGCGTTGTTGTTGCAGATCCACAGCAGGAATCCACCGACCAGCATGCGGCAGGGGCGATTTACTACCGTGTCCGCGTCGAAAGGTGATGCGTCGCAGTGTGCAGCTCCGCCCATATGTGAGATCTGCCTGCCGTCTTTGTTGGAGTATTTGCCTAAGCAGAGAGACAGGAAGAATACCAACGGCTGGTACGGCTGGATTCCGTTCCGTTGCGGTTTCTGCGGCGATCAAATTGCGGCTCTGCCCAACCGGGCTGGTGTTGTGGGTGGGACTAGCGATTCTGTCCACTGGCGGGGTGCCGAGCGAAGTCAGCGCTCGTTCCTATCGGTCGGCTACGGTTTCCGAACGTTGCCAGCTTGCCGACGTCGTATTCTGTGGACGAGTGGTTGGCAGACGTGACGCATCGCAGCAAACGATTTTCGTGGAGGTGGAGAAGGAAATCATAGGGCGTCTGCCCCCGCGGGTCGTATTCAGCCGTGTCACATGGAATGGCAGCGACGGAGGCAGGGCACAGCCCTCCGACATTGGTTCACATATCCTATATTATGCGACGGTGCGAGACGACGGTAGTCTGGCTACTGTCGGGCGGCCCGAGCCCACTTCGAATCGGGCAGCAGTTGTTGCCGCTCAACTCGAAGGAGCCCATGTGTCCGGAGCTGATTTTCGCTCCAAAGCTCTTTCGTGGCCTGAAAGTGAGCCCTTGCGTGGACGGGAGACGCGGAGCTCTGAGAGTCAGGCGGACGATTTGCAATCCAACTCTTCCTTCGATGGACTCGCAGCGTTTTCGCTGCCGGACGACGCCGAACCCTATCCATCGCGATTCGTGGCGGGAGATGCAGGACAGGAGATTCTCTATCAAATCGATGCTGCGACATGGCCGTCTGGGCTCTCCCTGGATGACGCGGTCGACGCAGTGCGGCGGGCATTTTCAGTCTGGGAAGGTGCTACCGGGTTGAGGTTCCGCCTCGACAACATTCAGGAGTTCGGTGCCGCCGCCGACACAGTTTCGCGTAATGATCAAGTCATACGCATTCAGCTGCATGACCTGCACGGCAGGATCGAGGACCCACTGACACTTGCGTATGGCGGACTATTCACCTCCAGCGGGCCGCTCGGCTTCGGCTACGGCGGAAGGATCGGTGAACAGGAATTTCATCGCACCACCGGCGCTTATGTCATCGCGAATCACCGGCAGAATTTCCTCTCCGACAGGCACACGTTTGAGGAAGTGATGGCACATGAGATTGGTCATGCACTGGGGTTGTCCCATTCTAGTGAGGCCTTTGATGAAACCGATTCCGAGCGCGTTGCCGCGCTGATGTATTACCAGGTTCATGCAGACGGGAGGGGAGCGCGTCTGAGCCCCTGGGACAAGCTGGCTGTACGGCGTGCCTACCCGGAACAGCGGCCACCGTTGGCGGTGCCGGCGCAACTGCACGCGGTCACGGTGGCAGGAGGTAGCACGCATCTTGCTCCCCAGATGCTTCGCATTCCGGTTCTAAGGGGGCGAGAAGAAATCGCAGGGTTGCCATCGGCTCCCTATGTGCGTCTCTTTGCGTCGTCCACCAGTGGAAGCTTCGGGGAATTCACCGTCGACGCGGGAGATATTGTCTACCACCCCATTGGATTTTTCGCGAAGCCAGGCCTCCCGGCCTCGGGCAACGGATATTACGATCGCGTCGTCTATCGGATTGAGTCTTCGGGCCGTGCATCAGGAGTGGAATCAATTCGGGTTCTGGCGCTGGAGAGGGATGGCTGGGGGCACGAACCGGACGGTTTGCCGGACCGATGGAGCGATCGCTGGTTTGGCAGTGGAATCCGTTCCGACCCTGGCGCTGACCGCGACAGCGATGGTTGCAGCGAGTGGATCGAGTATTACCAGCAATCAGATCCTTTGGATCCAGACTCATGTGTTACTATCGGTTTTGCCTCGGCCGAAATGACGGTTGCAGAAACGGACGGAGAGATTCGCCTTGTGCTGCAGTGCTCTATGCCGCCGCTTCGGCCATTAACGGTGGCGCTCAGCTGGAGCGGCTCAGCGCGCGCGGGTGAGGATTACATTCTTGACGACCATTTCAGGGGAGTTGAGACCGTCATTCCGGCGGGGGTGAGCACTTGGACCCTTCCCGTCCGAGTGATTGACGACGACCTTTCGGAAGGCGCGGAAACGGTGGTGATCGAATTGACGGATGTGCACAGAGCAGGGAAGGGAAAACTGCTGCAGACCGTCCTGACAATTGAGGACGACGAAGCGCAACCAATCTATGCATTCGCCGAGGCTGGCGCTCAGCATAGACTGATGGAGGGAGCCGGCCGACCTACACTGGTCACGGTGGTGCGTTCGGGGCGCACTGAGATCGAGAGCTGCGTTCAGCTTGTCGCTGACGGCGCAGGGGCAACGCCATTTGATACCATTGCGGACTTTGGTCAAACGGAATGGAGCGTGTGCTTTGCCCCCGGAGAAACCCAGGCCACATTGCTGCTCGATGTGGTCGATGATCCGTTGGCGGAACCACGGGAAACCGGAATGCTGAGGCTCGCGACTACCACTGGCGGAGGGGAACTGGTTTTAGAAGATTCGGTGGTTCTGCTCGAAATCCTCGACAATGACCAAGCGCCGTTGGTGGAAGTTGCTACCGCCGAAATTACTGAAACCGTGGGCACAGCGGAAGTACGGCTGAAGCTGTCACATCCGAGCGAATTACCCGTAACCGTGCACTATGGAGTGCACGACGGATCGGCAAAGGCCGGCGAAGACTATGCTCACAATGACCAGGGAACCGTCGTGTTTGAAAGTGGTCAAACTGAGGCAGTAGCAGTTATCGCCTTGATCGATGACGACGTGAGCGAAGCCGCAGAAAGCATCTACTTCGTCTTATCTGAAATAGAGAATGCGACTGCACCAGTCCGGAGTTTCCTGATCCTGATTCATGATGATGAGGAAAAGCCCCACCTGATATTTCCAGCGACGATTTCGGTGGTTGAGGGTGCGTTGCTCGATGTGCCAGTGTCGTTGAATCGGCCGGCTGCCGTGCCTGTTGAATTCGACTGGCGATTTACGAAGGGCAATGCCAACGAGCCTTCTGTTGCAGCGGGTGTGCTCCGTTTCTCTCCCGGAGAGGTGTCCCAGACTGTGACGCTGGCAGTTCCTGATGATAGCATCGACGAGCCAGTCGAGACGATGTTCCTGCAGTGGACGGGACGGCAGCACTCCGCCCCTGGGCCATTCGTCGCGGAGGTCGCCATTGACGATAACGATCCACGGCCATTGCTTCGGATCGAGGATACGGACATAATCGAGAACGAGAACTATGCGGCCGTTCCCGTGCTCCTTTCAGTAGCGAGCGGCTTCGAGATCACAGTAGGGCTAAGCGTCAGGAGCATCACCGCGACTGTCGGGACAGATTTCGGGGCGATCAATGAAACGCTCGTGTTTCTACCAGGAAGTGTTGAGATGATCTGGAATGTTCCTCTGATAGATGACTTTCGCAACGAGCTGACTGAGGAGTTTGAGGTGAGGGTCGGTATCGTGCGCTACGTCGCCATTGGTCGGGCAAAGGCGACCGTCACCATCATGGATAACGATCCGCCTAATGCGTTGGCCGTGAGAACGGAGTCAGTAAGAGAGGACTCGGGCCGTGCCCGGTTCGAAATTGTGCGTTCGAGCCCAGCTGATTCTCCAACGAGAGTTCGCTATCGGACAGTTGAGGGAACCGCTTCTGCCGAGACCGATTATATAGCTACAGAAGGAGTGGTAGTGATTCCAGCTGGAGAAGATTCAGTGTCGGTGGAATTTTCTGTTCGCTCAGACTTGATTGATGAGGAGGACGAGACTGTTGAGATAGAGATCCTGGACGGAGAAGGAGAGGCGGTGAATTTGGTAGGTGCACCGTATTTCGTAACGATTCTGGACGACGATGAGACACCAATTTTTCACGTAGATTCAGCCGAGATCAATGAAACGGCAGGCTCCTATGACATACAGGTTCGTCTCGATGCGGCAAGCGAGAGGATAGTTACAGGACGCCTCCGGATCGCGGGAGGAGAAGCGAGGGAGGGCGAAGATTATCAACTGGAGGATGGGAGCTTCCTGTTCAAACCCGGTGAGACACTGCAATCAATCCGGATAGATATTCTCGACGACGATGAGAATGAAGGAACCGAGCAGATTCAATTTGCAATAGAACAGCTCAGCAATGCGGCCGCCGATGGCAATTCGATCGTCTTGAACATCATTGATGACGACGAGCGAGATCCTCCGATACTCAGCGTGGCCGCAGTAAACGGCGGGGAGGGAGAGAATCCTGTGCAGCTGGCAATCAGCCTCTCTTTTCCAAGTGATCGCGAGGTGAGCGGAGTGCTGACCGTGTCCGGAGGCGACGCTGAGATTGAGAGTGATTTCATTTTGGAGGATCCGCGCTTCGTACTGTCTCGAGGCGAGACCCTGGCGGTAGTGACGATAAACGTTGTTGATGACGAGATCGCGGAAGACGTGGAGAGAATCCTATTCGATATTCAAGATCTTATAGGAGCGGTAGGCGAAGATGACGGCATCGTTGTCGAGGTAAAGGACAATGAAGGAGTGCCCTACGGGGGGATGCTGACCGTAGGCGGAACGGCATCCAACAGGGGAATTATCTGGCGAGGGCATCAGAGCGCCCGATACTCCGTGGAAACCAGTGGTGACCTGCATCAGTGGAGCAATCTCGAAAGCTTTGATGCACTGGCAGCCACCGGCCACCGGGAGATGCTGGAAATTCCGGTCGAGAGTCCCAGCAAGACCCTTGTCTTCTATAGGATTCGCCGAATTGAAGAGATCATCGAGGGCCGTATAGACCAACAAACCGATAGACCTGACTAATCATGATACTGGTAACAAAATCCAATGTGTTCATTTCCATTTGCATGCTTGCAGTCTTCCAAGTTGCCTCAGCCATTGCCAATGGCGCACCAGATCGTGCGACCGTTGACGAAGAACAGATTGAACTGCCACCGGAGATCGTCGATAGGATTGCGCATCTGGAAGAGCGGATCGCCAGTCTTGAAGCGGTTGAAGCACGAGTTGCAGAACTTGAAGAGTTGCTGACTCATGTGACCGTTGTTCCCACTGCCATCAACGGCTTGATCGGCCCTCACTTGATCATCCAGGGGTGTAATGTGCACATTCGCAACGGGGCGGGAGTGACTACAGCCCATAACGGACTGGGAAATCTGCTGATCGGCTACAACGAAAGCGATGGCGATGGCGATGGCGATGGCGATGGCGATGGCGATGGCGATGGCGATGGCGATGGCGATGGCGATGGCGATGCCTTTCGCAAGGGGTCTCATAATCTTGTTATCGGCGCAGGTCATGACTTCACCAAAGACAGTGGAATAGTGTCCGGAGAGAATAACGCAATTACCGGAATCGCGGCGACAGCCATTGGTGGATTTGGTAACAAGGCGGCGGGCGATTACTCGAGTGTGTCGGGTGGCAGTGGAACTGTCGTGAGTCGCAACTATTCCAGTGTACTGGGTGAGTCGACTGACGTGCAGGACAGAAATGCGGATGTTGGCAATGGAGAGACGGAAAATTCTCTGCTGCCGCCTTATATTGCAGGCCCGGACGGATCCACTGGTGCCGCAGGTACTCGCGAAGATCCATTCGATTTGCGGGCTGCGCTGGATGGAACCGAGGCGATTCCTGAAGGTGAGACGCTATACCTGCTTCCGGGCATCTATGATGATCCACAACCCGGAGTAACGGGCGCTTATCTCGATCGGAGATTTTCTGTAGCAATGAGCGATATTGTGATTAAGCCCCTCTCGGATCCTTATACTGCTGAAATTCGTGGGGGCTTCTACATCGAGTCTGAATCAAACAATGTGACCGTCGAGAACATCCTTTTTGTAAATCCGGATCCGATTCCTGGAGGCGAGCCTACCTTGGAGGGAAGCCCCTACCCGGGTGCCCGACTTCCCGGAAAGCCGTACACTCCGCGGGAGTTTCAAGACTGGGGGGCCGTAGGGGTCACCGTGGGAGGGGGCAGTGGCCACAGGATTGTCAACAATGCTGCATACGGAGGAGCGCAATCGTATACAAGTTTTCAGGCCACCAACGTTGAAATTAACGGCAACGTCGCCTACAACATGGGGTGGACAGGTGCTGATCGCGTCCATGGGCATGCGCTCTACATTCAGAATCCATCAGGTCGCGTGATCGATCGCCTAATCGTAAAAAATAATCTGTTCTCTACCAGCGCTAGATCAAGATTTAACAATGGCCAATACGCTTTGCACGTTTTTAAGACGTCCGGCAATCTTCAAAACATATCGGTAGTGGAAAATGGGATCAAAGGGTCTTCGGTCGTGCGTTCTGATGACTTTTCTGTGGACGATGTCCGCTTCACTAACAACGTCCTGGAAGAGATTAATCATCCCAGGGCTCCAGGAGAAAATGGCAGAGAGTTTTCCTTTGGTAATCCCGCCAATGTCGACGGAAGCGTGTTGCATGCTGACAATATCTATGTTGATGGCATGGTTAGTCTAGTAAACAATCGGTTTTCTCAACTCGTTAGTGTGAGGACGACGGTGATAAAAACGGAGCGCGAATGGTGGCGTGGTGGAATGCGCGGACCCCCGGGAGATCTATTTATGGAAGAGGGGACGTTCGTTGATCTTTCGATCAGTGGGGGGGACGACTTGTTTAGGATCTGGATGAATGATTATGATGTTAATCGGGCAAATGTGGTTGTTCTGGACCTTGATAGGAACGGGGTTGTAAATATCGATGCGTTCGGATTGCTTGAGGCTGGAGATGAATACAACGTCCGGCACTATATGGATGTGGGGACGGTCGCATTCACCGGCGTTTACGATGGAAAGGCGATCATTCTTCCGATTATCGAGAACTCGGACGATCGCATGGATATGTTTGTGCTGTTTAAATCTTGAACCAACCTACTTCAGAACCACGATCTCCACGTCGTTCTTCTGGGCTCGGCCTTCTGTACTGCGACCATTGTTAATGTATGACTGGAGCAGGGCAGTGAGGTGCGCAACTTTGTCGGAGTGTGTTGCCTCAAGGTTGTTCTTTTCGGCCGGATCATCCGCTAGATTGAAAAGTTGAACCTTCGGCGCGTCCCTGGCTTCCTTACCAGGGCGTGGCGCGCTCCACCCACCTGAACCGGGGCACAGGCAGAGCTTCCAGTCACCTTCACGGATTGCAAAATTTCCGCCGATCGAATGATGCACCACTGCGCTGCGGGCTGGTTGTTCATTTCCTTTCAATGTGGGCACGAATGAGATACTATCCACTCCTTGGTTGTCACCCGATGTCTTGCCCGCGATTTCACCA
Source organism: Verrucomicrobiales bacterium (assembly GCA_051270635.1). Classification (GTDB taxonomy): domain Bacteria; phylum Verrucomicrobiota; class Verrucomicrobiia; order Verrucomicrobiales; family DEV007; genus JAGROY01. The sequence goes on along the minus strand of JBNMNB010000229.1, from coordinate 1,299 downwards.
GCGGTCGCATAAAGGTCGCTCCGGGAAATCAACTATTTCGCAAGCAAGCAGCCCTAACCACAGCCCGGTGGAACCACCACGTCGTCCTTCAGTTGCCGCAGCACACGCAAGCTGCCCCATTGCGCCCCTTTCATGCGCCGACCACCGCTTGAACGACGGTCCCCGAACAAGGTGCGCTGCCGCTCGAAAAAATCGTCGACAAAACTCTGGCTCCCTAACACAACACCATCAGTGAAATACCGCACGCGGCAACGCAGCGCCTGCGCGAGCGTCAGCTTCCCTCCCTCAGCCCACACCGCCTCGATCTCCCGCTGCGAAAACCCACCCTTCGACTTCACAAATCCATCTGGGGTCGCGCCGCCCTTCACTTCGGCGCCGATCCCGTACATAAATTTCCGATAGCGATCCAGCGCTTGCTTCCAGGAGGTGATCTTCTTCTCATAAGAAACCGCAGACACCAGCCCCGAGCGCGCCAACCTCATCCCCCCGACCGCCGCTGCGTAGCTGCACCAGCGATACTTCTCGGGATCTTTCACAAGCCCTGCACGGATAGGGTTTAGGTCGATGTAAGCGGCCACCGCACGCACCGCTTCCTCTGCAGCCACCACCAAGCTCTTAAAACGCCCCTCCCAAAGTGTCCCTCTGCGGCCGTGGGTGAAATTGTAAGCCAGCGTCATCTTCAACTTCAGCTCCTTCATGAACATCGAAAGATCGAACAGACGTTTGCCAACCTTCTCGGCGATCCGGTTCAGCCCAGCCACGTTCCCAAGCCGCCGGCAATCAGCCACCTCGCCGAGCAGCAGTTTGGTCGCATGTTCTCCCGAAAAACAAGACAGCCTGCCGATGATGTCCTCCTCGCTGAGACAAGCCATCGCCGTCTCCCGATCAGGGATCTCCAACAAGAGATGGAAATGGTTTCCCATAAAGCACCACGCGATCACCCGCAGCCCTGAGAATTTTAACTGCTTGAACAGAATCTTATGAAACGTCTCCTTGTCCTGATCCCCGAAAAGGATTTCCTGCCCAGCCGTGCGGGAAACGACATGCACTACCTGGCTACCAGTAGCCAGGCGTCGCTCAGACCGATCAAGGCCAAGCAAAAATTTACGAGTCTTGCGCATTTTTCAAACCCTTGGTCAAAACAGCAATTTCAGCAAGCGTTTTCTTTCAAAGGGTCTGTCCCTTTGCGCGTGACTCAACGGTGTGGAAAACTCTGATCACCTCGTCGAGTAGATCTTGGCCAGCCGGGCCAGCGCGTCGCCCCAGGGCGCGTCGCGGTAGATGAAATTTCGCAACCAG
>JBNMNB010000228.1:0-12061 GCA_051270635.1 Verrucomicrobiales bacterium | reverse complement strand
TTCTTTGAAGAAGGAACTCGGGATGTGGCCGTGGCTCAGCTACCGGCGGGACGCCGGTGCCACTTTCTAAGCTCTACGCTATCACCTAGACTTCAGGGTGCTCTCCTCCATGGCGGATGTCGACTGCTGACTCTGAGTAGACCGCATCTTCTCCGATGTTCACTGCGTAGTCGCCGATGCGCTCGAGGAACCGAACGATAAACAAAAGGTCGACGTAGTCTTTGGTATGGGTGACGTCTTGCTCGAGGCGCTTGGTGATGGTTTTAGAAATCTCTTTGTAGGTCTTGTCGATCTCTTCGTCGCGCTCGTCGAAGGTCAAGGCGGTTTTCACATCGCCTTTGTTAAACGCTTCCAGAGAATCGCGCACGGCTTTGGCGACAAGGTCGTAGAGCGGCTGCAGCGAGGTCGTTTCCGGGATCTCCGTATTCGCAGAAATTTTTCGCGCACGCTTTGCGATATTCGATGCTTGATCAGAAAGGCGCTCAAGATTCTGCGACACTTTCATCGTCGATACCACTCGACGCAGGTCTCTGGCCACCGGACTGTACTTGGCGATGATCATCATGCCTTCGTGATCCACCTGCATTTCAAGTTTATCCACATCTTCGTCATCAACGATAGCGCGGTTGCAAAGTTCGACGTCGCGGTTGATTAAGCCGCTGATCGAATTGCGCAGATTTTCCTGCGCACGGCTGCCCATGTTGAGCACATTGTCCTTTAGTTTTTGCAGGTCATTTTCGAACTGCTTAAGAATGTGATTGGATCCGTTAGTCATACCGAATAGTTGCGTAGTTGTGCTGTTAATCAACCATAACGACCCTCGATGTACATCGCGGTCTGTTTGTTTTTCGGATTCATAAAGAGCTCCATCGTTGGGGCATGCTCTTTGATTTCACCGAGATACATGTAAATACATTCGTCACTGGCGCGGCGAGCCTGGGCCATATTGTGCGTCACGATGACAATCGTGTAGCGATCTTTCAGTTCACCTACCAGCGCTTCAATACGCTGAATTCCATCAGCATCGAGCGCCGAACAAGGCTCGTCCATAAGAATAATGTCGGGCTTCAAAGGAAGTAGCCGCGCAATGCACAACTTCTGTTGTTGTTCCAATGTCAGGCTGGTCGCCTTGCGCTTGAGGTCGTCCTTGAGTTCATTCCACAGCGAGACCTCGCCGAGCGCCTCTTCAATCAATTCCTCGCGCTTGGACTTGTTGAGTTCCTTGCGTCTGGTGTGACTTCTGACGCCGAAGAGAATGTTCTCGGAGATAGAAATCGGCAGCGGATTAGGACGTTGAAAAACCATGCCGACACTCTTACGCAGCTCAGCGAGGGCGACTCCTTCCTCGTAAATGTTTTCGCCCAGCACTGTTACTTCACCTTTTGTGGTGACGTTTCCGTAGCGCTCGTTGATACGATTGAAGGTGCGCAGGAGCGTCGTCTTGCCGCAACCGGACGGCCCGATGAGCGACGTGATAATGTTCGGCTTGATGTCTACCGTCACGTCCTTGAGCGCCTGGAAGTCTCCATACCAAAGGCTCAGATCACGTGTGCGAATGCTGATATTGTCTGAAGTCGTGTCCGTCATGTGCTTAGCCGAATTCTCCGTGCAGGTATCTGCCGGTCACTTCCTTCTTTGGGTTGTTAAACATTTTTTCTGTCTCGCCCCACTCGACCAGCTGTGACGCATTGATGAAAGCTGTGTGTTTAGCCAATCGTCGCGCCTGCTGGGTCAGGTTCGTCACCAGAATAATCGACATCTTCTCCTTCAATTGCACCAGAATATCCTCGATCTTCATCGTGGTCACTGGATCGATCGCGATCGAAAATTCGTCGAGGCACAGGATTTCTGGTTCATGTGCCAGCGCCCGCGCCAATGTCAGTCGCTGTTGCTGCCCACCGGAGAGCTTTGTTCCCAGTGTGTTGAGGCGGTCTTTGACTTCATCCCAGAGGACGGCCTGCTTGAGACAGCGCTCGACTAACTCATCGAGCGTATCCTTGTCGTGAATGCCCGCGCGGCGCGGCGCGTAGGCGACATTTTCAAACACGGTCAACGGCAGGCCCACAGGAAGCGGAAAAACCATGCCAATGCGACGGCGCAGATGGTTGACGTTCGAGACTTCTTTGACGTCCTCACCATTGATGGATACCTGACCGGTCGTCCGCGTGCCAGTGATCAAGTCGAGCGTGCGATTTACGGTTTTCAGCAATGTTGTCTTGCCGGAATTGGCCGGGCCGACGATGCCGAAGATCTCGTTGTGCTCGATGTTCATGGTGATCTGGTCAAGGGCTTTGGTAGAGCCGTAATAGACCGAGAGATCGAGAAATTTAATGTGGGTACTCATATCTGGGGCGGGTCACCACTTCTTCCGTGAGCGCAGATACATGCGCAGGGCGATCGAGAAACTGTTGAGGATAAAGATGAGGGCAATCAGGACAGCAGCCGTGCCATACTTCATTTCCTCAGGGACATCGTTCAATTTGTCTGCCACAACCTTCAGGTGGTAGGAAAGTGCCATGAAGCGATCGCCGAGGTAGTAAGGAACAAGTTTTTCGCCGACTGAATCTGCCAGGAATGGAATGGATGCGGCAGCGCCGGTAAACAAAATCGGTGCGGTCTCACCCGCTGCCCTGGAAACTTCCAGGATAACACCGGTGAGAATACCGGAAATCGAGTTAGGCAGGACAATGGTGCGGATCGTCTGCCACTTGGTAGCACCCATGTTCCAGCACGCCATGCGGAATGACATCGGCACGGCAGCGAGGGCTTCCCGGGTCGATGTGATGAGCACCGGAATGGTCATGACGGCAATCGTGCAGGAGGCCGCCAGCAGTGACTCGCCCATTCGAAATGTCAGCACAAAGGCACCCACTCCAAATAACGCGTGAACGATAGAAGGAACGCCCGCCAGACTCGTAACCGCCATGTTAATAATGCGAGTGAACCAATTGTCCGGCGCATACTCATTTAAGTAGATGCCCGCCATGATCCCCACCGGAGCACAAATCAACAGCGAAACGAGAACCAGGAAGAAGGTTCCAATCAGGGGCGGCCAGATGCCACCACCTGTTCCACCTCCTGTCGGCACGCCCCACAGGTAATCCAGGCCTAGAACTGGCGAAGCCTTGTAAAAAATGTGCACCAGAATAGTGAGCACAGGAATGATGAGCGCGAGGGCGGCGATAAGCATCACCTTCTTAGCAATGTTCTCGATGAGAACCTTGCGCTTTTCCATCGGGCCTGCCGCGAATCTTGGGGTAACGGTAGCTTCAGACATTTTTGTCACTTCCTTTGATACCTTTGACGATGATGTCGGAGGTTACGTTGATGAAGACACTGATGACGAGGAGAACGATGCCGATAACGAACAGCATCCGGTAGTGCTCGTCGCCGTGAGCGGTGTCGGGCAATTCAGAGACAATCGTCGCCGTGAGCGTTCGAACTTTTTCCAGCAGCAAGGCCGGGTTGAACATGTTCTCTGGAATCTCGACGCCATTTCCTGTCGCCATGAGCACTGCCATGGTTTCGCCAACGGCGCGGCCGACTCCGAGCATACAGGCAGCCAGCAATCCGTTCTTCGCAGCGGGAAATAGCACCCGATAAACGATCTCCCATTTGCTGGCTCCCAGCGCAATCGCAGCCTCGCGATAAGAATCAGGCACGGCTCTCAAAGCATCTTCCGAGATCGAAACAATGAGTGGCACCGCCATGAATGCGACCACGATGGAACCATTGAGCAAATTGACGCCGACCGGCACATTGAATCCACTCTGGATGATCGGATTCAAAACGACCAGTCCGATGAACCCCCAGACGATCGATGGAATCGCCGCCAGAAACTCAATCAATATTTTAAAGATTTCCTTTATCTTCCCGGTCGCAAATTCTGAGATGTAAACAGCTGCAGCCAATCCGAGCGGCACAGCAATGAACATACTGACGATTGTAATCGTCACCGTCCCGTAGATCATGGCCAGAATTCCGTAGGTCGGCTCATTGCCTTCCGCAGGGTTCGGCACCCAGTCATTGGTGAAGAAGAATTTCCCCCACTCAACTTTGGGCAAGATCGGCCACGCCTCTTTAAAGATAAAGAAGAAGATGGCACCGACGAAAATGATCGCGCTCCACCCACTCATGTAGATGAGGGCTCGAATCAAGGGTTCGGCGCCATCGAGAATTTTGGCACCGAGCCCTCTGAGAGACGTTTTGTTTCTGGCCATGAATTTGGGAAGTGGCTGACCTTACAGGATCAAGTCACGTCGTGGGTCTAGCGATCCAGTCACTCAATTTTTTATTAGTTAAGTGGAACGAATTTCTCTTCGGCAAGCACGGCTTGTCCGCCTTCACTCTTGATCCAGTCGAGGAACTCCTTCACGTGACCTTCAGGCTCACCGATAGTGTAGATGTAGAGTGGACGCGAGATCGGGTAATCTTTTGACTGCACGTTTGCAACTGTAGGCTTGTAAGCGGTGCCGCCGTCTTCCTTACTCACGGCGAGCGCTCCCACTTTGTCATTGATGTAGCCCATGCCGCTGTAACCGATGGCGGTTGGCGTGGTCATGCAGAGCTCGACCACTGCTGTTGAACCAGACTGCGGCGAAACACTCTTGGCGTATTCAACGCCTTTGCCGCAGACCGTATCGCGAAAGAATGAGTAGGTGCCGGAAGCATTATTGCGACCAACAGCAACGATATCGGCGTTACTTCCACCGACCTGGCTCCAATTTTCAATGCCCCCACCTTCGCCAAAGATCCCCTTCAACTGTGCTAGAGACAGCTCCTTGACTGGGTTATCCTTATTGATGAACACCGCGATTCCGTCGTAGCCGACGATGTGCTCGACGGGTGCCTTGCCGTGCGCCTTTGTCACATCTTCAATCTCGCCTGCCTTAATCGCACGGCTGGATTGAGCGATATCGACGGTGCCATTGATCAGCGCCTTGATTCCGGTTCCCGATCCTTCCCCATTTACCGTAATGGTGGCAGAAGGGTCAACCTCTTTATATCTGTCTGCCCAGGCGATGCCTACCTGAAGCATTGTGTCAGATCCATTGATCTGGATCGACTTTCCGCCGGCGCTTCGTTCACCACAGCCGCTCAAAGCAAGAGCAAGGACAGGGGCGCAGATTGCAGTAGTAATGGATACGTATTTCATGGAGTTATTTGATTTACTTTGCGAGGTGAAACTAGGATCAGAGTCCCAAAATGCTGGGCCAAATCGCGTGACATTTCTGTCACATTGACTGATTCCCAATCGGAATTAGCTTCAGTTCCTCAGATGGTGGAAACAATTGTCACAATTCTGTGCTTGCGCCGCGCAGCAATTTGTGACGAATTCGTCACAAATCCATCATGTAAGAATGTGACAGAAACGCCTTAACGGTCTTATTGTCACCATTGACATGATCGCGCTGCGACTCCCTCCCCCCAGCAGTCCAGCACCTCAATTCATCTAAAACCACTAAACTACTGCAAATGAAACCCGTCCACGCCACCCGACTGCTTGCCAGTCCTGTTGCGGCACTGAGCCTGGCCACCAGCGCTCTTGCTGGTGATTCCACGCCTGTTCCTGCTCCCGCTTCTGACGCGATGATCACTGAAAATTCTTCCGAGTCAGTCCTCGATGCACTCTGGGATCTCCCCGTGCTTTACTCAAACAAGGAGAACCCGATTCTCCAGGAGTTCAGTGTCCTCGGCCGCTATCAGGGACAGTATGCTGTCGTTGATTCCGATCAGGGGGACTTCGACGACTGGGAAAACCGCCGCTGGCGCGTAGGTGCTGGTGCCAAATTGTTCGATCGCGTCAGCGTCAAAGGCTACATCAACGTCGACGAAGACTTTAACCCATTTTACAAAAGTCTCGAAGAGCTGCACATGGCCATCAAGGTAGTGGACGCACTCAGCCTGACAGTCGGCAAACATAAGCCATACTGGGGCTACGAATGGACGACATCTTCCAGCAAGATCATCACCATCGAGCGTGGATTGCTGACAAATCAGTTGCTGCCTGCGAAGTCATCAGGGGTCTCCGCTGACGGCGAAGTCAACGGCTTCAGCTACAACGTCGGTGTCTACTCTGCTGACCTGGATGATGAGTTCGGCGGTTTCGACGGTGGCACATTTTATACCGCCAGCATCGGCTACGATTTCTCTGAGAGCAGCAGCATGGACAAGCTGGCGTGGAGATTGGACTACCTTTACAATAACTCTGAACCTGACGACACCGCCGCCAAGCCATACGACAATTCCTGGGCTACCAGCCTCGTCCTTGGGCAAGGTGACCTGACAATAGTCAACGAAGTGCTGTATGCCAGCGGCGACAGCCCTGATGCCTTCGGCATCTCCATCATGCCCAGCTATGACATCACGGAGAAGATTCAAGTGGTCGGACGCTACCAGTATGCGCATGGCGATGACGATGGAATCCGCGCCCAGAGCCGCTACGAGCGCAAAGTGCCATCGATCACTGACAGTGGTTACGGAGAGGACTACCACGCGTTCTACCTTGGATTGAACTACTACATCCACGGACACGGGCTCAAGCTCATGTCTGGACTCGAGTATGCCACGCTGGACGGCGGCTCCGACGGCGGCGACTACGATGGCCTGAGCTGGGTCACTGGTATCCGCCTCAATTTCTAAAGCTGTTTAGGTAACGGGATCTCCTGCGATCTATTCCCTTAGTTGTCGGGCATTTCCAGCCTTTAGCTGAACCCCGAAAGCCTCGTGCTTTCGGGGTTCTTTTTTGCCGGCGTTACAAAACCGTCACGGTAGAGGAGTTGGTATCAGTCAGTCCTGGTGTAGCCATTGCTGAGTGGGACACTCAGCAATCTCCAGCCTCATCACTGGTAGCAACTCTAACATTGTCGAAACAGCAGGACGCGGGACTCCAACGCTTAATCCCGCCATCCTGCATGCGCTCGCAGATATCGCAATTGAACTGCGCAGCCCACTCTCTGTCATCCTGGGACACGCAGAGAATATCCGACAGACAGCAGACGAAGGTGACTATGAAGCGATCCGCTCAATCGCGGCGATCGAGAAAAATGGACGCCGCATCGATCGTTTTACTTCGGATATCCTTGCCCTGGGAGCCCTGGAACACGAAATCTCCCAGCACGAAACGGCTCCTCGTTCGCCTTCTTTTCAGTTCGAGGAATGCATCGGTGACTTGCGCGATCGATTCAGCCAACTGATCCGCGACAAACGACCCAGCCTGTCCATACAGGCATCCCCCAGCGACTGCCGCATTCCTGGAGATCGCTACTATTGGTCCATTGCCTTCCAGCACTTGCTTGAAAATGCCCTGGCTGAAAACGCCCGTGGGTTGGAAATGAAGATCGCCGCACAACGCTTACCCGGCAAAACCATCATCGAGTTTGTCGACAACGGCATTGGCATCCCCCCAAACGATCTCAGCCACGTGTGCGAACCATTTTACCGCATCCAACGCGAACGCAACCCGCCGCGTCGTGGCATCGGAATGGGCCTGCACTACGTCCAGCGCGTTGCACACTACCACAACGGTGAGCTTTCCGTCTCCAGCATTCCTGGTGTCCAGACGACCCTCCGCATCATCCTCAGCTCCGCTCAAAAAGGGAACTAAATTTCCTCGAGGCACGCCCTGCCATAACACTCTTACAAAACCGTCACATTAGGGAATTTGGTTACAACCCTCAGCGCATGTATTGGATTTCACCACGTGCGTGTTTACCCAGTCTGCATCTCCCTGATCACCGCCTGCATCCTGGCATTACTGCCTGGCTGGTATTTAGTGCACGCACAGGAAGAAGGGCCAAACGACGGACTTCTAGGCACAGAAGAACCTGCGCCCTTTACGCCAGATCAACCGTCTGCCACATCGAACACCACCGAATCAGCACTTTTTCCTGATCCTTCAGGCAGCTCAGTCGACGATGGAAAGTTCGTAGGTTTCATTTTCGACGCAGAGTCCGGCTCTCCCCTGTCCAGCGCCAGTGTCCTGGTTGGCTCCATCGAAACTCTGACCAACGACAGGGGTCGGTTCGTGTTTGATAACATCCCCCCTGGCAACCAAACCGTCATCATCGTTCGCGATGGCTACTTCCCCGCCACACTGCAAACACAAATCTTCAATGACCGACCGACCGTTCTGCGCGCAGGACTGAAGGAGAAGCCGATCGGTGACGATGTCGTGCAATTAGAAGCTGTCACCGTCATCGAGGAACTCGCTGATGAAGAAAAATCCGGCATCGAGTTCCAGCAGCTCGCCATCGGCCAGAAAGACCTCTTCTCCAGCGCACAGTTTTCAAAAGCCGGCGCATCCGATGTGGCCCAGGGAGTCGCCAAAGTGGCAGGCGTCAATGTCGTCGGTGGCCGCTACGCCGTCATTAGAGGTTTAGGCGATCGCTATTCGAATACCACGGTAAATGGCGCCATCGTCTCCAGCGCCGATCCGTCGAAAAAGGCAGTGCAGCTGGACCTTTTCCCAGCTGATCTCGTAGGGAATCTCGTTGTATCGAAGACATTTTCCCCTGACCTATCAGCCGATTTCGCAGGGGGCAGCATTGACATTCAAACACTCAGATTTCCTTCAGAACGTTTCCTGAAATTCGGTCTGGGGTTGAGCTTCAACAACGCCACCAAGCAGGGAACCTTGTTGCTCAATAGTGATCGACGGCTCGACTGGCTTGGAAGATCTGGCGACAAGTTTCCAGAAGTCAGCCAGACTGGACTATTTCCTTCCGGAGCCGTTCTCGATCCTGCTTTGGTGCCAGACTCCAATCCACAGAAGCAATTCGTGGTCGATCAACAAAAGGCAGCCTTGTCCGAATGGCCCACTCTTCATAGTTCAGGATCCTTCAAGCCCACTGCGGTAAGCATCGATCCTAATTTCAGTTTTGATCTCGCATTCGGTGACACTTTTGACACTGACATGGGAGAAATTGGCATTGTCCTCGCTCTGACTCAGGGGCGGAAGTTCGACTATACGGAAAAGCAGATCGCAAGAGGCTCACGCAACAGCGGGACATTCAGTCTGCGTCAGGCGCAGGATCGCACCCACTATAGCGAGCAGGTTGGATTCGGCACATTGGCAAGCCTGGGCATCCGCCCGAACGAAAACCATGAACTCGCATTCATGCACATGTGGAACCGCTCAGCTGAAGACGAAATCGTGGAAGTCCGCCGCGCGATCAATGACGAAAAAGGAACAACCAAAGCGGGTCTGGATGAAAAGCCTGGTATCCCTACCCTATTCCAAGGGGATCTGGGTCGCGTTTTTCAGGCAGCAGATCAGATTGGCCTCACCGATCGATCTCTTAAAATCTACCAGCTGGATGGGAGCCACAAACTGACAGGCAATGACGTAAAGTTCGACTGGGTCGCCAGTTTCTCCGAATCTAACGAAGATCGTCCCGATCAAAGAACACTGCTAGGGAATCAGATCGACTTTGCTGACAAAACCCTCAGTGGACTGGCATCACTTCCCGACAGCCCATTTAATCCTTCACAATTGAATCCTGATCGCGGCTCCCTTCTTACTTTCAGCGATATAACCGGTAACAACGTCTCTAATTCCTTTCGAGAGTGGCTCAACACGTTTGAAACTGGAAAAAACATTAAAGCCGATCTCTCATGGCCAATTTATTTTGACAATAAGAAAGAGAACCGATTCGAGCTTAAAATGGGTGTAGGTCGATTCGATCGCGAACGCCAGGTGCGTGGCAGGCTCTTCTCCTATCAACAGGAGAGTAACTTCCCTCAATTCATCAAAAGCGTCCCGAACTGGGAACAGAACGGAATCGATGTGTGGAACGAATTCGATGATGTTTTCGTGGAGCGACTTGACGGCATCAGCCGAACTGGACGAGGGGGACAGGGATTGGCTATCAATGAACAGACCACTTCCGGTGCGACCATTCGTAATGTCGATGCACGGTCGACCATCGAGTCCCGCTATCTGATGGGAACTCTGGAATATGAAAACGTAACCTTAGTTGGAGGCATGCGCTATGAAGAAGAAGAACGGGACTACTTCATCCTACCTGGATTAAACCCATCAGAACTCATTGATGTTCTGCAATCTCCTGGACCACAAGTTACCGAGTATTGGTTACCTGCAGCCTCTGCTACGCTAAAATTTGGCCCTGATAACTCACACAAAGTCAGCATTGCTTATGGACAGACAGTTGCGCGTCCCACTTTCTATGAATTCGCTCCTATTCGGACATCTGATCAATCCACGGGCCTGCAAACACGAGGTAACCCTGACCTTGAAGATACCATCATCGATAACCTGGACTTTCGCTGGCAGTGGTTCCCAAATGATACAGATCTTTTTGGCGTCAGTCTATTTCACAAATCCATGGAGAATCCAATTGTCCCCACGGTTGCACCACTTAATAATAGTGCATTCTTCCAGAGCTGGGACAATAGCTCTCAAGGAACAATTCAGGGAATCGAAATAGAGCTTCAGAAGCAACTCACGGACACATGGAGCATCAACTCCAATCTAACGTATCTCGACTCATTTATCGAACCTCTACTGGACGAAAATGGGGTTCCAGTAGGCAATGCCAGCGTTTTCGAAGGCCAGCCTGAATGGATCTTCAATATGAACTTAGGTTACTCTCACGAAGAATGGGGATTGGATGCTAACCTTGTTTATAACTACACCAGTCAAATTCTGACAAACGTAAGTTCGGACCCTCTGGTTCCAAATATTTTTCAGGAAGGCATTCATTCTCTCGATCTTATTCTATCAAAGGAATTCGGCAGCGGCATCAAATTGAAATTTGCCGCCAAGAATCTTTTCGACTGGCAGCAGCGCCGATTCTACGAGGGTGAGGACGTTTCGTATGAAAACTACTCAAAGGGTCGCACTTACAGCGTTTCTCTCGGATTCGATTTCTGATCTCAAATTCGCCCCTTATGTGACGAAAGCGTGACAGTAACTGCCGCGTTTCGCCCAACCTTACGAAATGTTCACAATAGACCTCTTTCGAATTGGGATGATCACAACGTAAGAGTCACGCATTGATCGAAAAAATGCTATGAAAAAACTTACCCCGTTTCTTACAATCTTAATTACTGGAGGCGTCCACCTCAGCGGCTTGCGCGATGCTGCCGCTGCAGATGTAACCGTAACAGCTGATATCTCTGCGAATACGACATGGAGTACCGATAATGTCTACATTCTCCGTCAGTCCGTGTTTGTTACCAGCGACGCTACCTTAACGATTCAACCTGGAACAACCATTCTTGGCGGCCAGGATCTCATCAATGGAACCTTCGGTTCCTTGGTCATTACTCGTGGCTCCAAGATCATGGCTGAGGGCACTGCTGATGCACCTATCGTCTTCGAAGCAGAAGACAGCAGAACACGTGCGCTGACGCTTGAAGATTCCTCTCTCTGGGGCGGACTCATCATTCTCGGTAAGGCAGTTCTGAACGATGCGGACAATCCAATCATCAACCCGTCAAATCCTGTGCTCAACGAGCGCGAGATCGAAGGTTTCCCTTCTGGTGGCAACGATGACAACATCAAATACGGCGGTCTCGACGATGACGACAACTCAGGCGTGCTGCGCTTCGTTTCGATCCGCAATGGGGGCTTCGAGTTCCAGCAGGACGAAGAAATCAACGGCCTCACTCTAGGGGCGGTCGGACGTGGAACAACGATCGAGTATGTTGAAGTGTTCAACAACTCGGACGATGGCGTCGAATTCTTCGGTGGCACTGTCAACACTCGCTACATGGTCATGGCTTTCAACGAAGACGAATCCTTCGATATCGACCAGGGATACCGCGGCACCAATCAGTTTTGGTTCGCGATCCAAAAGAACGTTGGCAAAGGTTCCAACTACGCTGGTGAGCACGATGGTGGCGACAGCCCCAACAAAGTGCTCGAGCCGTTCGCACGCACACAGGTTTACAATGCTACCTACATCGGCGCTGGTGCTGGCTCAGCCAATGCGCAAGAAAACTACGTCTTCCGCCTCAAAGACAACTGGGCTGGCTCTTACTTCAACAGCGTGTTCACCGACTTCCAGGGTGGCGCTATCCGAGTAGATGCCGATCC
>JBNMNB010000227.1:0-12070 GCA_051270635.1 Verrucomicrobiales bacterium | reverse complement strand
CTACTGATGCATCATCACCTGGATCTACCAATAACCCGGTGGCGCCATGATCGATGGCATCCTCAATTCCACATCCTCGTGATCCAACCGCTGGCACTCCCAGCGAATTTGCTTCGAGAATGGCAATTCCAAACCCTTCCACATCGCCACTCTCAGTCGTGGCACTCAACATCAAAAACACATCCGTAGCCGCCAGCAGATCTCGCAATTTTGCCTCTGAAACCGCCCCGTGAAAAACGATGTGATCCGCAACGTTCAGTTTCCTTGCGAGCTCGATGAACGCCTCCTTTTCTGTTGGAATACCAGCAACGTGGTAGACAATTTCCGGATACCGCTTTACCAGAGCAGGCAAAGCTCTAATGACGTTGTCCTGCCCTTTTCGACGCGTTACGTTTCCCACAGTGGTGAGAAGCGGACTGCCGCCGAATAGCGATTGGTCATTGCCAGTCTCTGGAAAACGATCCGCAGCCACGCCATTGGGTATCACTGACACCCTGGGATCCGTTTGATCGAGTTCAAAGTAAGATCGTGTAAAATGTGAAACAGCGATCACCGTCGAAAATTTCCGCACTGCTGCAAGGGTAGCCTTTCGCACAAATGATCCAGGCACTCCAGCCTCTGTTCCATGCAACACGGCTACACGGTTGGAGCCATTGGAAATCAATGCCGACATCAGTAAAGGAAAGCGCCCACTTGCCACTACAAATTCCGGAGACCATCGGTGAAGCTGCCTTAGGTAGAGGAGGATTCGACGCAGTTGCCGGACACCCACGATCGAAAAGGGCGCTCGATAAATTTCAAATGGTGCCTGCGCATCAAAATTCTGCTCGTCATCTCCACCGCCCACACGACCTTCTGTAATCACCCTTACACTGGCACCTCTTCGACACAGTTCACACGCCAGGCTCCAGGCGTGATTGCCGATCCCTCCTGGCTGCGGCGGAAATTCAGAAGTGAAGATAAGGATGCGCTTCTCCTGCAGTCCAGTCATACCTGTCATCACATTCAAGAATCCAGTACAGGTATACGCGCCCCTTCACGCAGTTTACAGGAGGCTTCGCGCCAGGATCGCGCCGCCTGAAGGAACAGCAACGGACTCAAAAGCACGGCCCCTACATAGGCAATTCCGCGCAACAAGCGATTGGCCTTCAAGCGGTATGGCACCACAGAAGGAGGGATCAAAACGACGATCGCCTTCATTGCATCCGCATTCCCAAAATACTTACGTAACAGGTATAGTACACTAGGCACAGGTCGTGGAGCGAGCAGACTCTTTGGGCGAAAAGCATCCCAGCTTCCCATCTGGCGCAGCCCGCCCGACTCCACCTTGAGATGCACACGCTTTGCATCCGGACTGGAAACAATCTTAAACCCGGCTAGATAAGCGCGCAGACCAAACTCCGAGTCTCCCATCCGCTGTCCTTCGAATTGCTCGTCAAACAATCCAATGGCCTCAAACACATTGCGATTCACAAGCGCATTGCCGGTATCGAGTTGGTCCGCTTGTCGATAATTGCGGTAAGACTCAGGAACTCGGTCGCCAACAGTCGACAAGGAAACACCGGAAGAAATATCTGCAGAATAAGCATCAATACATCCCAAGTGCTGAGCAATCCAGTCAGCATCGACTCTGGAATCGTCATCGAACAAAAGAATAGCATCGGCACGGCTGCTTCGCACCGCTGAGTTGCGTGCTTTCCAAAGGCCAGGTTCCTCCTGTCGGATTAAATGGATATCCAATTCGAACCCAGCATAGAAGGACTCGCGATACGGCTGCGATTGATCAATCACGATCACTTCGAAATTCTTGTATGTCTGCGCCTCAAGATCGTGCAGCGCATCCTTCAAGTATTCGTAGCGGTTCAACGTCGGAATAACCACCGACACCTTGCGATTGGATCTCAAATCCATCTGCTCAAAATTGCCCGACTCCTTTAGATGACTCCACACGTCAACTCGCGCAACACTTCGCGATCGAAGAAAGCCACGCAATTCAACAAGAGGATTAAAGAAACAAAGACATCGCACCACAAGAAAAGCGATTCCCCATAATGGCGAAAAATACTTTCTAAGAAAGCGATACTCGTCCGCAGCGGAAGCTTCTCCCACTATTTCAAGCGCGTTCTCAGGAGTCGCAATCAATCCCCTGTAGAATCCCAAATAGGCAGCATCCCACTGCCTGGCAGCTCGGGAATCGTAGGCCTCATCGAGATCCAACAGTTCCAAATCGGCACCTGAGAGCGTCTCCACATTGACAAACGCAGACACACCTTTCCCCTGCGGAAGCAACATCCACCAACCTGGCTTAACGAATCTGAGAGAACGGAACACTGAAAATATAGTAGCATAACCCTACTGACGATGCTTGCCACCGCATTCATTCGGCTATCGACTTAAAGAATTGGCGGAACTGGCCCCTCTGCTTTGTGAGATCAAATTCTGCGATCACCCGCTGCCTTGCAAGCCTCCCAATCCTCTGTCGTTCTTTTTTTGGCTGGTGCATGATTTTTGCAAGCTCAGCCGCCAGCATCTCAGGCTTTCTTTTCGGCACCACGACCCCAAAACTCCCAACATTTTCCTGCAATCCTTCCGCATCGGACACAATGCAAGTCAACTCCATAGATTGCGCTTCTAGTGCAGCATTACAGAATCCCTCCTGCAGACTACTCTGCACGTAGATATCCGATTGCGCGTATTTCTCCCTCAAGAGAGGTGGCGCACATTTTCCTGTGAAGACGACACGATCCTCCAGGCCCAACTCAGCGACGGAGAACCTTAGTCGCTCCTCCTGCCCACCGCAGCCGACAATGGTAAACCTCCAATTAAAATCCGGGGAACGCTGCGAGAGAACCTTCAAGGCCACCAGCATATAATCCAATCCCTTTTTCCAATGCAGGCGAGCTACAGTTAAAATCTGAATTGCGTCTGAGTCGTCTCGTCCCATGCAACTGCAACTAGCACGATCAAAAAATGCTGTATCCACAGCTGGAGGAATCTTAGTGACCTTAACGGACTCTGGCATACCAACGAAATGCGCAGCATGAATCAGATCATCCGAAATCGCATGCACCTGATCTACTCTTCTCCATAGTTGATCGTAACAGCCGGGATGCTTCAGTGGAAAACTCGTGATGTCATGCCCTCTCAAACTAACACCCATTTTTGCATCGATCGCAGAGGCCAGGGATTCTGCTCCAATCGTCAGAGATGCGAATTCAAAATGCAACCAACCCGGTCGCGCATGCATCAGAACATGCTGAAAGAGTGCCAATCCTTGCAAAATTCGCACCCATCCGCGCCCCAACTCACGTTCCTTTCCCGCAAAGCGAATCACTCGATTGGGCCGTAATAACATTAACGAACACCACGCCCAAATCGATAGAATGGCTGACCGAATTTTCCTGCTGCGATCGATAGGCAATGCTGGATAAGTTCTTTTTGCCCGCTGACCACTGGACACAAATACCCTGACATCAAAACCATCATCGGTGAGCCCGCGTATCTTCGACGACAGGAACGTTTCCGAATACCTTGGGGTCAACGCCATCACCAATCCGATCGATTCTCTCTTCATCAGTTTGTGATGGTTGAGCCCGTGCCCACTCGATCGTAGAGCGCAATCATCTGCGAAAATAATGCCTGCACAGTGCGGCTGTCTTTGATCGAGCTACGAGCACGCGAGCGCATGCTTTCGCGATCCTCCACACTCATCGAAGCAAAAGTCTGCAACACACGACTCATGGAACCCGGCGTCCATACGTCACACAATAACCCTGTCTCGCCATCGGCTATCAGCTCTGGCATTCCTGCACAATGCGTCGCGATGACTGGCAATCCCACTGCCATGGCCTCAATGGCGACGTTGGCGATTCCTTCATCAACACTGGGAACCAATAACACATCTGCAGTCTCACGCATTTCAATCAAAACTTCTGCGCGCGTCATTCGCGATAGAAACCGCACCGAATCCTGCAGCCCGAGTTCCGCGATCTGCCAGCGCAATTCCTCATCTGGTCCACCAGCGATAATTCGATACTCAATTGCGTGCGTTTGCTGGAATTCTGCCACGGCATCAAGTGCCCAATGATATCCCTTCTTCCAATGAATGCGCCCAACAGACAATACTCTAAGCGGCTTGAGCGGCTTCTTTAGCGGAACCAGTGGGAGGTCCAGCAGCTCGTCACTTGCGCCCGAATAGACAACGGAAACACGCTCGGCAGGCGCGCCGAGTCGGATGGCATCATTCTTAATAGAATGACAAACTGCGTGAAAGCCTTCCACCATTGGGAAATCCTCCTCATATCGGCGGCGCAAAAAAGTATCCGCGAGTGGAGAACTGGTGATTTGTGTTCCACGCAAGCTTAGAACGATGGGAAATGAATAAAGCTCTCGCATCTCCATCACCTGCCGCAGTGATTTCGCCCATTGGACGTGGACGATATCCGGGCGATGAATCATCAAAGGCAGCCCCTGTATCAAGCGATTAACAGATAATCGCCAACCATCCACTGCTGCGTATCTCCAAAGCCGACGACAGGCCTCCGCATCAGTGATAGCTAACTTCAAAAAGCCAGAAACAAGTGAGAACAATCGCTTCAGTCGGGATCGTGGCCACTTTTCCACGACGACTCCCGCAACGAATCCAGTTTCGCGCCCGCCCGCATCCGCACCGAACACGACCACTGATCTGGATTGCGCAATCCCATTCACCAATGTCGCGATGAATGGCGGGCAGGGAACCTCACCTACGAAAAATCCAATCGAGGCCAATGCTGATGTGCGATTACTTTCCATCAACCCAACGCGAAAGGTTCTTAGAGAAGACTGCCAATGTCAGCAGCATCGAAACTCCGTGCCAGTGTCCACGTGGATCACCTAGGAAGGCAGCATGTGTTTCTTCAACAAGATTTCCAGGAACAATATCGGTCAGTTCTGGCGTATCTTTGAGCCACCGCTGAAGCTGTTTCGCATTCTCATCACCTAGGAACTGGTTTTCCCAATTTTGTCTAACCCGCTTACCATCCCTTAGACGTTTGATATTTCTAGAAAGTTTCTTACCGATGCGCACAGGCAACGCGCTCAACGAGCGATAATTCTCGTAAGTGTAGAGGTTAAAGGGTTCCCACGATTGCCACGGAATACGGGCTAATGCTGGACTCGTTCGTTTGATGTATTCCACTTGAAATTTTCGCCCCTTCAACATTCTCTGCGGCAGCTTCCAGGAAAGTTCGACCAATCGTTCGTCATAAAATGGCGCTTTCAATTTCGCGCCATTGGCACCGAACACAGACAGATTAACGGACGTCCAGCGATGCGCCCAATTCAAACTTTTGAATCCCCGGAGGCGATCATTTGCGCCTCCTCCCACTGCACTCAGAGCCTGTTCAAGGCGGCTTGAGAGATAGGTATCAAATGAATCAGAAAAGTGCAGCTTCCAAATTTCCTGTGCAAGGGTCAGTCCACTGGACTTAATGAGCATTTTCTGCAGAAAATCCGCCAGCTCTCGATTTCCAAGATCCTCATCCACCCCAAAATCGTCAAAAATCACATCCCCCCAATGCCCAAGGATCAGGCTAACATCACTACCAGGAAGCGAGTCTGTAATGGCAAGCTGGCGCGGATGGGTGAACTCAGCGTAACAAGCAGTCAGATCAATAATTCGATCAATATTTCGCCATAGATAACCAGTTGGTATGCTATGCTCACGATGCTCAAATCCGCACGCAATTGCGATTTCCCGGCCAAAGCAATTCTCGTCTCTTCCTCCTTCAAATTCATAGGAGTAACTCTGCACGGATGGGTCCACACCGATCGTTCCCGCTAGCGTTCGGCTATCCAGCCCACCGGAAAGGCCAATCATACGTTGTTGTCCTTTGGAATCGATACAATCCGCAAGGATCGCCTCCATCTCATCGATTAGGCTATCCTGGTCATCATCACCAATTTTCGCCTGTTCTTCAGGTGCCCATCTCTTTCTGACTTCAGTGTCACCTGTTATTTTCCCATCTCTCGACATTTTGAACTTCGTCCCAGGCTCAACAGTATGGAGATCTTTGAAGAACGTATCGGTTCCCAGGAAAATTCCGGTCGCCAGGTAAACGCAGATCGCCCGCAGATCCAATTCGCCAGTCGCACTGCACGGCTTCTCTCTCAGAAAAGAGTCGGCACCGATAGTTACCAGATACCGTTGGTCTAACGGAATCAATGGTACGGAGCAGGTCTGGGTATCCTCTGTAGAATTCACGGATCTATCAAAAGTGGAGAAGCTACTATGCTTTTTTTAATCGGGCCAATGCGCCAGAATGTGGCCAGGAAAGTTTTTTGGCAACAGAGCCCAGTCGAGGATGTATGGCTTGCAGTGTTTGCACAATTCGAAATAACTCCCGCGAAGCCAGTAGGCGGAAAAGAATTCCATAGCAGACACTGAAGATGGTGCTCACCAGAATGACATGAACGAATAAATTCTCCGTGCGTACGAAGTTGCGAGAAACCAATGCAATTGCAGCCGCAACCGTTGAGGGAATAAGGTAGGGCAGCACTCGGGAGACCGTCTTTCGCAGTGGCATCTCAAAGACTTTCGAACTCGCGAGCCACACCTGGATCGCCTGTCCAACGGTAAAGAAGATTGCAACTGTGGAGGCTGCAACCATTAGCCCAAAGCCGCTGGTAAAATAAAGCGTCCCGAGAAACAGAGGTGTAAACACGCAGACGAAACAAAGCCCTATGTGCGGCTTGCCCGTGGCATTGAAAAGTCCTCCCGTCGGACTACTGATACAGCGGCCAAAAACACTGATCATCAAAACCTGCACAAGCATCCCAAATTCTTCAATCGACAGATATTCACCAATCTTGATCTTACCGTAGATGATCTCTGCAAGTTCATTGGCATTCACGAATAAAAGCAGCATTACCGGGAACATTACAAACATGATCAATGAAAGCATCGTCGCATAGCGAAGAAACAAGCGTCGTCGATCTGCTGAGATACGTGCAAAAACCGGCATCGACACATCCACGACTACTGGCATCAAAGAAAGAAAGAGAATATTCGCCATCCTGTATGCCAGGGCGTAGACACCTGCTGCCTGAAGCCCCAGAACTTTAGCAACTATTATGTTATCTCCTTCGTTCGCAGCGCGCGTAAGAATGCGAGCCCCGATGATATGCCGGGTGTAGGAGAAAATCGCTTTCCAATGGTGGATGTCGAACGAGTTCTTCAAACGCAATGGCGATTTCCACAAGAACATGCCAGCTATGATTGGGCTGATGATCGCAGGCGGCAGCACAAGACTGAAGACCCCAAACCCCTGCCAGGCAAGGAACACTTTACCAATTGCCACAGCAGTCTCCTGGATAGTCTCCATGAACACCAGCGGGCCATAGTTGATCTCCTTTCGGTAGAGGGCTTTTGGAATCGAGGAAATCGTGGAAGCAAAAAATCCAGCAAGCAGAACTAGAAGAGCTGGCCCCATCGATGGATGATCATCAAATTGATCCGCAATTGATGGAGCTAGAATGACACTAACAATGACAACCGCAACAGCAGCAAAGAGGTTCAACCAGAATGCCGAATTAGTAACATCACGACGCGCATCCTCAGAGCCTTGAAAGAAGATCACATACTCGCTGATCCCACTGACGGCGAGAATCTGAATCAACGACAGTATCGTTGCGCAAACACCGACAACACCGATCTCCTCCAGAGGCAGAGTCCTTGCGAGATAGGCAATGACGCCGATATTGATGATCGACGTCCAACACTTCCTTAAGAAGAGTGCACCTGCTGCATGCCCTGCCTTTCGTGCGGTGGACATAGTTCAACGGGCGACTGTCATCGGATTCAGGTGAACGCTTGCCCACTTTTGCAGGCTATAGACAAGCCAAACCGCCCAGCCGTGATCATGCTCACCACGGTAAAATCTCTCAGTTAGATTGATGGTCGCGCGTTTGTCGATGAGATCGTCCGCGAATACGGGATGGTGCGCGAATTCTCGCACTTCATCTTTGAACGTTGAATTAAGCCAGCTGTCAATGGGCGCGCTGAAACCCATTTTTCGCTGGTTGATTATCGCTGGATGGAGTCGAGGTTTCAATGCTCTTTTCAAAAGCTGCTTAGGCTCTCGATTGGAGGCATCGAACTGGAGTTTCCATGCAGCTTCAATGACCTTCTTACATAAAAACGGAACTCTGACTTCCAGACTATTTCCCATACTTGCCCGGTCGACCTTTGCCAGCACCCGTTGCAAGTGCCCATAGAATTCATTGTAGCGGAGCCAGTGTGCAACTGCTTCACTGGAGTAGCCCCCCTGGTAATGATAGAGCGACCTCAGGCCGCTAGAATTCTCCCGCTGACCGGGCAAAATCGCATCCAAGTCGGATTGCAACATTTGCGTTTGGGTATCCAACACCCAATTGCCAAGGCCGTCTGCAATCCCATGGCTGGTCTTTCGCCCAACGGTTCGTAGACCGCAACACACTAATTGCCTCAGTTGTGATGGCAAGGCCAGCAATCTGCGCTGATCTACAAATTTGTAAAACCTAGGATACCCCCAGAAGAGTTCGTCCCCTCCATCTCCGGACAGCATGACGGTCGCATGACGCTTCGCTTCCCGCGTAATGGCATAAGTGGGCAAAGAACTATAGTCACCGATCGGGTCACTGAACGCTCTGAAATGCGCTTCTTTCTGACTGACAATTTCCTTCTCGCTGAGAGCCAATACGGTTTGTTGAATCTCCAGCGCCTTACAATACTCGCGAGCGATTTCTGCTTCATTCAACTCAGGATCATCCACGCCAATCGTATAGGCGCGAAGACCCGGCATTTCCTGTTTCGCGATTGCCGCAATTAAGGGAGAATCAATACCCCCAGAAACGAACGCTCCCAATTCAACATCGGAGACAAGTGACTGACGACATGCATCAATGAGTGATTTTGAAACCGTCGCTAGCGCATCCTCACTTGATTCTTGAATTAGTGCACCTGACTGCACATCAGGGAGACGGTAATATAAACTCCGCTTCTCACGAAGATCGGCATCAATGGTGACGATTGCCCCAGGCTCGAGCTGACGAACTTCTTGAAACAGCGTTTCCGGCGCTGGCATGTAGCCCAATTGCAGGTAGTCCCTAAGAACACGCGGATTCGTCGTGCGACCTGATGACGAGGGATGTTTGAAAACTTGGTCAAACTGAGAAGCAAAAACGATCCGATCTGAAGACGTCCCGTAGAAAAGCGGTTTGATACCCGCAAAATCCCTGACCAATGAAAGCGTTTGGGTTTCGCGGTCGACAATGGCAATGGCGAACATTCCATCCAGCGATTTCGCCAGCTCGAAAGGGCTAACTCTATCGAGAAGATGCGCCACAACTGCCGTATCCGAAACCTGGCAGAGTGGGATATCTTGCAGACCATGCGCTTTCGCCAGCTCTCGAAAGTTATAGATCTCGCCGTTGAAAGTGAGAACGAATCGGCCACTCGGGCTGCACATCGGCTGCATCGATTCGGGCGACAGATTGAGAATGGCCAGGCGATTGAATCCCATGGCGCAGATCTGGTCGCGATGCACCGCCTGAGCATCCGGCCCGCGATGCTTACTTAGATTCAGCAGCTGGCGAAAATCCGGCTCGGCAAGGAGATTCCCTGTCGGAGAGAATTCTCCAAAAAAACCACACATCAGCGCGTAAAAAGTGCAACCATCTCTCCTGAGTAGAATCTGCTGGGGAAACGACGGATCAGAGGATCGAGGCGCTTCGAAACAATCTTTGCAGGATAGTAAATCAGCTTTTGAAATAGATTGAGCGATTGGTGAACATTCACCGGAAAGCCATTTTGATACTTTAGCTTATGAGTGGTTAACGAATTCCTTGCGGCGAATTCCTTGAAGACCCGAAGCCTCATCGTTTCCAAGTTATGAATTCTGAGATTTGCGCGATCGACAAGCAGCTTATAGGGATGGATCAACCCGCGCATGTTAGGGATTGAAATGAAAAGCGATCCTCCAGGGTTAAGATATTCCAGATGACGGTCGAGCACTTCCTGAACGTTCACGAAGTGTTCTATAAACCCAATCGAAAACACGAAATCCGCCTTTTCCTGGGGCTCATACTTCAGGAAGTCAGCGTTTCTGATCACTGAATCGGTGACTCCCATCGCATCAAAGTTATCCTGAATGGTTTGCACATCAGAATTAAAATCTACGCCAATCGCCTGCAATGAATACTTTCCTGCTACGTAAGCCAAGTGGCGCCCGGGGTAGCATCCGATCTCGCAGACTGACTTCACCTTATGTCCCGCAGCATCATAGGCCAACTGCCAGCAGTCATCGTACTGGGATGCGACTGTCCGAATGATACCCGGTTCAGCCACTGCCTTGCGATGCCGGTCGTAATACGTTTCCCAGTAGTCGCAATCGGTCAGTGATTCTTCGCTGGACGATGCCACCTTACTTGCTGTCATCGGTTGCGTAATAGCGGGCGTAGTCTTTTGAACTGTAGTTACCGTATCCGTAGTCGCTGTAACCGTAGCCATAGCCAGAGGTCGCACGACTCGTCAGATGATTCACGACAATTCCGAGAACGTTGCAACCCGACTTTTGCAGCTGGCTCAATGCGAACTTCACTTTGTGGCGGTTCAGTTCACGAAACTTTGTAACAAAAATTGCTTCATCTGTGTAGTCGCCGACGAACAATGCATCAGGAAAAAGTCCAACGGGTGGCGTATCGAACAGGATCACATCGAAGTAGGCACGCAATGAGTGTATCAACTGCGCAAAACGATTCGATTCAATCATCGCCGTTGGTGATTTTGAAGTTCCGCCTGCGCGAAGCAGGAAGAGGTTCTCACTTTCTCCGAGAGCAAGGAATCCCAGCGCTTTAGATTCGCCGAATTGATCGGGATCCTGTGGCACTGGTTCATCTGAATGGAACCAACGTATCACGCCTTGATCATTCGATTCTTTGACGTTTCGATGCTGAGTTGGTTTGCGGAAGTCGCAGTCAATAATTAATGTACGCTTGCCTTGCTCTGCAAAGAAGGCAGCAAGGTTTGTGGAAATAAACGATTTACCTTCAGAGGGCGCAGAACTGGTAACAAGCATGGTCTGCGGCGAATCCTGGCTCGAAACCATTCTAAGAGAACTGTAGAGAACGCGGAAACTTTCGACAATGGCGTCGTCATTGGCCATCATCACCGCCAATCCAAGATCTTCGATCTCGCTCTCCTTCTTGGCTGGAACCGTCGCAAGAACATCCACGCCGAGAAATTTCTCGATTTCATTAATCGACTTCAAGCGTGTATCCATTAGCCCAAGAACAACGGGTAGCCCTACTAGACACAGACTGAAGATTGCCAGACTAGCTACTAGAGCAAGTCGCTTATCAGGCGTGACCGGGCCATAGTTAGGTAGAGCATTATCCAGTGATTCAATTTTAGACAGCCCCGCCTCGACCGACAGTCTGATCTTATCGAGGTTATTCTGGTTCGCCTTTATCCGATTCTGATACTGTTCTTTCTTTGTCTCCAGGTTTGCCCACTCAGCAGCGTATTCACTGCGTCCTCCCATTTCATTAGAAAGCGAGGCCATATCTGCCTGAGCCTTTTCTAACTGAGCACGCGCTATCTCAAGCTTATCTTTGAGCTGGAATGCGACCGCACTCACAGCGTTCGTCAGCTTTGTCTGCGCCTCGCTCAGGCTTCGGTTCATGTTGATTAAATCAGGGTGATTCCCCCCAAGACCCTCCCCGTTTATCTCAAGGTCACTCTTCGCTTTATCTATCGAGACCTTAGCGTCTTGAACGGCCGTGTTTGCCGCAAACTCATCCATCGCAAGCTTCTTCTCCAGACTCGTTTCATTCAAAATATTGCTCAGAATTTGCTCATTGGTCTGAACTTCTCTCTCCAAAGGAGGGATCTGAAGACTTAGTTCGCGCAATCTGATATCCGAAACGTCTGTAGAACCGTCATTCCGAGTCGTTCGTTTCCCTAATTCGATCATTTTTTGATGCACACCAGAGAGAGAGAGCCGAGCTGCTTCTATTTCTGATGACAGACTGGCCTCACTGTTTTTCAATT
>JBNMNB010000226.1:0-12114 GCA_051270635.1 Verrucomicrobiales bacterium | reverse complement strand
GGATGTTGCGCGAAAACTGGTGAACGATCGCAGGGACACACTGACTGCTCTAATCAAGGACTATCAGGCGTATGTGGATGCTTTGCAGGAAACCAATGAGGTTATCACGCGCACGCGAAATGAAGCGATTGAGTATCATCGATTTTTAGATGAGCGCCTGCTATGGTTGCCCAGCCTCGGCAAATTGAGCCTCACTGACATCCCATCAGAAGCAGATGCGGTGCGCCAATTTTTCGTCAATCATCTTCAGAAATGGCTCAAATCGTTTCAAGAGCATTGGATGGAGGGACTGTTTTTTGGAATGCTGTATCTATTCCTCCTGGCAAGCCGCAGGAAGTTTTATGGCAGGATTGAGAAAGCAGGGAACGAAGCCGCTCTTCGTAACTGCACAACGTTCAGCCCTACGCTGCAGGCATTGGGACTTTCCCTTGTCGTCGCGCTTACCCTTCCTGTTCTGCTGGGAGGAATGGCATGGATGGGTGACGATGAATCTGTGTCTAAAGGATTCACATACGCTGCACTATTCTCAGGACTGATCGGCTTCACATCCGCATGCAGTCGACCGTACGGTCTGTTTGAATCGCACTTTCGCATGGAGAGAGAGCGCACCCAGCTTCTGCATTCCCACCTCAAGTGGTTTCTTCCGATCATGCTGCCTGCTGTTTTTCTAACGGTTGCCCTGACGGATGTCCACTCTACCCAGGCACTCGGTGGTTCAGAAGTTACCAGCTCCGAGCAAGGTCGGCTGTTTTTCTTGTGGATGATGATTTCGATCGCGCTGCTGGCAGTGGCCCTACTCCGTCCCAGCAAGAAATTTATTCTCCACAAGGGAAGCCCGTCTCCTATTGCGAAGCTCTGGCTGGCGATCGCATTGATCATTCCGGGGTGCCTCTTTATTGGCTCAGCTCTTGGCTTCTTCACATCGATGCTGACTCTGCGCATGCTTGTTGCGCAGTCCTTCTGGCTCATCATCCTCACTTGGATAATGAGCCGGTTGATTTTGCGATGGGTTTTAGTATCGCGGCGGAGACTGGCGATTGAACAGGCGCTGCGGCGCAGAGAATCGTTTCTAGCGGAACGAGCGAAGACTCCGCATATTGCCACCGCCGCAGTGGATGAGACATCGCCAAAGCCCCAGGCAGTTCCGTCTCTGGAGGAAGTGAAGGCAGAGGCGGTCAATGTGGTAGAGGTGGAAGAACAAACTGCCCGCCTGACGCGTGCAGTCGCCATCACGGCGATGGCCCTCGGGCTATGGGCAATCTGGGCCCCTACCCTGCCTGCTCTTTCCGTTTTGGACGGCTTTATCATATGGCCTGATTCCAGCGAAACTTCGACAACCTCGGCTGCCGGATCGGCACTTAGTAGCACTTCGTTGTTAACGGGTTCTGCCACTGCGACCAGCAATGGCACGGACGTCAGCAGTGGCATTTCGAATTCGCTGCCAGAATTGATTCGCCCCACATCTGGTGGTGTTAGTATGCAGGATGTCCTGGTAGCACTGGTCATGCTGGTGCTGACGACCGTCGCTGCGAAAAATGTCCCCGGCCTCCTTGAACTGACGCTGCTGCGGCGCATCAATCTTGAACCAGGCGGCAACTTCGCATTCACTACGACCATCCGATACGTCATCGTGATCATTGGCATCGTCCTGGCCTTCGGTAAAATTGGCATCAGTTGGTCCAATGTGCAGTGGATCGCCGCAGCCGTCACTCTCGGCATTGGCTTTGGCTTGCAGGAAATTTTTGCCAATTTCGTCGCTGGATTGATTTTGTTATTCGAACGCCCGATCCGGCTCGGTGATGTGGTAACGATTGGCGATGCCTCAGGCAAGGTCACACAAATCCGCATCCGTGCGACGACGATTCTTCAATTCAACAACCGTGAACTTGTTGTCCCTAACAAAGAACTCATCACCGGGACATTGATTAACTGGACACTTTCCGATGGCATCCTGCGCATCGAGGTTCCGGTCGGCATCGCTTATGGTTCAGACACCGAAAAGGCTCGAGAAATTCTGCTGAGACTCGCCAGCGAAAACGACCGGGTGCTCAAGGATCCCAAGCCGGATGTGTTGTTCACGGCGTTCGGTGATAGTGCACTCAACTTCCAACTCCGCGCCCATGTAGGTTCCATTGTAGACATGTTGCCTGCGAAGAATGAACTCTTCTTCGCGGTAGACCATGCATTCAGCAAAGCGGGAATCGAAATTGCCTTCCCGCAGACGGATATCCATATCCGCTCGATGCCTGCAGAATTGAAACGCCCTGTGAGCCCAAAACCAAAACGCCCAGTGAGCCCAAAGGAAAAAAAATAGGCATCGTTGTTGCGCGAAATCCTACTTCAATGCAGCGACAGCGGCTTCCAACGATGCGACATCGTGGATTCCAATAACATTAGTGCCTTTGCGGATGCGCCCCATGAGCCCGGCAAGAACACCTCCAGGCCCAAGCTCAATAAAAAGATCATTTCCTGCATCCAGCAGGCCATCCATCGACTCAGACCAGCGCACGGATCCTGTCACCTGCGCCTCCAGTGTCGACCGAATTTCCGCAGGATCTGACACCGCTGCCGCCGTCACATTGCTGACCACCGGAAACTGAGGCGGCATCACTTCAGCAGATGCTAACTCTGCAGCAAGCTTGACTCGGGCCGAGTCCATCAATGACGAATGGTAGGCACCAGCCACCTTGAGTTCCTTACCCATCCGGATGCCAGCTTCCTTAGCCCCGGCAATGGCCTGCTGCACACCGCTCTTTGCACCCGACACTACAATCTGCCCAGGTGCATTGTAGTTCGCAACGTCGACGCCCACCTGCGCCGCAAGCTTTTCCACTGCTACTGCATCGCCCCCTATCATCGCCGCCATTGAACCTTCCGTTGCTTCACACGCCTGTTCCATGAACTGACCACGTTTTGCCACCAAACGGAGGCCATCGACAAAACTGAACGTGCCTGCGGAGGCGTGCGCGGTGAATTCCCCCAGTGAAAGCCCCGCTGCCGCAGCGATATCAATATCGACCCGGTCGCGCAGCAGTTTCAGACACGCGAAACCATGAAGGTAAAGCGCTGGCTGGCAATACGATGTTCGAGTGAGCTCAGCTTCTGGGCCTTCGAACATGACCTTGGTCAAATCCATGCTCAGGGCTTCATCAGCTTCTGCAAAAAGTTTCCGCGCCGCAGGAAATGCCTCAACAAGATCTTTGCCCATCCCCACTTTCTGGGCTCCCTGGCCAGAAAACAGGATCACGACACGACGAAAGGAAGAAGTTGGACTGCTCATGTGCGTGCTATCCAGCAATTCTAGTCGAATGGCAAGGCAAGATCCTCACTTATTGCCCACAGCGCTCACAGTGAAGCAGAAAGGCGGATCCCTTTGACGAAAATCCTGACATCCGTTACACTGTTGCAATGTCGATCAGATGGACCCAGTCGATCAAGAGCCTCACTCGTTTGCTGGGTGTCGGCATCCTCGCCCTGTCCGCAATATCAGCTGTCGCAGAAGAACGAATCTGGACCGACACCATAGGGCGAAAACTTTCTGCCAAGCTCCTTTCAGTAGAGAAAAATGTCGCCAGGCTCAGGCTGTCGACAGGAAAAGTGTCCAATGTCAGCCTGCTGAAGTTGAGTGAAGCGGATCGGAATTATGTCGTCAAATGGCGTACCCGGAGAATCCGCTGGCCGGACGAGGTTGATGTTAGTGGTGAGGTGGAAGTTGCGACAGTCAAGGAAGACGAGAGCAATAAAGATTTTGTCTATACCACCAAGCACTTCAAGTTCCACTCTGACAGCAAGATCGCAGGCAGCCTGATCAAAGATTTCTCGCTCGCCTTCGAAGCCACATTTGCTGCCGTCGCAGCACTCCCGTTGCGACTTGACCCAAAGCCTCCAGAAGGACACTTTGTGATTCGATTGTTTGGCGATCGTTTCGACTACTACGCGGCGGGCGGAATGCTCGGCACGGCAGGTGTCTACATTCCACTAGAGCGGCATATCCTGGTTCCCATGGAAGGGCTGAACCTGAAGCGGGTCGGCAGCGAACTGCGGAAGAAGAACGGTGAATACGATAACAGCACACTCATCCATGAAATCACCCACCAGGTGATGCACGACTGGCTCAAGCACATGCCGACCTGGATGGTCGAAGGGATGGCCGAATACATGTCGTCTCTACCCTACTCGAATGGTAAATTCCGCTTTAGCGAAAGCGCCCGCAAGAATGCGATTAAAGATGGAATCGCTCGTTGGGAGGGCGGCTTTCGACAGAGCTCCCACACCATCCTTCCCGCGACAAAGCTGTTCAAAGTGAATTCCCGCGAGTGGAATCAGACCAAAGGAGAGGCGGCCGTGATGAATTATTCGTCCTCCATGCTCTACGTTTACTACTTCATGCATCTGGCCGGACGAGGAGAAGGAGAAGCCATCTGCGCCTACACCGAAGCGATCCGCCAGGCAAAACCGGGAGTTAAACCATACCTTGAAGAATTCAACGGCGCCCTGCGTGAATATGTGGAGAAAGTCGAAGCTGTCGATGCAAGTGAAGGCAAGATTGTTCTCACCGAAGAAGACGTTCCAGAGATTCTGCGAACACCTCCTGACTCCATAATCTTCAAAAAAGGAAGCCCTCATGAGCGCGCTTTGACCCGAATGTTCAGGGGGCAGACCCCTCAAGAGCTCTCAAAGGCCGTTATTTCAGCATTCGATGAATTTGGAATTCGCTTACAATAAACCACTTGCAGTGATCGATAAAAATTTCTGATTTTTTCACAATAAAAGATTGCCACAACCGTTTCTTTCTCACTAATTTCTTACCTATCCTATGAAAAAGCTGTCTCTAGTCCTTGTTACCCTTGGAATCGCTGGTTACTCCGTAATTGGCTCCGTCACCGCAGATATCCAAGATCCTCCAGCTGGCCAATACGGCAAAGTCCGTAAGCTCAGCCGCGCCGTTTCGAACCTACTTTACGGCCTCACTGAAATCCCCAGCCAGTGGACGCGCGTCTCCAGTGCTGAAGGCGCAACTGCGGCTGCCGGCTTCGGAACCGTCAACGGTACTGTTCGCACAGTGCGTCGTTTTGGATATGGAATTTATGAGTTGATCACATTCCCATTCCCAACTTACAAGAATGGTTTCCGTGTGCCTTACACCTCAAGCTACATCAATCCTTCCAGCGGAATCAACGAGTTCCCACCTGAGCTTGGATTCATGTCAGACGCGGAGTACGGACGCTATGCACCGACATTCTAAGTAGATTTTTCAAACTTGGTTTTTGGTTCAATCTTTGATGACCGCCCTGCTGATAACGGCAGGGCGGTTTTTTTGTATCGGATTCCATGAATCTGCCCCGTTCCTTTTCATTGCTCTATTGCTCTTGCCAAAAAGCCCATCCTCCGAGACCCTGAGAGATCGCCATGCTGAATCCTCAAAATCGCCGCAGTTTTCTACGAAATTCAACGCTTGGAATCGGATCGCTCGCCTTGACGCGGCAGCTGCTCGCCGATGGTGCCCTTTCCTCTCAGGGTGCTGGCTCCAGTATTTCGCGCGGCGCGATAACGCCGAACCCTGCGGCGAAAGCCAAGCGGGTGATTTTCCTTTGTATGGCAGGCGGGCCATCGCACCTGGAGACGTATGACTACAAGGAAAAGCTGGCGAAGATGGACGGCCAGCCGATGCCGGATTCGTTTACCAGGGGACAACCGATTGCCCAGCTACAGGGACAAAAGCTAAAGTGCCTGGGGCCACAACATGGGTTCAAGCGATTCGGCGAGTCAGGTCAGGAGATTAGCGAGATACTTCCTAACATTGGCAAACTAGCAGACGACATCGCGATCATTCGCTCGATGACAACGAAGCAGATCAACCATGATCCTGCGCACACCTTCATGAACACCGGAACGCAAATTTCCGGTCGTCCGTGCATGGGATCCTGGATCCAGTACGGTCTGGGCAGCGAAAGTGAAGACCTTCCCGGGTTCGTCGTTCTGACATCGTCTGGAGGCGGTCAAGACCAGCCCATCGCTTCCCGCCACTGGCACAGTGGATTTTTGCCCAGCAAGTATCAGGGAGTGCACTTTCATTCAAAGGGAGATCCGGTCCTCTACGTGAGCAGTCCAGGTGGAGTCACCCGTAAAGACCAGCGCGCAGTCGTGGAGGCGGTCAATGCTCTCAACCGTGAGCGTTTTGAGATGGTCAACGATCCGGAAATCGCCACACGAATCTCGCAGTATGAAATGGCCTTTCAAATGCAGGCTTCGGTTCCTGAGTTAATGGACCTATCTGACGAGCCCGCGGACATGCTCGATCTTTACGGCGCGCAACCCGGCGACGGGAGCTTCGCCAGCAATTGCCTGCTAGCCAGGCGTCTGGCCGAGCGAGGCACCCGATTCATCCATCTTTACCACCGCGGCTGGGACCATCACGGAGGCATTAAGAACGCGATCAAAACATCGGCAGGCTACGTAGACAAGGCGACCTACGCCCTCATCACAGACCTGAAGCAGCGTGACATGCTCAAGGACACGCTGGTCGTCTGGGGCGGAGAATTCGGCCGCACTCCAATGGCTCAGGGCAATGGCCGCGACCACCACATTAAGGGATTCTCAATCTGGATGGCAGGTGGAGGCATCAAGGGCGGCATCAGCCATGGTGCGACTGATGACCTTGGATACAATGCTGTTGAGGATGTCGTCAGCGTGCATGACTTCCATGCCACTATGCTGCACCTGCTCGGCATTCAGCACGACCAATTCTCCTACAAATACCAGGGACTCGACTTTAAGCTGACAGGAGTCGAACCAGCACGTGTAGTGAAAGAAGTGCTGGCATAACGCCTGCTCAAACTCAAAGGGTGATCCTCCGAGCCCGCGCGAGAATCGGCCAGTACTCGCTGACGGTTCCATCTTCCGCTACGACCACTGCTTCATTGTAGAGTGCCAGGGTGGGACAAATGTGCCACGGCAATCCGTAGAAAGGATCACCGACACTAATGTCGGCCGCACGCGCAGTCTCGACGACAAGGTGTTCCTCACTTTGACTCACTGGTTGCGCATCCGGTAGCGCCGGAAACCTGACCCGGTTGGCCAGCGGATTCTCTGCCGACACTGCTTTGTGACCGAGGTCGAGACAAATGCGATTTGCGCCTGGCTTGCTGATTACTCGGGTCAGCACAAACGCAGCGGGAACAAAGTCCATGTCTTCGTAGGCGGTTCCGTAGCCAGCATCAGTCAGCAGGCAAGTTCCCGGCGAACACTCGGCCCAGAATTCTTGTGCATGCATCGGAAATGTCGGTGTCCCGCCTGCAACGATCGCAGGCACGGGGTGTCCTGCCTCCACCAGTTGATCACGTAATGCCTTCACTGATTCGACCACAGAATTGCTTCGAGAAGTACGCACAGATTGGGAGGCATCGTGAATGTGCCCGTCGTAAGCATGCAGTCCACGCGCCTCAATATTTGGAGCATCACACATCCGCGCATAGACGTTGACTGCGTCTGCTCCTGGTTCGATTCCCGTCCGATGCATGCCGCAGTCGAGGTCGATCCAGGCACCCATTTGCACTCCAGCCGAACTCGCACATTGCGCAAGTGCATCAACAGAATCCACATTATCCACCAGCGCCGAGAATCGACACGCTGGGAACTTCGTTGCCAATGCCACCATCCGCGAAAAATTGGGGCCGACAAGTTGATACGCCAGCAGCACATCTTGCGCGCCAGCGTCAGCAGTCATCTCAGCCTCGGCGATTGTTGCGCATTTGAATTTAGTGATGCCAGCATCCAATTGCATCCTGACAATCGCACCAGACTTGTGCGTTTTCACATGAGGCCGCAGTCGCGTCGCATCCCCGCCCACCATTTGTAATAGACGCTGAATATTCTCCTGCACCCGATGCGGATATATCAGCAGTGCTGGCGAAGGGATCGCGTCAACATTCGCGAGTTCATGCCCAGTGAGTGATGCGATGTCCATTTGAAACACTCTAGGCCAACTCGTAAATTGCTTCGATCTCGACAGCAATGTCACCCGGCAATGATCCCATGCCGACCGCACTGCGAGCGCCTACTCCATTTTCGACACCCCAGATCTCAGCGAAAAGATCGCTGCACCCGTTGATGACTTTCGGATGCTCGCCGAAGTCCGCCGTAGCATTGACCATGCCCAGGACTTTGATGACGCGACCCACTCGATCCAGGCTTCCCAGGGCCTCGCGCAAGGAAGCCAGCATTGCCAGACCAACCTGGCGCGCGGCGGCATAGCCTGCATCGACTTCCATCGTGTCTCCCAGGCGACCAAGAATCAGTGAGCCATCCGCACAAACGGGGCCATGCCCGGAAAGGTAAACAAGATTGCCCACGGTCACTACCGGCTTGTACACTCCCATCGGTTTGGGAGCAGGAGGAAGTTCAATATTCAATTCGGTAATTCTTGCGTCAGCACTCATGATAAATGGATAAACTCGTCCCCATTTGTGCGGAGCAAATGGTGAAACCACAAGCATGATCTTTCTACCCGCCGCTGAACGATCGACGACGCACTATCCATTCCGCAGCGCACCAAGTGCCTATCGCGATCACAAACGGAAGCAGGAACACGACAAGCGTCATCGCGGAAAGCACTGCAGTCTGCCCATAATGCATCAGGTTGTAGAGCCTGGCGGGTGCCGTTGTCATGCCTGGTGGCGCCAGAATCGCTGATGCCGTGAGATCCGTGAATGCGAGCAGGCAGAGAAAGCACAGAATTCCCAGGGCCCCTCTTCCATGAGTGATCCAACGCGGGTGCCATGCACCGGATAGATTTGCCACATAGCGAGCTTCGAACCCAGGGTGCCTGGTGTGCAGCGCTCGCAGAAGAAAGCTGAACGGAAGCAGCAGGATCACCAGCACGGCAACGAGCGGCACAGGCGAGTCATAAAGTCCGCGCAGCCGCTCCCATTGAAAAAACGGAACCGCGATCATCGCCAATGTCAGCGAGCCCATAAGCCCCGGCACCGCAATCAGCGCCAAAACTCTGAGAGGAAGGGCGCTCGCGATTGAAAAGGCAAGAATTCCGCTACTCAGCGCAAACAAGTGGCTGGAGAGAATTTCCTGACGCAACGCGAAGCTGGTCATCAATTGCCCGACACCATCGACCGCTTCAGCCGAGATCAGAATCAGTGGTAGCAGCGCACCTCCCACAGCTGCAAGCGATACCGCGCACCAGGCAATGGCTTCATGACGAATGCCAGGGCGCTTCACAAATCCTGCGTCAAGCTTGCCACCACTGAATCGCCTGACCACTTGCCGCACCAGGATGCCCACAATGACGAACTGAACCATCATCGGAGGCAGCGCCATCGCAATCGATTCTCGCCACGGAATCCCACCAACATGCGCATCAAACAATTTTACCGTCCATGCATCGACACCTGTCAGCGAGGCGATCTCAAATTCGTGAAATGCTAGGAGCGTGGCTACCGCGAACACAATCGTTGCCGTGTCTGCCTCACACTTTAATCGGAAGAGCCATGGCACTCGTGCCATGGCCAGGCAATGCCGGGCGGAGTCGCCCAACGCCGAAGGAAACAGGCAATAGAGAAGTGCTCCTACCGGAGCAATTCGAAGCACTAGCAATACGAGGTAAGCAATCTCAAGTGCCAGTGGATCAGCCAGCAGAGTCAGCGACCAACGCCGATAGGCAAAACCAGCTAACAGAGCAGGCGCAAAACAGTTGATCAGACAAAGCAAGGCGAGGCAGGATCGTTGCCAGCGCGGCACTAACGTTGAGCGAATCACCGGGGCGACAAGCTGGCCGCATCCCACAGTAGCAATAGCCACCACCAGCGCACGCGCCAGTCCCCACAGCGTTTCCTCGATCATTTGTCTGCAGTCTGTTCCGATTCGGTCATTTCTTGAAGTCTAGCGCCCCAGCTAATGCATTCAAGTAATGCCGCAATCTCCGCCTTTCCGCACACTTACGCCAAATTTGCCACTTGCTGGCCACGGCGATCATGGCATGGTGCTGGCAAAGTGATTGAAATTCGTGACACTGTATTCCGCTATCCGGACGGCGATTTCACACTGCGCATCGACTCGCTTGATGTTGCCAGTGCTGAACAAGTGGCATTGATTGGCTCCAGCGGATGCGGAAAAACGACGTTGGCGCATTTGATCGCCGGAATTCACTCCGCAGAATCGGGTAGTATCCGCGTCGCCGGGCAGACGGTGCATGCCATGAATGATCGTCAGCGGCGCGACTTTCGTATTTCAACCATCGGCTTCATTTTTCAGGAATTCGAATTGCTCGACTACCTGCGCGCCAGTGAGAACATTCTTCTCCCTTATCATATCAACCGCTCGCTTCTCTTCACTGATGAAGCGAGGGCACGCGCGGAAAGCTTGGCGGAAACTGTCGGTCTCGCAGACAAATTGAAGAAATATCCGCGTCAATTGTCGCAAGGAGAGCGGCAGCGACTAGCGATTTGCAGAGCCCTGGTGACCGAGCCCAAAATCGTGATCGCCGATGAACCGACGGGCAATCTTGATCCCACGACCTCCGAGAGCGTGATGCATTTGATCCATGACAGCGTGAGCACCCACAAGGCAGCGCTATTGATGATCACCCACGATCACGGGCTACTGGAGCCGTTTGATCGGGTGATCGACATGAAGCAATTCCACTGAGATCACACCGGCCCTGGATTAGATTGTTACTAAAGACAGTGGATTTAGACCGGTTAGATGGAAACGAAATTAGCGCGCCGGGCCTGCACCTATCGCCTTACTCGATCACAATGGTGCCGCCGGTACTCGTGGTCTGTGTGCCGGTGTCGTCAGTGAGGGCCTTGATTCGGAGCCTGCCACCGTTACTTGCTTCCAGTCTGCCGGTCGAGGCGTTGATGACGCTGCCCGTAAAATCCTGATCGGGGAAGGAAGGATCGATGAAAAGATCGCCGGACGAAGAGTTTTCGGAGGCTGGGGTGTTGGCGTGAAGGCGGCCGTGGTTGATGATCGAGGCTCTGATGTTTCCAGGCCCCTCGATGGTGATTCCCTCGCCAATGGTCAGCGTTTCGCCCAGGCCCATTTCGATGATCCGCCTTGCGTTCCCAGCGGGGGATCGAATGGTGCCAGTGCCGCTAATTGTTTCATCGCCCTGGAATACCATCTTTCCGCCATCCATCAGTATGCTTGCGTTGAGTGTCAGGCCGCCGTTCACGTTCAGTTGGCGGCCAAAACCTATCGCCAGATCTCCATCGATTGTCATGTTGTCGAATGTGGCCCCAATTGGTGATAACCTGGCTGATCCCTCACCGGTGTAGTGGCCATTGCGAAGTGTCCCTCCCCGCATGCCCCATGATCCCGTCGTTTCGTCCAGGGCGAGTGTCTCGCCTAGAAGATCAAGGTCGCCCGTCAGAGTGACCGATCCTCCGGTTCGGATAATTGTTCCGAACTGATCAAGTGTAAATGAACCGCCCAAAGTGAGCATTGCGTTCTCGCTCACTGTGATAGTTGAGGAGTTCGTCCACTGTCCGTTTAAAGTCAGGGAGCTAGCTGCAATGGGCTCGTTGATGGTATAGGTTCCATCGAGACTCAAAAAGGAACCGTCGGCAACCGTTCCTAAATTACCAATCAGATTTATGATCTCAATGTGGCCGAACGAAAGGCCGGCGTCTACAGTTTCGATGCGTCCCGTATCTGAGTTGGTGAAGGATCCCTCGCGAGTCGTTATAAGACAAGGAGAATGCGGCGCCCGGATGGTACCATGATTGATTACT
The DNA here is from genome assembly GCA_051270635.1 of Verrucomicrobiales bacterium. Taxonomy (GTDB): domain Bacteria; phylum Verrucomicrobiota; class Verrucomicrobiia; order Verrucomicrobiales; family DEV007; genus JAGROY01. The sequence continues at coordinate 367 of JBNMNB010000226.1, read as the reverse complement.
GAACACTGCTGCCCGTATTGACGAACACCTCCGATATCGAAGCTTCCATCGATCGTGATGTCTCTCCCAATCGTCAATGTTCCTGGCTCAGCCATCTCCAAGACCGATCGGAAGCAGAAGATGGTTCCTGATCCGGAAATCGTTTCGTCACCGACAAACCCGATGGAAGGTGTTGAAAACTCCTCCCCTTTAAACATCCGGAAATCTCCGTTTAATGTTAACCCATTGTCTACCCTTACCGCGGGCTGAGTTTCGATCATCTCGACATCGCCATTGAGAATCATGTTATCCAGGAGCCCGTCACGATCCTCCCCAATTTGCAAAATCCCGTCACCTTCGCTGTTGTAGACACCGTTGCGGAGCTTGC
>JBNMNB010000225.1:0-12153 GCA_051270635.1 Verrucomicrobiales bacterium | reverse complement strand
TGTTGATGACTCAGCAGACTCAGCAGACTCAGCAGACTCAGCAGACTCAGCAGACTCGGCAGACTCAGCAGACTCGGCAGACTCGGCAGAATTTCCAGAATTGCCAGTCGGCTCATCTTCTTTCGCCACCTTGCGCGCGGCGGCCTTCTTTTTCACTGCTCTTTTGGCTGCGGATTTCTTTTTCGCAGCTTTTTTCGCAGGGGCTTGCTCAACCGTCTCTTCGGAGACCGTTGATTCGTCTGGGGAAATGTCGTTGGCCGGATCGGGCATGCGGTTCTACTACCACTTGTCTACCCGGCGGCAAGAATTATCGCAGAGTGAAAATTTTCCACTCAGCAGGGCTTCATGAAGATTTCCTGAAGTCACTTCACTACGGGCAACTCTCTGCCGTAAGTCTCCACTTCTGTATAGCGATTGAATGGCCCTTGCGAACTTCCGTTGGAGTAAAGCCTCACGTAGCGCCCAGTCACTCCATGCGCCTCAATCACGAGGCCAAAATTTGTTTCAACATAAGGACTATCGCTCCCCTGCTTGATCTCTGCCTCCGGGATGCCGCGCAAGCTGTTGTTAAAGATCTCGGTAACGCCATTTTCGAAATCTGGATCATCTGAAACGGAGACGACTACGTCTGAAGCGACAATCTGCATGGAATAATCGTGCCAGACTACCACGCCGTAAATTTCGTGTGTGCTTGCCAGATCGAGTTGCACCCACTGCGGGCCAGATTCGAGTGTTACTGTGGCATCGCTACTGCGAATCCCATCGGTGATCGAGCCCAACCCTCCCTCAAAAGGAAGCGGCGCACTGCTCACGACTCGCTTGCCCAGCGCAACGTTGCTCTGCGCATCCGGGGGAAGGCGCAGCGACAACTGGGGAGCACGCCCCATAATAGGATTCCCATACGGATCGATCAATCCGGGAATTGTCGCAGGTGGTGTCCCAACGAAAACTGGCGGAGGAAAATCGACCTGCCACTCTTCCAGTTCGGCATCCATTTCCGAATCCCCCTGGGCAGATGGAAACGGCCGCAACGACCACCCCACTGCAATCACTAACAAACACACAAGCGCTACCCATTTTCCAATCATTGGACTTCGGCTGATTGGCGGGGCGATTTCACGTCCGGTTAACAGCCTGCTATCGCCTGCGCCACCGATACTGGCCAACAGTCCCGAAACATCCACAGGCACAACTCCCCCCCGACTCAGCAGGCTATCAATCTGATCATCTGACAGCGCCCGCAAATCACCGGGCGGAAGAACTTGATTCACGAGCTCATTCATTGCAGCACGATCGGCAGCCAACAATGTATCGGGTGATATTGAGTCTGGTTTCATCGCGTTGAGTAGTGAATGATCAAGCCGATCCTTCGGTGGAAGTTGAGGCTGCAGCGAGGTGCTGAAATTCCGGGCGGCCCGCCAATTCTTTGCGTAATCGAGCCAATGCCTTGGTGCGATATACCCGCACGGTTCCGCGGCTCAGGTTCAGTTCCCGTGCTAGATCGACCGTTGGCACCGGCCCGGATGGCGATAGCGCATCCGCCCATAGAATGCGCCTCTGCGCCTCGGGCAATTTCCCCAACACTTCGAGCAAGAGTTGTCGTGAAATTTCTTTCTGCTGCGAACCTGATTCGCCCGCATCCGCAGACTGGGGAGTCAATTCTTTGACCGCCATTCCATCTAGCGCCCCCTGCGCAACGATCACTTCGAGCTTTCTGGCCTTATACCATCCCACCCGCAGCACATCACGGGCAACATTGTCGGCGATGCGAAAAAACCACGCCTTCAACCCGCCTTTTTTAGGATCAAATTTGTCACGGTTCCGCCACACACGCTCGACAGCGATGGCCATGACATCATCGACATCCGCTGCGCCAAATGCGGTCGTGTAGCGCTGCATCAGCGTGCCTTTGACCATTCCGCCGTATTCCCTCAGCATCAACTCAAGGGCACACTCATCCAAGGCGGCCTCGCGACGCACCTCTGCGTCGCTGGCAGGCATGACTTTAGACAAATCCACTGGACTGGTCAGCGCTAGCATAGCTCCCTCATCGTTCAACAGGGAATACGCAGCGCTGTTAACTTTCCGTTCGACTTTACTTGATGAAGTTGATCACTGCCAGTCTGCACGCGCAACACTTCACCTAAATCTGGCAGAGATTGACTGAGCAAGTGGAGAGACTACGCTGCACGCTCATGACGAACTCCGGGACAGCCTCCTTAGCATCTAAGAATGTGTTTCAAAAAGTGGCACTCTTCGGCGGCACCTTTGACCCGATTCATGACGGCCACCTTTTCATCGCTTCGGAAGCACAGCGCCAGTGCAACCTCGACGAGGTCATCATTATCCCCTGCTGGCAGTCGCCGCATAAGCCAGGAATCAAGGCCACAGACAGCCGACATCGTGTAGAAATGGCAAAGCTCGCAGTTGCCGATCACGCCTGGGCGACGGTATCCGATTTTGAAGCCACCCGCACAGAGCCATCGTTCTCGTGGCAAACAGCTCAGTATTTTTCCGGAAAACGCCCAAATTCCCAGCTTTTCTGGATCCTTGGGGCAGATCAGTGGCAAGTTATCGACTCTTGGGGATGCCCTGGTATTCTTGCGGAGTTGCTGACATTCATCGTGTTTGGTCGAAATGGAATGATACCACAGCCCACGCCTCCCTTTAACAGCGTTCTACTGCCGGGCACTTTCGATGTGTCCGCCACTGAAATCCGGAACGCGCTGGCCAAACCTGCAGAAATCCAGGAAATTAGAGGGATGAATGCACGTGTTTTAGAGTATCTGCACAAGCATCGGCTCTATTCGACCAACGAAGGCTCATGAGGTTTTGACTTCCGTGTCGGATTCCCCTAATTTGAGGAATTCGCATACGGGTAAGACACAAGCAAGCATACGTTTAGCAATGAAAACCACGATACTTATAACGTTATTAACATTTTCGACCTCCGGTCTCTTGCTTGCGCAAGATGGCGTGGAACTGGCCGCCCCTATCGAGAAGGATAAGCTCGATGAGACCACCGAAATTGGCGAGGTCGAAACTGTCAACGACCCCGCACTTGCCGAGGCGGCTGAGCGTGCGGGCAACACGCGATCTTCCAGTGAGAAGGTGCCGGAGATCAAGCGAGAGACTCCTGATCCGACGGGTGCAGAGTTAGCAAAAATACCGCCGACTGAGCGTCAGGTGCTGAGTAATCACATGCAACGTGCGAGCGTTTTCGTGCGTGGCATCCGCCTGCAGGAAGCGCTTGATGAATTATTCAAGGCTGAGGTCATCACGAAGAAGTATAAGGCAAATTTCTACCAGCTGCACAATCTCAAGGGTGCCGTTTTCACTAAGATGCGGGAATTCGAGCAATCCCGCAGTTCCTTCGATAGAGCGATAGCTCTCGACCCTGAAAGTTTCCATCCACAATTCAATCTCGCTGAGCTTGAGTTTGTCGAAAAGAGATGGGTCTCTGCTGAGAAGGCGTTCTCCAAGCTGGTTGACCGCTACGGCAAAAAGCCACTGGGCGAAGACTTGGAAATCGAGCAAACGACTGAGCGGCTCATGCAATTCAAGATTGTCATCTGTATGCTGATGCAGGGGCGCGAAGAAGATGCTCTGGCAGTGATCAAAGATTTTGGTTACCTGGAAGATAATCCTGCTTACTACTACGCCAACGCCGCCGTGGACTTCTCAAAGGAGAAGAAAGAAGACGCGCAGACATGGCTGGAGTCCGCCAAGCGCATTTATGATCCAGGTCTGCTGGAAGTCTTTATCGACTCCTTCGTTGAGGTTGGCTGGGTAGAAACACTCTAACAGAATCCCCGTTTCAAGCCAGAAGGCTCCCCACCGTCCATCGGTGAGGGAGCCTTCTTCTTTTACAGATGTGAGCACACTGACTTCCAGCGATTCCCCATGGTTGATCGCAGTCGATACCGGCGGCACATTCATCGATGCCTGGGCGCGTGATCCACAAGGCAGGGAATGGCGCAGAAAGCTTCTGTCCAGTTCATCGCTGCGCACGGCAGTGACAGGCGTCGCAGGCACCTCACTCAGCTTGCCTGACAACTGGCAAACCGAATGCGACTTTTTCGTCGATTTTTCAGTCCGGACACGCGCAGGTGGTACTACGACAGTGGTCAAGTGGGACGCGAACCAGTGCATCCTGACATTACGTGAACCTCTCGATCTGCAGCCCGGCCAGACCATTGAACTCAGCTCCAATGAAGAAGCCCCCGTTCTCGCAGCGCGCCTGCTGACCGGCACTCCACTTGGCAAACCATTTCCCGAAATGGAGCTGCGGTTATCAACAACGCGCGCTACCAATGCCCTGTTAGAAAACAAAGGAGCGCGAGTGGCATTTTTCACAACCAGCGGATTCAAGGATCTACTGAGAATCGGCGATCAACGTCGTCCCGACCTGTTCGCACTGGCGCACAAAAAAGCACCAACCCTGTGCAGCGAAACTTTCGAGATTCCGGAGCGCATCTGCAGCGCCGGCGGCGTCCTGCTGCCCCTCGATGAAAAGGCGCTCATCACTGCGGCGAACGCTGCCCTCACTGCAGGATGCGAATCGGCTGCGCTCGCCTTTGTCAACAGCTACCAGAATCCCGCACACGAAGAACGCGCCAGGACAATCCTGCAGCGCGCGGGCTTTTCCACCATCACGCTTTCTTCAGAGCTGTCGCGTAGGATCAAGCTCTTGCCCCGCGCGCAGACCGCTGTTGTCGACGCTTATCTCAATCCCATTCTGCAGAAGTTCATCGGCAATGTGACGTCGCGCATCGGTGGTGGCCATGACCTGCTGGCGATGACCAGCAGCGGGTCATTGGAACCTGCCGCTCGCTTTCGCGCCAAAGATAGCCTCCTCAGTGGCCCGGCCGGTGGCGTTGCCGGCGCGGCAGCCGTCGCTCGGGCGCTGGGCATCACCCGAATCATCACCTTCGACATGGGAGGCACCAGCACCGATGTAGCTCGATGGGATGGCGAATTCGACTATCAGACAGAGCAGAAAATGGGTGCAGCCACACTGGTCGGAAATTCCATGCGAATCGAAACCGTCGCAGCCGGAGGCGGCTCGATTTGTGCACTTAAAGCGACGGGGCTAAGCGTTGGACCCGAAAGCGCCGGAGCCTTACCGGGGCCGGCCTGCTACGGATTCGGCGGGCCACTTACATTGACAGACGTCAACTTGCTGCTGGGTAGACTGGATCCTGAGAAAGTGAGTATCCCGATCAATCATCTGGCTGCCCAATCGCGATTGCAGGAATTGCTCGATGAAATGCATCTGGCTGAATTGCCAATTCCTGAAAGCAAAGAAGATCTGCTACTTGGGTTGCTTGAAATCGCGATCGAGCACATGACCGAGGCCATTCGGCGCATTTCTGTCAGATTCGGCTACGACCCGAAGGACTACACGCTGATCGCATTTGGCGGAGCTGGACCACAGCATGCCTGCGCCATAGCTGATCGACTCGGCATTCGCTCGGTGATCGTTCCCGATACCGCCGGAATTCTCAGCGCTTGTGGAGTCGGTGCGGCAACATGTGAGCATTTTTCAGAGCATACATTTCTGGCTGAACTTTCGACCATCGAACACACGCTTCCACTGGCCATTAGTGACTTGGAAAAAATAGCACTTTCTAACATTCCCACCAATGGATCCATCACTGGCAGATTTGCGGAACTTCGCCTAGTCGGACAAGAAAGCACGGTCGACATTCCTTTTTCCGAGGCGTCAGAGTTTGCCCCTCTATTTAAAGCAGAATACCAGCGCATTTACGGATATTCTCCCACAGGCTCGAAGGCCATCGAACTCGTTGCTATTCGGGTGCGTGCCTCTGCCACGAGTCCACCCATCATTACTGAAACATTTTCCGACAAAGAAAAACAGTCCGGCCCACAAATTCTCCAGGACACATTTAGTACGCTTTACATCGCGCAGGGATGGGAAGCACAGCGCGGCTCGAGAAGCAGCTGGATGCTGACGCCAACGCTGCAGCAGCACGCCAAACAAATTTCGCAATCTGCTGCGGTTGAAGCAGAGCTATTTCGCAATCGCTTCTCTGGAATCGCCGAGCAAATGGGCGTTCTACTACAGCGCACAGCGATGTCGACCAACGTCAAAGAGCGGCTCGATTTCTCATGCGCTATTCTCAATGGAAATGGTGAACTGGTTGTCAATGCACCACACATCCCCGTGCATCTTGGCGCTCTGGGCGAGTGCGTTCGCCGCTGCGTCGAGGCCCTGCCGCTCGGCAGAGACGACGTCCTGATCACCAATCACCCTGCTTACGGCGGTTCCCATCTTCCGGATGTTACGGTCATCGCGCCATTGGTGAGTGACGGCAAAATCATCGCCTATAGTGCGGCACGGGCGCATCATTCTGAAATTGGCGGCATCACGCCTGGCTCAATGCCAGCAGGAGCGACGGCACTGTCGCAAGAAGGTGTGGTCATTGCCCCCATGCTTCTGATGCAGGCGGGAACGCCTCGCTATGATGAACTGAGAAAAATCTTACTGCATGCGCCGTTCCCCACGCGTTCAGTTGAGGACAATCTTGCCGACATCCACGCCCAGGTAGCAGCCGTGCGAACCGGATTGAATGGTCTGACAGAACTGTGCTTACATCATGGCGAGGCTGTGCTGATTTCTCAGCTTAATGCTGTCCATTCCCAATCTGCCACCGTCATGGCCGATCGCCTGCGTGCCCTCCCCGATCGCAGCTGCTGCGCGGTGGAAGCACTGGATGATGGCACGGTGATCAAACTCGCGCTGCACAAAAGCGGCGGCTCACTGGCACTGGACTTCACGGGCACCTCTCGGCAACACCCCACTAACCTCAATGCCACACCCGCGATTGTCCGCAGTGCCGTTCTATACGTGCTTCGGCTCTTGCTGCAGGAGCAATTGCCACTGAACGAAGGGTTGCTGCGTGATGTAACCATTAAGCTGCCCACTTGTTTTCTTAATCCAGACTTCCCATCCGATTCATCGCAGTGTCCGGCAGTAGTGGGAGGCAACGTTGAAACCAGTCAGCGCCTGGTCGACACTCTCATCAAAGCATTCGACCTGCAGGCCTGCAGCCAGGGAACGATGAACAACACCATTTTTGGCGACGAATCGTTCGGCTACTACGAGACACTTTGCGGAGGTGCGGGCGCGGGCCCCGGCTACGCAGGAGCCGATGCGTTGCACACGCACATGACAAACACCGCGATCACCGATGTCGAAGTGCTGGAGTTGAGATACCCCGTCCGCCTGCAAAAATTTTCGATCCGCCGCAGCTCAGGCGGCGGCGGACAATTTTATGGAGGTGATGGAATCGTGCGCCACTATCAATTCTTACGGCCTGTTAAGGTATCGCTCATAACCGAACACCGCAGCACCGCACCCTTCGGCCAGCACGGTGGAAGCGCCGGATCACCCGGCAGCCAGCACATCATCAAGAACGACGGAAGCACCATTTCCCTCAGTTCGAAAGTAGCGCTTGAGTTGGATTCCGGCGACAGCCTGATTATCGAGACACCAGGCGGTGGTGGCTACGGCAGTGCTCCTTAGTGCACCAAACACGTAACGGCATTTTCTAGCTGGCCAAGTGGCAGCAATGCGGTTTGACTTTCCCCAGTTATGCAAGCACTCACCGAACATCTCCGCGCCGGCCATTCATTAACCGGTGCACAAGTGGAACAGGCTGCGACACAGCTACTGGACGAATCTGCTGACGTCGCAAGTAAGGCCGATTTTCTCGAATCTCTTTCCAGAAAGGGTGAGACTCCAGCTGAAATTGCCGCGTTTGTTTCCTCGTTTCTCAAACACGCGGTGCGGCCACCAGTGAAACTCGATGAACTTCCAGGCCCGGCGATTGACGTGTGTGGCACGGGTGGGGACAAGCTGAATCTTTTCAATGTGTCGACAACTTCGATGTTTATCCTCGCTGCTGGCGGCGCTGTGGTAGTGAAACACGGCAACCGTGGCATCACCTCAAAATGTGGCGGCGCTGATGTGCTGGAAGGCCTTGGAATTCGCATCGATCTGCCGCCTGAGCAATTCGCCGAAACTGTAGCACGGGAGCGCGTCGGATTCATGCTGGCGCCGCAATATCACCCAGCCTTCAAAGCAGTGGCACCCGTGCGCAAACGATTAGCCGAAAAAGGCGTGCGGACGATTTTCAATTTAATCGGCCCGCTGTTAAATCCGGTAAGGCCAGACTATCAATTGGTCGGCGTCTTCGACCACAAGCTGCCGCCCATTTATGCGGACATTCTTGGAAGACTCGGACGGAAACAGGCCTGGGCGGTGCACGGACGCACAGAAACAGGTGATGGCATGGATGAGGTTTCAACTTTGGGCAGCACCCACATCAGTCAATGGGACGGCAGTAAAGTGGTAGAAACGCAATTGTCTCCGAGCGAACTGAACTTGCCCGCAGACTCGACGGTCAGCATGTTGCAAGGTCATTCAACTCAGGAGAACGCAGAAATCCTGGAAGCGGTTCTTTCCGGTAGTGCCACCGACGCTCAGCGAGACATTGCACTGCTCAATGCCGCAGTGGGATTCGCCATTTGTGGAATATCTAATTCAATCAGTGCAGGCATGGAACATGCACGCGAAGTCCTGCGCTCAGGTGCCGCCTTAGAGCGCCTCAGAGCACTACAAGGCGTCCAATAGCCAGATTAGCCAGAGCTACCGTCACAACGTTGACAGCAGAGAAAGAGAAAACGCAGCTATGCATTGCTCCAATACAGTCACTTACAGCACAAAATAGGGATTCTGATTAACTATTTGACTGGGTTCGCTCACACTGATTATGTTGCGCCGAGTTGGGAGATCCCAGCAACAAGCATCATTCGGGCTTCGGCTCTCGGGGCTCGTGTTCTACGAAACGAAAGCAATCAAGCTGACGCATTAGAGTTGTCAGCAACCATCATCATCTCACCACTCTCAGCACTTTATGAGTAAAATCGGAATTAACGGATTCGGACGGATTGGACGCAATGTCCTCCGTGCAATGAAACAAGAAGACGTCGAAAAAATCGTTGCGATCAACGACCTCACTGACACAAAGACTATCGCTCACTTGACCAAGTGGGATTCAGTAGCTGGTAAGTTCGATGGAGAAATCGAGGCAGATGGAAACTACCTGGTCGTTCGTGGCCATCGGATACTTGTGACCGCAGAGCGCGATCCCGCAAACCTCGCATGGGGCGACAAAGGCGTCGACATTGTTATCGAGTCGACTGGCTTCTTCGTAGACCGCCCAGGCGCAGGAAAGCACATTGAGGCGGGAGCCAAGAAGGTGATCATTTCTGCTCCAGCGAAAGATCCTGACGTCACCATATGTCTCGGCATCAATACTGAACAATACGATCCAGCGAATCATCACATCATTTCGAACGCATCCTGCACCACAAACTGCCTCGCACCGATGGCAAAAGTGTTGAACGATACCTTTGGTATTCAGCGCGGCATGATGAGCACCATTCACAGTTACACGGGTGACCAGCGCCTGCTCGATGCGCCGCACAGCGACCTTCGCCGTGCGCGCTCAGCAGCAGTCAACATCATCCCTTCGAGCACTGGTGCGGCGAAAGCAATTGGCCTGGTCATTCCTGATCTACAGGGCAAGTTGATCGGAGGCGCATTCCGCGTGCCAACACCTACCGGTTCTGTCACCGACTTCTCGGCGATCCTCGACAAGCCAGCATCAGTTGAGTCCATGAACGCTGCTTTCAAGGCGGCTGCTGATGGCCCAATGAAAGGTGTATTCGAATACAGCGATGAGCCGCTGGTTCTTCAGGACATCGTTGGCAATCCACACTCCTGCATTCTCGATTCTGATCAAACACTGGCCAATGGCGAGCACTTCGTCAAAGTGGTTGGCTGGTATGACAATGAGTGGGGCTACAGCAACCGCGTTGTCGATCTTTTGGCCCTTGTTGGTTCAAAACTCTAGTCTAGCAAACTGCTAGTAGAAGCAACAGAAAATTTACGGCAACCGGCCCCCTGGCTTCGCAGCGAAAGGGGCCGGTTGCTCCTTTTTTAATCACTCATCCAGATCCAGTTTCCTTATGGCTAAGAAGACCATCCGAGACCTCGAACTCGCAGGCAAGCGTGTGCTTGTCCGCGTTGATTTCAACGTTCCTCTCAAGGACGACAATGGCACGAGAGTCATTACTGATGACACCCGCATTCAAGGTGCTCTTCCCACGATCAATCACCTGATCGCGCAGAAAGCTCGCGTGATCCTCATGTCACACCTCGGCAGACCAAAGGGCGAAAGGAAACCGGAGCTGTCACTGAAGCCAGCCGCAGACCGACTGGGTGAGTTGCTATCTACCACGGTGAAATTTACGGATGACTGCATTGGAGCCGGAGCTGAAGAAGCCGCAGCTTCCCTCCAGGACGGCGAAGTCCTGGTGCTCGAAAATCTGCGCTTTCACAACGAAGAGACCGCCAATGATTCGGACTTTGCTGCCAAGCTTGGAAAGCTCGCCGATGTTTACATCAACGATGCATTTGGCACCGCTCACCGTGCGCATGCATCCACTGCGGGAGTTGCCGCCCATGTCACAGAATCTGGCATCGGCTTCCTCATGGAGCGTGAGTTAAAATACCTGAGTGATGAACTTGAAAACCCGGCTCGACCATTTCTAGTCATCATGGGTGGTGCCAAAGTTTCGGACAAAATCGAAGTCATCAAAGCACTCATGGAAAAGGCTGACACCATCATGATCGGTGGCGCGATGGCCTACACGTTTCAGAAAGCATTGGGCAATCCGATTGGCAAAAGCCTGGTTGAGAATGACAAGCTCGATCTCGCCAGAGAACTCCTTTCGCTTGCAGATGAAAAGAACGTAAAAATATTACTACCTAAGGACGCACTCGAAACTCAAGAGTTCAAGGAAGGTGCCAAAACTCGAAATACTCCGGAATATGGTAAAGGCCAGGGCATCGCTGACGACTGGGAAGGCATCGACATTGGTAAGGTTTCGATCGAAGAATTTAAGCAGGAAGTCGCAAGAGCGGGCACCATCGTCTGGAATGGACCGATGGGCGTGTTTGAGATCTCGACTTTCGCCGAGGGCACCAGGGCCATTGCGGAAGCAGTCGCCGCGTCCAATGGCGTCACTATCATCGGCGGCGGCGACTCCGTCACTGCCGTGAACAAATTTGGCGTCGCTGACAATATGACGTTTATCTCAACCGGCGGGGGCGCTTCACTGGAACTCCTCGAAGGCAAAGAACTTCCCGGAGTAGCGGCTATCGCTGACCAATAATTCAATCGATCGACACACCTATCCAACCATTCCATCCTATGAGCAGAAAACCTATCATTGCCGCCAATTGGAAGATGAACATGACTCCTCAGGAGACGACTGATTTCATCAAGCAGTTCCAAACTCTCGTGGGCAACGAAAATGGCGCGGACATCGTCATCGCGCCACCAGCAGTTTCGATCGCAGCAGCAGGAGCACTTTTGTCCAGCAGCGGCAATATTCGGATCGCAGCGCAGAACATGCACCCTGAGGCATCCGGCGCATTCACTGGAGAAATCAGCTCTACCATGCTGAAGGAGTTGTTCGTCAGCTATGTCATTCTCGGACACAGTGAGCGACGCGCCCTTTTTGGTGAGACCGATGCCTTCATCAATCAGAAACTCATCACTGCGCACAATGCCCGGTTGCGTCCGATCCTTTGCGTCGGCGAAACACTGGAAGAGCGAGACGCTGGCCGAATCGAGGAGGTGTTATCTACCCAACTGACAGGCAGCCTCGCAAACCTGGACAACAAGCGTATCGCCGAAACAGTGATCGCATACGAACCTGTCTGGGCCATCGGAACTGGCCGCACCGCTAGTCCTGAACAGGCGCAGGAAGCTCATGCTTTCATTCGCTCAAAATTGACCGAGCTGACGGATGCTGATACCGCAGCCAAAGTTCGAATCCAATATGGCGGCAGCGTTAAGCCTAGCAATATGGCCGAATTGATTTCACAGCCTGATGTCGACGGAGCACTGGTCGGTGGTGCCAGTCTGGAGTCGGGCAGCTTTTACGAAATCGTCAAAGCCGCTGCCGCCCACCACGCAAGCCAGTAAGTCAAATTCGCTTCGGTTTTGGCAATTTATGGGGAAATGCACCAAGCGGTGCGTTTCCCTTTTCCGT
>JBNMNB010000224.1:0-12165 GCA_051270635.1 Verrucomicrobiales bacterium | reverse complement strand
CACCCTCGGCGATCGTGCCTGACGACTGAGGCGCCGAGATGGGGCGCCAATCTATCAAAAATCGCGCTTCCAAAAGCCGCGATGAATAAGTCAGGCTAGAGACAAACGATGTGCTATTGAGAGCCAGCACTGCGTTGTTCGATTCGCACCAGGCAGTCGCGAATTTCGCGCAGCAGCTGTGTCTGTTCTTCGCTCTGGCCAGCCTCGATCATTCCTGTGTTCGCAGCAGAGCTGCCGCTGCCTACTCCTGCGGTCATCAGTTCTTTCTGCTGCATGACCGCATCGCGGAAGGCGCGCCCGCCATTGATGCCGATCACAGAAGCGAGAGCTCCCGGCGACGAACTTCCGGCGGTTTCGACACTGACACGTTCGATGTCCAACGCCCGCATGATCGGCCCCTGAGACAAGCCGAGATCGGTGATCTTATCGAGCGGGATCGTCTTCTCCACCTTGTTCATGATTCCGGATTTCAGCTTCACCGCTTTATCCGTCAGAACGCATTCCAGGCTCTGCAAGTATCGCTCGGCAAAAACAAATGCCAGAGGAATCCAAATCACCAACAGCGGGATTCCGATGATCGAGAAAACGAAAGCGATCGTCGACGACAGGATCCAGTAGGTTTTGACCTTGGGATTGAAAGTGGCACGCAGGATGATTTTTTCCGTTCTCATGGCATTCCAATCTAAAGTCACCGCCTCCACTGGCAAGTGATGACTTCTCGAAAATTGTCTACGGCCCCGATCTTTTCGTCGAGCGGTGCGCTGCCACGCGCGACGTTCCGTCCGCGAACGATTCTGAATAGTAGTCAGCACGCTCCGAGTGCTGACATCCGAAGAGCAGCAGCAAATGTAAAAGTAAAAAGCGCTGGCGAGATCAGCGCTTCGTAGTGGAACCCTTCTGGGGTTCTTAAACTTAACTTCGAATAAACTCCAGACTGGCGAACAGGGGCTCGCCAGCACGGACATCTCCATCTTTTTCTTCTATCACTTTCCGTCAAAGCGGATGCGATAGTACATGCTCTGATCCATTGACCGGGGAATGGAGACGGATGCGGAGGTCTCGCCGGCGAAACCGGTGATGGTTTCCATTTCCTGCCAGGCTTCGTTGTTTCCCAGGACTGCACTGGTTTCGACAATGTAGCGGCCGCCGCTGCTGCTGGGCCATGAGAGTGTGATGCTATCCGCACTGTTGATCGTCGACAGAACCTGAAAGGTGGAAGCGCGGCTGAGAGGATCGATTCCGAGCGCAATTTCCAGTCCATCATCGTAGCCATCGCCATCTGTGTCGGCGATGGCAGGATTGGTGCCGAGCGCAATTTCTTGTGTGTCTGTCAGGCCATCACCGTCGGTGTCGGGATCCTGCGGATTGAGCAAGGTGAGTCCGGTGGGGGTGCCGCCGATCACGCTGCTGGCACGCCAGTTTTTCGGTGCATCATAAGAACCTGAGGTGTCGACAACTTCCAGCGACTTGCCCTGCCCGTCCGCTTCCTGTGGCCAGTCGCTGCCATCGTTGTAACGAAAATCCAGAATCGGTTGCCCCTGATCATCGAAAATCTCAATTGCTTCGCCATCGTTGCTCAACTTGCCTCCCGGCCACTCGCCAGCGATCGACAAGTTGTCGCCGTAGGCCAGTCGCATGGCGGCAGTATCGCTGACCAGCACGGTTTGCGCGCCTGGGGCGAGCGTCGATTCTCCCAGCATCATGGCGGTAAATGGTCGCCCGGCTCCTGTGGCAATGCCGCGCAATGACAGCGGCTCCGTTCCGATGTTGGTAAGCTCGATGAACTCGTAGGCATCGCCTTGCGTCGGGTGATACATGATTTCTGTGATACGCAGAAATCGCTGTGCGGCTGACACTTTGCCCGGATCGACTACCATCAAGTAGTCGAACGCAACCTGCAATGGCAGCGCTACATCGGTCGCGGCGAAGATGCCTCCAGTTTGCACGGTGGAGCCATCCGTCACGGCAGCCGTGTCCACTTCGATCCAGTCTTCTGCGGCAGAATTGCGGTATTCAAAATGAAGCATAGTGGACGTCTTGCGGATGCGCAGGGTAACAGTTCCGGATGAGAAGTTGCTGGTGCCAATCGAAACATAGGCGCCGCCATTGGTAGACTTGCGAATGGCCAGGGCATCACCGTCATCTAATCCAAATGCGTAATTCACAGGCTGATCGCCGGCGGTGGTTTCAATAATAAGACCGGTGAGAAAACTGCCCAGCTGCACCGTCTGCAACGACAGATCCGTCTGCAATACCCAGTCGCCGGTCGATGGCAGCGGTCGCTGTATGGCGGGAAAGGCTGGGTTGGTCGTGGTCAGGGGAAAGATGGTCTCGCCTGTGACTTGAATCACGAGATTGTCCGTTCGCGTCTCAAGCGAATACCAGTGGCCGACAGGATTGCTGGCGCGCGAATCCACTCGCTGCGCCGTGAACATCGGATCAAGAATGGAATCCGAAAATGTTGCGAAATCTCCCTTCGCATGCACTGAAACTTCGCTCTCGATTGAGGCTGTGCCACCGCTGTCGCTTTCCGCTGAAACACTTACCGTGTAGAGCCCAGGCCGCGAAAACGTTGCTGAAGTGAGAGCTGCAGCTGCGTTGGCAATCGTGCTGTCAGCAGCGGGCGTTGCTTGCCAGTTGAAGGTCAATACGCCTTCTGCTGCATTGGCATCGTAGCTGCGGGATGCGTCGAGATTGATGCGCTCACTGACGGCGATGTTCAGCGATTTCGGATTTGTCTGCATCGTCACAACGGGGGCAGTCGTCCCCGTCTTGTTTACGGTAAATGTCATGGTCTCCACGACGTTGCCGTCGCTGTCGACACCTTGCACGACCAGTTGATTCGATCCGCTGATCAATTGAATACCGCTGGCACGCCATGTCCGGGTATTAGTAAAAACCACTTCCGCTTCAGGGTGATCGACCACACGCACTGTGTAAACCGATGAGGGCGCTGGCCCGGTCAAGGTATACGTGGGCTGCGAGGTAGAACCGCTGGAACCGTTGCCAGTGGTGATGTTAAAGGCGACAGAACGATCGCTGCCGATCTCTGAGTTCGCTCGTGACGCACGGCCACTGAACCAATTCTGATACTTTCCAGTGTTGACCGTAAAGGCATTGGACGACGCCTCTTCCGCATCGAACCAAGCATCCATCCGCGACGAGTCCTGTGTAAATTCGTTCACCAGTCGATTGAGGTAGTGATTGTAAAGGCGTTCCACGTAGGGTTTACCGAAGTAGTTCCGCACACCGCTGAGATTACCCAGAAACGTTTCGTTGGTATTTTGGAACGCCAGGTCACTGTCCCAGTGCAGCAGCATGAAGCGACCATCCGTAGACTTGCGATAGAAGTAGCCGTTCTTCCCGCGATTCAGTGTGAACGTATCCCAGTCGCCGCTGTATCCTCGCACGGCTGCGTTTATCGCCATGAGATCGTGATCAAAGATACGCGTAGATTCTGCTTCTGAGAAGCGATTGGTTGAAACCATCTGCATCATGGAAGTCAACGAGCTGAAATCGTAGTCGGTTTCCCGGCTTCGCTTCATCCACTCAGTATGATAGCGGACAGGATTGTGTGTCCCTTTGTATCCCCAGTCGGCGTTGCGTTGGCCGCGGTTCCAGTCATCCTCAAACCACCACTCGTCATCGATGCGATACAACTCCCCATCAGTGCCATCGGTGAAGTTACGATCCAGAAAATCATTGGCCACTGGTTCAATATCCTCTCGCAGGTCAGGGCTGTCATCGTTGATGATCAATTGAACGTATTCGTTCTCGTTTATCGGATGCCCTAACAGATACAACCAATGACGAGGCAGGCGATTGTTGTAACGACGATCTCCATTTGCGGCGTCGTCATCGAAGGAACTCTTAATCCGTCCGCGGAACGGCCGGTCGCCCGGAACTTTCCATTTCCCCCGGCTCAACCCACTGCCCCCCGAGCGCGTCCAGGGACTACCACTCTTCCGCACTTCTGCGCCGTAGATGATTTTCTGCTCGTTCGAGATGAACGTCATGTTGTAGTAGTGGTTGGAGAGACGCGGGAAATTGTAGTCGAACGTCGCGGTTTCTCCCGTCCCACCCAGCGCTGAACGATCGTAGTCTGACACCACAAAGCGCAGTGTGCGCAGATCAGAATTGATGGTCGAGTTATCGACTACCCACATTGCCGGACGATTTCTCCCCTGCCCGGGCAGCTGAGAGGATGCCCCGTTTTCGCCCGCTGCGACAACATAGAATTGCGCAATGCGGCCATCGTTCTGGTAATCTGTCAGGGTCGTGGTGTAGATGCCGTCACCAGCAAGATCATCACCATCGGTTCCATCATCATTCATCGCCGTCGTGCGCCAGGCACCATTGCCGTTAGAGCTGTCGGCACGGTGCACAACTTGCACATCTGCAATGGGAACAGCACTAGTGATGTCGGCAATGATGCGTACCGGATCTGATGCAGCAGGCACGGCGGGAGCATGACGAATGGATGTCACCTGCGGTGCAGGCAGCGCCTCCTGCTGGGAATTCGCAGCTCCCGGAGTGCCGAGATTTCGCGGAATCGGCAATAAGAGCGCGTTGCCAATACTGTGATCCCACGTTTGCGCGATCAGCCGTGGTTTTCCAGAGACCCACCGGGCCTGGAATGTCAGTTTATAGTTGCTATTGCGGTTCATTGCCGTGGCATCAATCTCCGCGCGGTTCGCACGGTTGTCACCGTGCCCATCTGAGATGAGGTGAAATTCATCGCCCTCAAAACCACTGCGGTAGTGCGTCCCCTGACATAGCCACCCAGTCGATCCACTGCCATTGGTTGAGCGCCGGGTGCTATTCTGCAAAATGTTGCTGCCACTGCCATTACGCTGCAGGGTTATTTCTTTAAGAATGACATGTGCATCGCCCACCAGATGCAAGTGCAGTTCTTTGTAGTCGGAAGTACCACCTTCGGTTCGAGACTGCTGGTAAATTCCTGATACGGTGAATTCCTGAAAGGTGCTTTTGTTAGACTCATCACTTGGTCGCCATGCCGACGAGAAGTCGTTGTCCATGTCCGGGTGAATGAGCTCCAGGCTGCTGCCATTACCGTTCGCGAGGTCACTCCATTCGCCGCCAGTGCGATAGTCCACTTGATCCGCAAGGTTGCCTGCTGCATCCTCCATGCGCAGCAATTCGCCACCATTGCGCAATCTTCCACTCGCGCCACCAATGACATTGTTCGCCTCGATGTTTGATGCATCTGCGGCGACGACCAGGTAACCGCCGGCTGCCAGCGTCGTCCCCGCGGGAAACTGAAAACGGATTCCTTCGACGAATTCCCAATCCGCGAGATCAACCGTGCTGTCACCGCGATTGTAGAGCTCGACAAATTCGCCGTTGCGGCTGTTCGATGGCGGATCACACATGATCTCATTGATCACAATATTCGTCTCACGAGCAGGAGCATTGGTTACGCCCGGCGTGCTGGTGGCTGTGCGATACCACTCGCGGCCGCCATCAGGGAAAGCCTGATAGGACGGCGCCTGCGCACGAAATTTGAAAAGGTCGGCCTGTAGAATTCGACCACTGCTGGAAGCTAGAAAGAGCGTGGATTCCGCCTGCCCGGCAGTGTCAAAAGTTGTCTGCACCTGGATCACTGCCCCCGGCACAAGTGATCCGGAAAGGGCCGCCGCATCGGCAAGATCGGGCAGCGTGGCAAGGCGGAGATCAGTGAGGCTCGCATCCATGCCACCCGCATTGATGAACTCTACCCAATCGATATTGCCATCGACGTCGAAGTGAACCTCGTTGATTCGCAGCGGGCTATTGCTCCCATCGCTGCTGGCATTGGGCGTTCCCGGTGTCGCTTCCGTGAAAAGATACCATTCACCGCCACCCGCGGGCTTCCGTCCCACACTGCGCCCATCCAGAGGAATGGCGGCATCGATCGCGCTCACAACACTGCCCGCTGAGTCACTGAGATAGACCACAAGTGGATCAGCCTGCGAGAACCCAGCAGCAGCAAAGTTGAGCGTCGCGAAGCCACCTGCGGGAATGGTTAGCGGTTGGTCGATAGGATACTTCTGCAGGTTGGATGGATCATCACTGAGCGAAAATCCATTGAGATCGACGGCCGAGTTCTGCGGATTGTAGAATTCGATAAAGCCGTCCGCACCGGCGACTGCGAGGACTTCGTTGATCAACGCTCCAGACTCGGCTGGCACTGCAATGTTAAACTGGGCAGCGAAGACGCAGTCCGAACTGGAAGAGTTGGTCTGATGCACTTCAGCCGCGAGCACGTTCCGCCCTTGCCGCAAGGCAGCGCTCCCACCCGACACCACGTTCAATTCAATACTCGCATCCCCGACAGTCCGGTTGGCAGTGTCTTTCCATCCGCTGTTGGCAGCGACACCGACGCCACCGATCGGTTGTCCATTGAGATAGTAGAATGCACCGTCGTCGACAATTTGATCAATGGTGAACGAAGCCCCGGCGACGTCACCGTTGAATGTGAACTCAGTGCGAAAGTAGTAAGTGATGTGATTGTCCTCGTTGTCACTGTTCTGCAGAGGTGTGCGAATCCCCGGCGCGGGCAGTGAGGAACTCTCAAATCCGAATAATCCAGATCCGCTATCCCAACTGGCATCGTTGTAGTCGACCGCCCGCCAGGCGGTGCCGAGATTCTGATTCTTGTCGTGGTACTTCCACTGATCACCGAATTGGACGAATGGAATGCCAGTGGCCAGATTGACTTCAGGACTGCGGATCGATTCCTCAGCCTGCGTGACTTCGGGCAGACCGGGGCTGCCTCCAGGTGCAGCGCTGATAGTCCAGTTGCGCCAGTTGTCGTTGCCCTCATCGACGTCCTTCAGCACCAGACTATGCCCGGTGCCATCCGCTGCCACTGGCCACAGCCCGCGATCATTGTAGTCAACCGTTGCCATGGAAACGCCATTCTTGTTTTTCAACGTAATGCGTTCACCCGCATTGTTCAGCGTCCCTTCCCACGGGCCGAATACGGGCACCGTCGGCGGCAAACCATAGGCCTGACGAAACGTCGCGGCATCGACAGAGGCAATGACAATGCGCTCAAATGCATGGAGAAACGACGTCTGTGGACTGGCACTGGAGAACGCTGGAAAATCGTAGTCGACACCGTCCCTCAATTTCCACTGCGCAATATCAAACGGAGTCGCTGTAATGTTAGTGACCTCAATGAACTCGGGCAAATCTCCCGTCGGGTGGTAATGCACCTCACTGATGACCACTTGCTCAGCCGTCGCCGACAACTGAGTGAGCGCCATGCACAGGCCGACCGATAACACAGATAGAGAACGAAAAGAATCAAGCATAAGGAAGCATAGGGGTCAAAAATGAGGCTAAGAAACGCGCCAACCGCAGTTGTGCACACTAGCAAGTGTTGCCAGCGGGTTCAAGTGCGCCACTGCGCAATGATTAATCAGACACATTCCGCGCACCGAATACTATTCGTGCGCCGCACCTTTGTTGATGAAAACCAGATGAACCTGCTACTCACCGAAAAGAAGGTCCGCGACCTCCTCAACTGAAAGCACCGCCGCTTCAACCTCGACGCCGGAGAATGACCCGCCGCCGCAGACACCGCCGATGGCCGACGTCTGCTCGCCGGATACCTCCTGCGCGCCCCCCCATCATCCCTTCAGAAATTCAACTGGAGGAAAATAAGGGAGAGAAAAATAAGGACTTCGTATTATCCCTACCGCGTTAGCATTGCTTCTTGCAATCAACGGTCGTGGCCAGCACTCTGCCTGAGTGTCCGCGTCCGAATCAGACGAGCTGCAGAACGCAAGATCTTCGAGCGCAGAAGAGCTGCTCCCACAAGTCTACTCGGAATTACGCAAACTGGCGGAAAGCCGGATGATCAATGAAGGCAGCGGTCACACCTTACAACCTACGGCGCTGGTCCACGAAGCCTATGCTCGGCTAGTCTCACCGGACTGCGACAAGCAGTGGAATGGCAGACGCCATTTCTTTGGCGCGGCAGCAGAGGCCATGCGCCGGATTCTGGTCGATCACGCACGTCGTAAGCACTCTCGAAAACGCGGCGGCGATTGGCGCAAGACTCTGCTTGAGATTGATGATGTCCCTGACCGCGAGATTTCGGAAAGAATCCTTGAAGTGCACGAAGCGCTGAGCGCTTTTGAATTGGTCGATCCCGCAAAGGCAGAAATTGTCCGGTTGCGCTACTTTGCCGGAATGACCAACGAAGAAGCGGCGACGACGCTGGGAATTTCACAGGCAACATTGAAACGACACTGGATGTTTGCCCGCGCATGGCTATACGATTGGAACACTCAGGAGGAGAACCAGAAGCTCCCAAGCGAATCTCCACTTCAGTAGAATCGACGTTTCGAGTTATTCCCCTTCCGTGACACCGCAGCTCCCTTCACCCTTCACCAGCGGAAGCAGGAAGCAGTAGGTTCTCGCTCGTCGAAAACCGAATGGATGAGCCGTTTGCCGTCGAATTTACGCACTGAGACTGTGATGGGGGTCTCACACGTCCCTCAAGCCGCGAATCTGAATTGCGTATGAATAACTACTACTACTGTAACGATGGATCGACAGTAAATGGTCCGGCAACGACTGATGAACTGCGTGATCTCCTCGCTGACGGCACCCTCACACTGTCAGCGATGATCTGCACAGAAGGCTCTGAGACCTGGCTCCCCATCTCAAGTCTCAACACCCCTGTCGTCCGCCCACTGCCACCACCCGTTCCCCAGATAGTCTCCACGGAAAGGCACAAACCGCGAATGTGCTTGCGACACTGGATCATCGCCTGCGCCATCATCCTCGCTGTCGGTTACTTCAGTGTTGTTGGGATTACGGCACTGGTATTGACGAAGAGCACGCACCTGCAAGTAGAGCAGATGCGAGCTGAGTCAGACATAAAGCTTCTTCTAACGCAATTAAAACTGTACCAAGCAAGGATGTTCCAATTGCCAACGACGGAGGAAGGCCTGAGCGCTCTTGTCACGAAGCCGGAATCCGCTGGAGATCCCAGCCGCTGGAGCCAGCTTCTAGACAGTCTTCCCCTCGATGCGTGGTCTCGTCCCTACCAATACCGCTCGCCAGGCAAACGCAACCCGGCATCAGTGGAAGTGTTCTCACTCGGGCCTGACGGCTTGGAATACACTGAAGATGACATCGTCGGATCCCTCTGAACCCTACTACCGTAAGCTCAAGATGGTGATCTCAACAGGAACTCGCCTCACGAAGTTGATTATTTGATCACCTGAAACACTCAGTACGCTCGCTATTTCTTCTCGGTAAGGAATCATGTTAAGATCGGATCATACTGATATGGATGAAGCCGCCAAAGACGTGGAAAGGGTTTTCCACGATGCATTTGAACATCGTTCAGGTGACGAACGACGTTCCTTTCTTGATGAAGCGTGTGGGGACGATCTGACGCTAAAAAAGCGCGTTGAGGCACTGCTCCGAGCCGTGGACGAGGAGGCCGCTTATTTCGAACCGCCCTCAGCGATCCGCCAAGTAGTGACCGAGCGCCTTGGCCAGACTCAGATACACGGAATGATTGCCGGGCGCTACAAGCTGCTGGAACGTCTTGGCGAAGGCGGCATGGGCGAAGTTTACCTCGCTCAGCAAACGGAACCGATGCAGCGGAGTGTCGCGCTGAAGCTCATCAAGTGGGGCATGGACAGTCGACAGGTGATCGCGCGATTCGAAGCTGAGCGGCAGGCACTCGCATTGATGGACCATCCTAACATTGCCCGAGTGCTTGACGGAGGAACCACAGAGGACGGCCGGCCGTTCTTCGTGATGGATCTGGTAAAAGGCCTGCCCGTCACCGACTATTGCGATCAGGAAAAACTGGGAATCAGGGAACGACTGGCTCTGTTTATACAGATCTGCCATGCGGTGCAACATGCGCACCAGAAGGGCGTCATCCACCGCGACCTGAAGCCAACCAACATTCTTGTAAGCTCACAGGATGGCAACGCGACTCCCGTAGTCATCGATTTCGGAATCGCAAAGGCCCTGCAACAGCCGTTGACGGGATCGCACGTTGATCACGGCTGTCAGCCAAATGATGGGTACTCCGGCCTACATGAGTCCAGAACAAGCCGAAGTAGATGCGGTCGATATTGATACCCGCAGCGACATCTACACCCTTGGCGCAGTCCTCTACGAACTGCTCTGCGGCTCGACTCCCCTGCCCGGTGAACGGTTAAAGAACGCGACGTTCAGCGAATTGCGGCATCTAATCAGAGATGAGGATCCGCCGCGCCCGGCGGCACGCATCGGGGCGGAAACGTCCGTCGCGCAAGAGCGAATTGCTGCTCAGCGCGAGATTGAAGTGCCAGCGCTGAGACGCCAGATTGGGGGCGAACTGGGATGGATTGCGATGAAGGCGCTGGAGAAAGACCGTCAGCGCCGGTATGCGACAGCGAACGCCCTTGCTGCAGACGTTGGACGCTTCCTTAGCGAGGATCCGGTTGAAGCTTGTCCGCCGACAGCGCTGTACCAGTTCCGGAAATTCGTCAGGAAGCACCGTCTGCCATTTTTAATGGTGACGTCAGTGATTGTCGCCCTGGGCCTGGGGCTCGCAGCAAGCACCTGGCAGGCAGTGAGGGCATTCAAAGCAGAGGAGAAATGGCGTGCCGCACGCGATGAGGCGCTTGAGCAGCTTCGCACCGCTCAATTGTACAGGGCTCGTTCCACGCGCAAGACACTGGAGGCGGGGCGCCAATTTGACAGCCTCGACGCCATCGCGGAGGCCGCCGCAATCCGCTCCGGTCTCGACCTTCGCAATGAGGCGATTGCGGCTCTGGCGCAGCCGGATCTTCGCACTGAAACAACCTGGAATCTCGCTGCTCTACGAAAAGGCCCCATCGCAATCGACGACCATCTCGAGCGATTCGCCCGCGGCACCGACAAAGGGGAAGTCGATCTGTTCCGCCTCGAAGAGCGCACCCAGATCGGTAGCCTGCCAAGGGAAAATAGCGCGTCTGTTAAAAAGCTTCGATTCAGTCCTGATGGAACGATGCTGGCGGTAGGGTATCGAGCGGCGAGTGGTGCCCGCTATGTCAAGCTCTGGACATTCCGTGGCGGCTCCAGCCGTCCCAGTCTCCTTCTTTCTGTGCAAAATGCCGAGGGTGGGGCAATCGACTTTTCAGCCGACGGGACAATGGTTGCCATCGGAGGGGATGACAACTCCATTGGAATTTTTGACCTGAGAATTGAAGGCACTGCCAGGTGCTCGGCGAAAGCACCCTTCTGGGCAAACTGCGTCCGCTTCCGTCCCGACGGCCGACACTTCGCCGTTTGCGGACGGGCCTCGCAGGAGGTGCTTATTTTCGATACCGCTTCTGGTGAACAGCTCGCGGCACTGCGGCATCCCCACTCGGTGCAGTGGCTGGACTGGCGCGAAGACGGCAGCGCTCTGGCAACCGCCTGCTCTGACTTCAATGCCTACTTATGGAACCTGTCTGACACAAGCCATGCAACGATCCAGAGACAGTTCCGCGGCCACGAAGCTGAAGTAGTGCGAGTGGCTTTTCATCCCAATCGCCGGTTTCTCTTCACCTGTGGCTGGGACAACAAGACGCATGTTTGGAACACTGACAATGGCCAGTTGCTGGTGGCACAGACCGGAGGGTTTTCCGCCGTCGTCGACAACGGCAGACGTTTGGTGTCGGCCCCGCCTGGACTCTGGGAATTTGACGAGGCCCCGTCCTGTATTTCGCTTCATATCGACGGTTTGCTAAGCCACAAGCGTGTCAGCATTGCATTTTCACCGGACGGCAGCACGCTCGTCGCGGGCACAGGTGCCGGCCTCACTTCCTGGCACCTCCTGTCCGCCGCCATTTCAGGATTTGTTCGGCTTCCAATGGTCGAAAGTGTCCACTTCGATGATTTCTGGCACAGGATAGGATTCCCGAGCGGACTTGGCGCAATGCAGATGGCCGGGAGTTGCGTGCTGCTCTCGTAATCGTCGTTGGCAACACGGGAACGTTTCGGAGACCTGATGGGCGCACCTTTGAATACAAAATCACACAGCTGGCCCAGGAAGACTATGCATTGATCGAATCGGTGCGTAGCGGGCGATCCTCTGAATCAATCAAGACCGAAGATAGTGGCCGCCCGCCCTCCGCGAATTGAAAGCAGCCCACCACTCTTCTATGGAAAAGCATC
>JBNMNB010000223.1:0-12301 GCA_051270635.1 Verrucomicrobiales bacterium | reverse complement strand
CCGATGCGCAGAGCCCGAGAAATCGTCAACAGAATGCTGACGCTACTTGCGCTTACTTTGCCCTCAACCGCACATCGTCTACATCAAAGAGATCGAACGCTAGTCTATGTGTTTACCTATCCCACCCTTCCCAGATTTCGATCAAAACGATCAACTATTCACCGCTCTGAACCTGCAGAGTTTCAATTGATCGATCACAACGGCAATTGTCCCTTGTTGAAACTTTCCACCAATCTCGACCGAATCTAGAGCTTGTAATTCTGATCGACGCTCACGATCTTTGTCTTGGCCATGGACGTTCGTAGTTTTATCGAAAGTGACAGGGAGAGTTTGCAGGAGCTCTACATCGAGTCTCGGAAAGCAGCCTTTCCCTGGCAGGATACGGCAGAATTCCTGTCTGGAGATTTCGAGAAAGATACTGAAGGTGAAGTGATATGGGTCGCGGTCGAACAGGGTATACCTGTTGGTTTTGTCTCAACGTGGGTGCAGGAGAACTTTATTCATAACCTGTTCGTTCACCCCAACTATCTTCGACGAGAAATTGGGTCAGCTTTACTTGCGAAGGCTCTCGACGACATTGGCCGGCCTGCGAGGCTCAAGTGTGGGGTATTGAATTGCAAGGCATTGGCATTTTACCATTCCGCGGGATGGGAAGCGGCCGGTGAGGGTGACGGCAACCATGGGCGTTATGTTCTCCTGGTACTCAAGACGGGAAAGTGATTTCGCCCCGGGCACGCGCCCGGTACTTATTCCTTCTCACCGCGAGAACAGTCGAATAATCGATCAATCCATCAACCACTGCGGCAACCAGAGCACCAAACCAGGAATCAAAACGATCAGCACGAGTGTCAGGACATTCGCAGCGAGGAACGGGAGGGCTCCTTTGAAAATCGTCCCTATGCGCAATCCGGAGATGACGGCGCAGACATTCAGGCAATTGCCGACCGGAGGGGTGCAGGCGCCCACCGCGAGCGCTGCGACCAGGAGAACTCCAAATAACACAGGGGAAATGTCCGCGCTCACGATGGCAGGAAGAAATACCGGCGTCAGCAAGAGAATGGCGGGGCTGACATCGATGAAAGTTCCTGCGGCGAGGACTATCGCGAGAATCAGAAATAACATTGCAGTGGGCGGCAGATCAAATCCTACTACAAGTTCGGCGACGGACTGAGGGACGCGTTCCAGCGCCAGCACCCAAATGAAAACCTGCGAAAACGCAATGATCAACATGATCTTGGAGCTAGTGAGAACGGACTCTTTCAAGACGCGGTAAAAATCGCGCAGTGTAAGGTGCCGGGTTACCAGAAAGCCAACGATGACAGCATAGAGGACTCCAAGCCCGGCAGATTCGGTAGCCGTCGCCACACCAAGAACCACTGTGCCGACAACGAACACCGGCATGATGAGCACGTAGAGGCTATTGAATACCAAGCGAAGCGCCTGTTGCTGGTGTTCCGCTTTTGGGAAGTTTCGACGCCGGGCCAACCACAGCGTGATGCCCAATTGAAAAATGCCGACCAGGAGTCCAGGGATGAGTCCGCCAAGGAACAATTTTCCAACGGACACTTGGGCAGTGACCGCGTAGATCACCATTGGGATGCTTGGGGGAATGATCATTCCCATGGTCGAGGACGCCACAGTGAGTCCGGCTGCAAATTCTTTTGGGTAGCCGTGCTTTTCCATCTCGGGGATCAGAACCGATCCAATCGATGCAGTGTCGGATGTGGACGATCCTGAGATGCCGCCGAATAACATGCTAGAACCCACGTTCACTAGTCCAAGGCCGCCACGGAATCGTCCTACGAACAACAGGCAAAATTGGATCAGCCGCGAAGTAATACCGCCTTCGTTCATGACCTGCCCCATCAAGATGAACAGCGGCAGGGCGATTAATGGGAAGGAGTCCAGCCCGGCGAACAGTCGCTGCGGCAAGACATGCATAATATCCGGTTGGACGAACAGAAAATAGGCGAATGCCGACAGGCCAAGCGAATAGGCGACGGGGACACCTATTAGAAGGAACAGAAACAAGCTGATGAGTAAGATTTCCACGATTCGTCAGGTGCGTTCTGGTGGAGGTGAGCTATTCCTCATGAGCAGCGTGACCGCCTTCACTAAACAATAGATGGCAGCGAGCCCACACCCGACAGGAATACTGAGCTGCGCGACGATCCTGGGTAAGCCAGTACTAGGCATGAGGTAATCGCCGGTAATGCTAATCCAGTGAAAACTGAACCAGACCATCACCGCATTGATCAATGCAACGAGAACCAGGCCAACAGCATTGACCCAGCGCAGCGCCTGGGGAGGTAGCCTTTCGATCGCAAAGGGAATCGCAACATGCTCGCGGCGCCCTGCTGCAAGTGCACCTCCGATCGAGGACATGTAGACAAAGACAATGGTGATGGATTCGGTCGCGCCCGGGATCGCTGAGTTAAAAACGTAGCGCGTCACCACAAGCGCTACCACCAACACAAAGATCACGAGCAGGCAAACCGCAAGGAATGCCTCAAGCGCCTTTGAGAGCATGTTCTCCAGCCTACGCACTGTCCTCCTTCGCTACATTGCGTGCGCGATCAATATCCTGTTGTGAGAAATCGCCCTTTCGAAGAAAGTGATCGTACACTGGCCCTACTTTGTCTCGAAAGGGAGCCAAGGCCTCGCCCGTCACATGGTTGATCTCAAGCTCAGTCTCCAGCTTGTTGATAAAGTCCTGTTCACTCTCACGATTCATGCGATCGCTCAAGGCCATTGCTTCCCTGGCGACTTCATCAAACATCCCCTGAAGATCGGGTGGCAGCTTCGAATACCAGGCGAGATCAACAATGAACGGGTCAGGGCCGGTTGCGTAATTCGTCACGGTCATGAACTTGCACACTTCGTAGATTTTGTAGTCCCAGATATTAGCGGGAGGATTGTCTTGTCCGTCGACTACCCCCGTCTGGATCGCCTGATAGATCCCCGTGGCAGGAATCTCTTGAGGGTTCTCCCCAAAGGCGAATGCCGTCTTCACATAAACTTCCTGTTGAGGAACTCGCATCTTCATTCCCTCCAGATCTTTTGGAGTCTTGATGGGATGCACGTTGTTCGTATGCGCACGGAATCCCTGTGAGATTCCACATGCAGGAACGTGGTATCCTCTGGCCTGCGCTCCCACATTGATCTCTGCCACCAGATCGCTGTTCATCAGCCGAATGGCCTGATCCCAGTCATCCACCAGAAACGGCATCATCAACAGATTATACTTCGGATTTGCATCAGCAAAGAATCCACCCCGTGTTCCTTGAAGGGCACCCGTGGCCACGAAATCCATGAGCTCACGCTCGGTGCCAAGGACTCCACCGAAGTAAAGCTCAACTTGAATGCGCCCGTTGCTCCGCTTCTCCAGTTCTTGCTTAAAAAACTGCATCGACTGACTGCGAATCGCGCCGGCCGGCTGAGAGTTCGAGTAGCGGAAGGTGATGACGTCATCACGATCCGACCGGCAACTGGTGCAACTGGTCAGCAGAAGAACCGTTAGCAGTAAACTGGAAAGGAGGCGCATGGCGCTATCTAACCATAGAGTTCCTTGAAAAGGCCAACAGAAGCTTTGAATCCGCCTTCGAAATCGCCACCATCCGGACGATACACACTTTCCAGTGATATGTGCCCGTCGTAACCGTCCGCTTTCAAGCGATCAGCCAATGGCTTCAGGCACGCCGCCATATCGCCCGTTCCCATCTCGCAGAACCGCACAGTGGCCTTCGGCATGTCCACAACGGCATCCTTAATGTGAATGTGACCTATGTTCTCGAAGCTCAGCGCGTTGTATCCATCTGGATAGGTTTTCTCGTTCGCGTAGAGGCTGTTGGCGGGATCCCAGAGGATCTTTAGATTGGGACTGCCCATCTCGCGGATCAGCTTCCCGCCCAGGTAGCCCGACGGCACCATCGCATTATTGCCGGTTTCGAGAACAAGTTGTATGCCTTCCTGCTCGGCTAGCTTCACAGGGGGAGTCAGCAGTTCGTGGAGTTTGTCCCAGGCGCCCTTACTTACCACCCAGTGCTCGGCTCCTCCTTCGCCGAACAAGATCATATCGCGGCGGAAACTCATGATGCGGACGATATTCGTGCCGAACTCTTTTGCCATCGCAATGCAGCGTTTAAGCCCATTCATGTGCTTGTCGTGGTTTTCGTCGCCTACTTCTGTATCTCCCACTAACATACCGACAAAATTATGACGCGAGATGCAGGAAACCTCGACGCCATACTTGTCGACCAACGCTTTAGCCTTCGCCATCTCGTCGTCATTCAAATCGCCAACTTCTTTATCCCAGAGAAACTGAAGTTCTGCATAGTTCAAACCGGCCTCCGTGAGGACTCGGAGCGCATGCTCGAAGTCGCGGCTGATTCCGTCAGTGATTACGCCTAGTTTTGCCATGATTGAGTGAGAAATTGTCGTTGATTAGTGAAAGTAAAACTGGCTACACTTGCCCGCCAGAGCGCACTCGAAATACGAGGTCTCGCCCCGATGAATGTGCGCCGTCAAGCTGGGGTTCTCAAAACGAGGAATTCACCACTTCACCTCGGTATCGGCGATCTGTTCCAGCAGTTTGACGATTGACCAATTGTCCTCGTCCGGGAACAGAGAGATTCCCGATCGAAAAAGTTCGTAGGCCGCAGCCGCAGTGAACATGGCGCAGCCGTTTTGTTTGGCCATGTCCATGCTGATTCCCAGATCCTTGTACATTGTTCCGATCTGGCTACCCGTTCCTTTAAACTCACGGTTCATGATGAGCTTGGAGCAATTCGCGAGCAACGGACTACCGACTCCACTGGCGGTGAACACTTCGTGCAGAATCTCACCTTTGACGCCCGCTTTCGAACCGAGAACCAGTGACTCAAAAATCGCAGTAAATGTCGAACCAATCAGCGCCTGAAGTGATGCCTTAACCGTCTGACCGATGCCGACCTCATCGCCTACATGAAAAATCTTCTCGCCGACACCCTGAAGGACATCCTGGTGCGAATCGAACAACTCCTTTGAGCACGCAGCCATGAGTGTCAACGTCCCGGCATCCGCACCACCTTTGCCTCCACTGACTGGGGAATCGATCAAATTGATGCCAGCCCTGGATACAGGCTCGATGAGGGCAGTGGCTTCCGTCGGTTGGATCGTGGCGGTGAGAATGATCGTCGATCCCGTTTGCATCGTGCTCAGGAGACCGTTTTCGCCAGAGACGACGCTGTCGACCTGTTTGCCTGTCATCACCATAATGAACACAGCGTCTGCGCTGGAGCCAGCTTCTGCCGGAGAATTCGCGGACTTGCCCCCAGCTTGTTCAAGCAATTGCAGCCGTTCCTTTCGCAGGTCAAAACCTGTCACATCAAAACCTGCTTTGAGAAGGTTCAATGCCATGGCCATGCCCATGTCGCCTAAGCCGATAAATCCAATTTTTTTCATTCTGTAAGGGGATAATTAGAGCGCTTACGTCTGCATCAGGTGTAGTCCGCGAACTAATCAGAGTCGTAGAGACAACCGAGGTCTTCCGTCAATTGCTTTTTGCGGATTGTTCATCATTCTCTCGCTGATATCTCCTCAAGCAACTCAAGAGCTTGATCAACAAGCATGCCTGATTCATTCCCTCACTTTGCAATCAGGCTTGGTCACACGAAACTACAGACCATCAATCATTCCCAGCAATACCCGGCGTTCGCTGGCGGTGATCGGCACAGATTGAACCATGGTTTGAACTTCAGGAGGCATAGGGCGGTCTTTGACCGCGAGCAGTGCACTCGTCATCAGGCGCAGACGGTCGCTTTTTCGCGGCAGGCATGCAGCCCATGTGAATGCCCATTGCGGCGATTGTTCCATTGTCTCGTTGCAGAGCGCCCGAAGCGCTACCTCTCTGATTTCTGACGCGACGACTCCCGCGCTGGAATTGATCCAATCAGCAAGACAAAGGGGATCCTTGCGAGCAAACGATGCACATTGCCGATACACTACACTGCCCACCTGACCAGGAAGCTCAAGCGGATTTGCATCGGCTAGCGCAGGAAGACTCGCAAGTGGGGCGGTGTCCGCCAGGTCTACTGAAGTGCCATCTTCCTCAAACGCGAAATTCGTGTAATAATCGTCGTCACGGTTGCATAGTATTCGGTCTTCAATCTCATGGTTGAGATTTGGAATGCCCACTTCATCTGCCGGATGATCACGGATATCGAAGTGCGTTTCCACCCACTGAGGTGCCTCATAAGCGATCCACTCGAGAAGTGTTTCTGTAATCCCAACTTTCTCGGCATCCTCTGCCGTCAGGTTCGGATTGGCCAGTAGCCAGCCCTTTAAGACGCTCACTCCCAGTTCCTCAGCATGGACGTTGCCGCTACCGTACCTTAATTCATCATTCGGGTTGAACGATTGAACGGGTTGTCGGCGTCGATTGATCTCGGCAACTGCACCATCAGGATCCTGGACTGCTGCCCAGCTCAACAGGTGGTGGAAGTTGCCGTGAAATGCCTGTAGATCGAAAGTCGGGAAAAAACTCCAAATCGTGGATGGATCATTCACGACTAGAATTTCAAGCGGAGCATTCCACTCCCACTTTACTTCCTCCTGTTTAATTTGCTGCATCATCCTTTCAGGATCTCGATCTGCCATCGCTACCAACGCCGCTCCCCAATACTGTTCCTCAGGATGCGCCTCCACAAAGCCCATTACCTGTTGCGGATCCACCAATGCCAGCCCCTGACAGAGACTGGTCGTCAGTCGACCAGTACGGGCAATTGCCTTTTCCGGTTCCAGCTGAACCCACGCAATTAGCAGGAGGTCATGCAAATCCTGATAGTCGCACGCGTCACCTAGCGCTCCTTCCGGGTCAAGTTTCATCCAGCGCACCGCCATCAGTGTATCCATCAGGAGCGATTCCTCATCGTCACGAAAGGACGCAGGGAGAAGTGATCGCAACTCATCTATTGATAGACTTTCGACCACTGCGCAAACTTCACTGCTTCAGATCGCGCAGCCGCGGGATCCAGTTGAATCCAGCGCCTGAGAACACGCACTCGCAACTCCGCCGTGAACTTCGAAGCAACCTCACTACTCGTCCATTCGAACGCCTTTTGTGGCGCGATTTCCGCCCACTCCTGCACGATCGCGTGCATTGCCAGCCAGCGCTCACGCCCCTCAGACATTTGTTTCCATTCGGATATCGCTCTATTTAGATCAGTGCGAGCGATCATACCCAGCGCAACAGCAAAGATTTCTCCCGGAACTCGGGAAGGTTCCTGTTTCGCTATTCGCAAGATGTCCTCTGGTTGCGATTTCGCGAGCAGCAGAGCAACTTCGCGGAAAGAGGGACGGCCGCTACGCGATGCTCGCTCGAGGGCATCCATTTTGTCTGACGCCACTGGCAGTAGAATTGCAAGTAAGCGATGCCTCTGCTCGTCATTCGCGATCTTTTCAACCGTATCGAGCGCTGCCACCTCATCGATCTTAAACCACTCTTGTGCAGCTATCTCAATCCCTGCATGAAACGCACCGTAACTTGTTGGCAATGGAACGCGAAACGCTTCGAAAGCACCCTGCGGATCCGTTTGAGCCCAATGTCGTGCAACCATTGAGATGAGCATGCGCGAGACACTTTCGCTGATTGGCTCGCGAATCGCTCTATCTAAAACAGCCGGGCATTCATCAATGCGGGCATGCGCAATAATCGCGGCCCAGCACCGCAGTCGATCGTCTAGTGGCAGTCTGCCGATCGCATTACGAATGCCAAGAGAAGTCATCGGCCGCTGAATCAATAGGAGCTCCTCGACCTCCTGAGGTATCTGAACTTCGCCGGATGGAGTCACCGTAATTTGCTCCCATCTTTCAAAAAAGAGATTGAGACTATTACTATTCGAATGATTCACGATCTCCGAATGGGGAAGCCGCTCACTGTGATCCATCAGTCTCTGAACAGTGGATGAGACAGGCAATGAAAGCGCCGCAATCTTCGGAAATTCACGCTTCTCGTGCTGAGCATCCGGGATTCCAGAAGCGTCTGGAACTACTTCCCTGTAGGCGATCCACTTTGGCCCAATTCCTCCGACAAACCCGATCACAGCGCAGAACGCACAGCCAAGGACAACGAGTCCCCGGAATCGCTGCGGCTTAATCGGCGGCACGGCACTGCAACCATCAGATTGATCCATAGTGATAAAAGATAGACGCGAAGTCCGAAGAAGTATTCACCTGATCCTAATGATATTTCCAAGACGTTGTTAGAATATTTAAGGATTCGCTGGGCCTGAGGAACTCTGTGAGTTGAACTTGTGTCCGGATGATTCGGGTGCTAAGAAACTTCCCTTTCCTGCGTATTTAAGGATAATGAAGCAATTCCCAATGTCCCCATGCAATCACTGTTACCCCTCTGTCTGGCTCCGGCTTTTCAGGGCCTGTATAGCTGGTATGATGGCTACAGCATTGGCGGGGTGCGGGCTTTTTAAAAAGGACAAGAATCCGGACATTGGCGAGATTGATTCCTCCGAGCCAGCGAGCGCAGCAGGATCGGAAAACTTTATCAACCGCTGTCAAATGCTTGGCCGAGCAGGCGGCGGAGCGGTAGCTGGAAAAGATGGCTGGTTGTTCGCCACAGATGAGCTGCGGGAGATCGGCAAAACATCAGCGATCCCACCGGCCTCGCGCCAGGAAGTCCTGGAATGCATTATCGATTACCACAACCAGTTGCGCAAAGCGGGCATCGAATTGATCGTTGCGCCCATCCCGCAGAAAGCGATCATTTACTCTGAGAATGCTGGTGCCCGCAGAAATGGCAGACTCGACAGCTACCTCATGGGCGTTTACGAGGAACTGGAATCGAAAGGCGTAAAAGTCATCGACCTGGTTCCTAATCTGCGTCGCGAGCGCAACAAGTCGGGAGGCGTTTACCCAAAGACTGCCAGTCATCTGTCTCCGCTAGGTGCTCAGATCGTCGCCGGTGCCATTGCCGACTACGCGAAGGATCAGCGCTGGGCGCAGGCGCTGGTGCCTGACCCTAACATTTCAGGAAGCCCGATGCAGATCACATTGTTAGGGAACCTGGCGGCTTATCTGCGTGGCGATGAAAACGCAGCGCAAATGGCTCCCGAAACATTACCGATGCGGGCCATTGGTCGGCGCACGGTCAGTGGTGTGATTCCTGCAGCGCGTTCGGGCGATGGGCGCATCATTTTGATCACTTCGGATCAAGAAGGGCTCGCCTACGGTGCGCCAGGGAACCCGGCGGGTTACGACGCTGATTTGCGCGGTTCGCTGGCCGACCAGTTGATTTTTGAATTCCGCACTCCTGTGGATGTCTATTCGCACGATACCTCTGGAGCGAACACTGCGCGCGTCCGCCTGCTGCGGGCATCGATGACCAAGCCCGCACTGCTGGCGAACACTTCAGCAGTTATCTGGGCCTTCTCAGCCAACGAACTGACCCGATCCGGATGGCGGAAAGTGCCGCTGAATCTGGAACTTCGGCAAAGCGAAGAAACTATCGATAGCAGCACAACAAATTGATAATCAATGGTCTAAGAATCCGTTGGAATGAATTAGTTGAACGCATCGACTCCCCGTTCTACGCTTAGAGAAGACGATGTTTGAATTTTTATTGCTCACAGGATTGGCAATCCTCGCATTCGCACTGCGCACCTTTGAGCTGCCGCTCTTTCGGCGAGCAGGATCGGTTCTCATTCTGGCTATCACTTACCTGCTGGCGTATTTTTTGACGGGGAGTCACTGGGCGGGAGCGATCGCATTACTCGGCTGGTTTCTGCTGCCCTGGCTCGACATTCTCACACGCATTCGTCAGATGCGATTGCCACTGGATAAGAAGTTGCGCTATCGCATTCCGCCATCACAAGACGTGTTCCCTTACCTTACTGAACTGACGGAAGAAGTGGAGCAGGAAGGATTCGTGCTGGTCGAAGATACCGGGTGGGAATGGGATGAAGTGAATCAATTCATGCGCCTGTTCTATCATCCTGACAAACGGATGCAGGCTGCCATCTGCATGCATGAGCAAGGCAACGTCGCCTTTGCTTACTACAGCCTGTCATCCCGCACAGCGAAGGGCCGCACCTACACCACTTGGAATTATCCCTTTGCCTACACGATGAGAACGTCGCCCAAGGCATTGTTGAATCGTGCGCCATCGATCCAGACATTCGGCGAACTGGTCGAGCAGCATCAGCTGTTTCTTTTCCATCACTGCCTGACTATCGAGGACCTCAAGAAGCAGCCCACGGACTCGATGCAGGAACAGCTGCAATTGGAAACGCGGCAACAGGTCGATCACAATTTAAGTGCTGGTCTGATCACCTTGTCCGGGGAAGGAACATTCCGTTATTCGTGGCGCGGATGTTTCTATCTGTGGTTCCAGTTCGTAAAGGACATGGTACGGTTCTCTTGATTCAGTTGCGATTGACCGGCGCTATCACATGGTTCATCTTCGCTGGCTGCGGGAGGTAAATCGCAACCATCTGATCAACGAGTTTTGGAATTCATCAAATACAGGCACGCACGGTTTCGCGCTCGATTCCCCGCGCACTACCGCTATTCGCCATCGCACTACTGGATGGCTCCGGTCGAAGGAATGGACGGCCACTGGCGCGTCGGCTTCACGAAATTTGCGACACGTATGTTAGGGGAGCTCGTCGAAGCAGAATTTAAACTGGAACAGGGCGACGCCGTGCGACCTGGGCAAGAGATTGGAGTGGTGGAAGGATTCAAGGCCGCCAGTGATGTCTACTGCGTCATGGATGGTCACTTTCACAGCGGGAATCCGACACTTGATATTGATGCCTGTATCGTCCGTTCAGATCCGTATATCGACGGCTGGCTTTATCAGGTGAAAGGCGAACCGGAGGAAGCCAGCGTGGATGCTGAAGGCTACATCGCGCTCCTGGAAAAGACCATCAATCGCATGCAGGAAGAGGAGCACGCGGAAGAAAACTAATCGCACACGAACACAATAATGGATCGGGCACGTTACATCATGATCGGCGGCTTCCTCGGCGCGGGGAAGACGACCTCCATTCAGGAATTTGCAAAGTACCTGGACGGCAAGGGGATCAAGGTCGGGCTGATCACCAATGATCAGGGCGTTGGGCTGGTCGATACTGTGCTTGGCAAAGCGAATCGCTTTCCGGTCGAAGAAA
The DNA here is from genome assembly GCA_051270635.1 of Verrucomicrobiales bacterium. Taxonomy (GTDB): domain Bacteria; phylum Verrucomicrobiota; class Verrucomicrobiia; order Verrucomicrobiales; family DEV007; genus JAGROY01. The sequence goes on along the minus strand of JBNMNB010000223.1, from coordinate 1,139 downwards.
TTGCAGGCGGCTGCTTCTGCTGCCGGTTCGATTCACTCATCGATGCTGCAGCAAATTTATCGACTGACAATCGTCCTGACGTATTCCTTGCAGAACCAGTGGGAAGTTGCACCGACCTTGTTGCTACTGTCAGCCTGCCGCTGCAGCAAATCTATGGGGACGACTACATCGTGGCGCCGCTCAGCGTTGTCATTGATCCTGTCCGTGCTCGGCGCGTGCTCGGACTTGAAGAAGGCAAGAAGCTTTCAGCAAACGTCTGCTACATTTACGAAAAACAACTCGAAGAAGCAGAGATCATTGTCGTAAACAAAGTAGACCTGCTCGATTCCGCTTCATTGGGACAATTGCAGAGTGTCCTGGCCGAAAAATATCCGACGGCTGAAATTATCACCATTTCCGCACGAGCGAAAACAAATCTCGACCAGTGGTTTCAAGCGGCACTGACTGGCGAGTCTAAACCACTTCGTGTGATGGAAGTCGATTACGATCGTTACGGCAAAGGCGAAGCATTACTCGGTTGGCTCAACACGACACTGAAACTCTCAGCAGATGACGAAGAATTCGATGGCAACCGGTTGCTTAAAAACTTAGCCAAATCGCTGCGCACACTGCTGCGGGTGGAGGACATCGAAGTGGCACATCTCAAAATGACGCTCAATTCCGCCGACGATCCGTATGAAATTGGCTCCATCAATCTAGTCCGCTCAGACGACGAACCACACAGCTCGCATCAGCTGACGGAGCCGCTTGAAGAGGGAGAATTGAGCCTTAACATCCGCGCTGAAGCAGCTCCCGAGATTCTCGAATCCGCAACCGTAGCGGCACTCGATGAGGTCTTCGCCGGATTGCCTGGAATCAACTATCAGGCAACGCACATGGCTTCGTTTAGGCCTGGGTATCCCACACCAATCCACCGCGTTAAGGATATTAAGTGAGCAATCGCGTGCCATCCAGCTGGCAACTCACCTGGCCGCTACTGCCCATCATTCTCATCTTAGCGTTAGCGATCCTGGAGGTGGAATTCTTACCGGAATTTTCTTTAACCCTAGAACCGTGAATAGGAAATTGAGTTGATGCGCACAAGCTGTTTACACTGTGTTGCATGAGTGCGTTGTTAGAACAATTGAGCGCTCACCCTG
>JBNMNB010000222.1:0-12324 GCA_051270635.1 Verrucomicrobiales bacterium | reverse complement strand
GGAATGATGTCTATGAGAAGTGTGGAAAAGGGCTCGAGAAAGGAGCGGTAGTCTACCTTTCTGCTAAGGTAGAGACTGACTCGCGATCTGACATGAAGCGATTGACCGCTGCCAACATTACGGCGATTGACCGCGCTAAAATCCAGCGCGGTGGAAAAGCGAAACAACTGCCCCAGGCTCCGAACAGCGCAGGTGGTGGTCCCGCCAGCAAGAACAATAGCATGGGCAGCGGCAAGGCTCTTGTGTTGCATATTGATTGCAAGGCGACCAACGAGCAGGAACTGCTGCGTATTCGCGAAATCATTTCCGGCCATCGTGGCAGTGTGGCCGTTGAGCTTGCGATGCAGTTCACTGACGGCCCAGTGATCACCTTGGAGGCCGATCCTGCTCTGCGCGTGACGGATACGCCTACGCTAAGGACGGCGCTGGCTCCGTGGCTGGGGTAGGAGTAAAGCCGTGTCCGGCTTGAACCGCTAATAGCGACGTAGGCACCTTCAATTCGCCACCCGAAGGCGGACGTATAAGCTGACGGAAGCCTCGATTGGCTGGGAGCTTCGATAGGTCACGGTTTCGCTGCCGTCTCCCGTGAGTGCTGAGGAGATAATGATCATTTGATCCGTGCTTTCCCAAGTCTGGAGGTCGCTCGACGATTCAACAGAGTATTTTATTTCAGGAGCGCCAGGGTTGCGTCTGAAGCTGAATGTGAGGAAGATGTCGGTCGTTCCGTTGATCTCAACGCCTTGCACCTGCGCATCCGGTAGCAAATGTGTGCTTGTTTCAAGAGGTGGCGACAGCAGCGCAAATTCGAGGAAGTTCGATATGCTGTCGCTGTCATCGTCACTATCAGGCCCGCCGATCACGCCATTCGTTGTGGCCCAGGCTGCATAGCTGGAGTCGACCGTATCGTCACTGATTCCCGGGGAACCAAGGAGGTTGTTGCTAGCTCGCCAACTTTCCGCGATCGCATGATCCGGAACGGTTTCCGGGCTGCGCAATTGTAGTGAGTATCCCTGTCCATCAGCAGACTCCGGCCACGGTGCTTTGTCATCGTAGCGAAAATCTCTGAACACGGTCTTATTGACACCTGCAATCGCCAGGGATTCACCAGCATTGTTTAGACCTGATCCGTTGCGGAACTCGCCGACGATAGCGTCGCTGGGAACGCTCGGGTAACGCAATTGAAATGCCTGCGTGTTCTTCACAATGATCACGTGCTGGTTCGAGCCTAAAGAAATACCAACGGGAAACTGAAAGTCGATGCCACGGGTGAACGTTAGTCCGCTCAGATCAATGGTGTCGGCTCCGATGTTCTGCAATTCGATAAACTCGAAGTCGCTGTCGTCGGTCACAAATGGCTGCTGGGCTTCCGTGTCAGTTGGTGATGTCGGGTGATAGTTGATCTCGCTGAAAACAAGATTGGCAGCGGACGCGGGCGTTCCCACGTAGAATATCGCTTCGGCAAGCGCGCTCCATTCGTCGCCGTCAAGACTCCGGGCGCGGAGCGTCAGCGACTGGTTCAGCGTGATCGGTGAATCTGTCTCCGTAGCACGAGTGCCAAAGAGTGCCGCATCAAAGCTGATGTCGCTATTTCTTGCAGTAGCTTGATGGATCTCAACTGCGATCACGTTGGTTCCTTCAACAAGAAGCGACGGAGGCACAATGAAGTCAATGAATTCGCGCTCGTCGGTTGAACTCAAGCTGGCGAGGGCGAGGGTGTCCGCAGCGATGGGCCCGGCAGGCAAATTGTCGCGAGCGACTTCCATTCCGTTTAAGTAGACGACGATCCCGTCGTCACGTCGCACTTGCACAGTAAGATCCAGGAATGCGGTGGCTCGATTGACGGTGATCGCCTTGCGAAACCAGGTGGTGATGAATTTGTTCGAACCATTGCTGCCAAAGTCAATTACGGTTTTCTCATCGCCGTCGCCGTATCCAAACTCGGCCGGACCCGATGCCCATGCAGAATCATCGTAAGCCGGGGCTGTCCATGACTGATCGGGTGCCAATCCGCTATCGAGATACTTCCATGTTGAGCCAGCCTCAAATAACGAGACGTTTTCGGTTGAGCCACTCAGGCGAATTGCAGATGGGCTGGCACTGCCGCCGATCATCCTGGGATCACTCCCGTCATCGGTGTAGTAGATGTCACCCGATTCGTTGACCAGCTGAACCGTAAACCCCGGCTCGACCTGGCCGCCGTGGTGATTAAAGACTGGAGGAGTGGTGTCCGGATAGAGGCCGCCCCGCTTGATCTGGCTGAGCACCGTATCGGTGCGTCTCTCAACGTAGCTGAACAGCCGTCTCACTTCCGCTTCCCAATCCTCTCGGTCGTAGGGATTGCTGCGTTTGCTGTCTCCCCATCGCGCGGCTTCTGTATCGATGACTTTGTCGACTATGAGCCTGCGCTGCTCAATCCGTGCCGCCACTTTTTCCGGCATCAATAGCCCATCGTTGTAGAAATGTCGGTAAACGTGATCGGCGAACAGTATTTTGTACTCATCGGTATTTGCTAAATCCTGATGGAGGTATTGGGGGTTGCTTTTGGTGAAGATCCCTTGTTGCGACTGATAGGGGCCCACTCGGTTCATGTTCTGACTGCCGTTGACACCCATCGAGTGTTCGCCGTCATGGGAGAAAAAAACAAACCCCTTGTCATCGGCTTCGCGGTTACGAATGCCGAACCAGTTGTTCGATCCGCCGCCGCTGGAGAGAAGTGGTGAATCAAAGCTGCCAGTGTAGAACGTGACGAGAGTGTGATCGATGAGCGACGGGACATCGAGATGGACTGGAAAGTTCGGGTTACGTGTACCATCCGGATTGAGCCCTTGGATTTCCATGTAACGTTTCAGAGTGGGATTGGAAAATTGCTCGCGTGTAAGATTCCAGAGATCGCGCCAGGCTCCACCCAGCAAACCATCCGTTGCCTCGGTATTGTAGCCACCAGGGCTGCCCGCAGACTTGACGGTGTCATAGTCATCCGGACTTCCGCCAAAGTAGGTAGCGCCGTAGGCAGCTTCCGCACGTTCTTGTGACATGTACAGGCCCCAGTAAACACCGTCAATGTAGAGGTGGTAGTAGCGGCTGCGCGTGTGGGCGCGTCCCATGTCGCGCTGGGTATCGCGGGAAAATACCTCGCGCAAGTAGGTGTTGGCGTTATTGTTCTGAAACGACCACGAATAATTCTGGGAGGTGCGCAGATCCATATTGTCGAATCGGTCAGCGCCTTCTTCACCGAACATGGGATAGTTGAGCTTACCGCTGCCATATTCGTCACGGAAGAACAAGCGGAAGGCGTGCTTTGGATTCTGATTAGAACGACTGAATCCACCGCGAATCCGCAGTCCGGCGTTGATCTGGAACCCTTTCTCAGCGCCGGATGGGTCGATTAGTTCCAGGGAGGCGGGGCGTTCCCAATTGCGTCCCCGATTTCCAGCGTGCGTGTAAATTCCATTTCTGGAGTCCACAAGATTAGGGAGATCCGTCACGATGGAAACTGTCGGAATCGCTCTCAGCTGTTCCTTCAGTTCCTCGTGTGTGAAGCGGTCGGTAATTTCAGGATCCATGCCGTAGTTGAATACCTGACCGCTCTGGGTGCGCGGAGGCCATCCTTCAGGAGGAACTCCGTCAGCGTACTGAGTGACCACATCGTCGAGGAAGAAATAGGAATGGGTGTCGACGTTGGTCGGCTGGTATCCTGCCAATGTGGCAATTGCGCGCAACGTAGTAGTACCACTGATCGTGATTGGCTCGGTGTAGAGATCGCCATTTTGTTCCGTTGGTGTCGAGCCATCAGTGGTGAAATAAATTTTTGCACCTTCAGTCGGTGACGTGATCTCCAAGTTGAATGCCGCATCGTAGAATCCGCGATCTACACTGAATGCGGTGTCCTCGACGACGCTGATAAAACTGAGATTGCCATTGGGAGCGCCGGGGCTGGGCGACTCGAAATAGCCGATCAACGCGGGCTGATTGGTATCAAAGGTCATCGCTCTGAGTTCCGGCAGTATCAGAAAATCCGAGCCGCCGGTCGTGCCGTTCATTCCCTGGATAGCGAGGGTGTTGTTTCCCGCGACAAGTTTGCCGGAGAAGTCGATCGGATAGTCGGAGAAGACGCGCGCGTCCGAATCTGGATGGGTGCTGGTTGCGTCGGAATCAAAGTTCACAGGATCCGGTGCGTTTTCCGAAGCGATCTCCTCACCGTTGATGTAAGCAACGAAGCCGTCCTCAAATTTCATCAGCAGGGTCATGCTGAGGACCCCTGCAGGATCTTCGATCAAAAACGGAACGCGAAGATAAGCCGATGCATTGATGCCGCGCATCTGTTCCTTTGTGTTGCCTCCTGCTCCGGTGAGTTCGTCGTAGTCGAAACCAATTCCTGTGAGGGCCGCATTCCAAGCCGAGTCATCGAACTCAGGGACGCGCCAGTCGATAGTCAGTTCTGCATCTGGAATGAACCAATGGCTGTCCGCACCCGGCTCTATCAATGCGACATCTTCAGGCACGGCAGACACGCCGATACCGTAGCTGACGTTCTCAAGTTGTTCAGGGTAGGCGGGGGCGAACTGGCTGGCAATCGTTGTCCCATTCGGCATCACAAGTGCGAGAAATTCTCCGCCACGCCCGAGAGAGAAACTGGTGTGAAGCTCTGCCCCAGCAATGGCGCGATCTTTGCCTGATGCGAATACAACGAGATAGCCACTTGGAGCAATCGGTGTTGCCGGAAATGTCCACTTCGTGAGATCGTCGGAATCATCAGTCAGGTAGTAGCCACCGAGTTCGATGAGCTGATTCGTCGGATTACTGATTTCGATCCAGTCGGAGGGATCACCATCTTCATCGACAAATTCGGTCGCATTCCCAGTGAGAATTTCTGAAAGTACCTGACCTGACGCGCTGGGCATATACCCGGCAAGCAGGGTAATCGCAGAAAATAGCGTAAGAGCAGGGGCGAAGGCGGGAAATAGGTTTGGGTAAAAGCGTTCTGCGGTCATTTGGGAGGAGGTTGTATCCAAACACTGGTTGGCTAGAATGCTTTATGGGAGTATGTTCTACCGCAGACAAGAGAATTCAGATCGACCCAGAAATCTGCGGATGAGCACAGATGTGGGAGACAGCACAGCGTGGCAAGTTGACTCGGTTCGAAACACCTTCTAGGGTAGCATTTCGCAATCGGACGTTCGAGCCATGCCCTACAAAAGCCTGATTATCGTCGCGCTCGCCGCTTTCTCTCTTGGGATTGCCGCCGATCGGCTTCTGCTCACTTCGAATAGCTCTACTACCGATGCTGTATCCCTTGCGAATGGTGCCCATCTGACGGCTACTGTCCCAACGCGTATCCCAGGCGCAGGAGACGATTTGGGCCAAGTACCCTCGTCCAATGGGGCACGCAACATTGAGGACTCCGACGACGAGAATAACGCCGGTACGCTGACGGTTGAACAGTTGCTTGAACGGTTCGACCGAGGCAAGCCGGTCAATTTTTCGACCGCCTCTCAGTTGGTCGATCAGCTGCCCGCCGGACGCAAGCGATTCCAGTTCATCGAACGCCTCGCATCGCACTGGGGGCGCAAAGACCCCAGGGCTGCGATCTCGTGGGCGGAGGAACTGAACGGCCGGGAGAAATCGATAGCAATGGAGCGTATCCTGCACGAGTGGGCACGCGCCAATCCGCTCGGTGCGTCGAACTACGTGTCGCAGCTTCCTAATTCTGAGCGCAACCTACACATGGTGCGTAGCATGGCGCACATCTGGGCGGAGCAGGATCGGACGGCGGCGATGGAATGGGGGATGGCGCAATCGGATCCGGCCACGCGCCAGTACGCGCTGGGAGGCACGCTTGAAGTATGGGCGAGCAACGACCCCGCCGCGGCCGCCGCATTCGTATCGTCGCTCGACGAAGCCAGCGAACGCCACCGATTGCTGGGTGAAGTGGCGCGTCATTGGACGGGCCAGAACACATCCGAGGCGATGGAGTGGGCGCAGGGGCTGCCAGGCGAAGATCGAGAACGAGCGACCAGGTCGATCTTCAGGGAATTGGCAGAACACGATCCGGGGCTTGCGGCGTCAATGTACGAAGAATTGACCTTATCGTTGCCGGAGGGAAGGATCCAAGAGCGCGAATACCGGCACATGGCCCAGGAGATTGCCTCGCGGTGGAGTGCGTCCGACCCCATCGAAGCAGCAGCATGGGCGATGGGGCTGCCGGAGAAGGGAAACATTCAGCAGGATGCGATTAGAGACGTGGCAGATCACTGGCTCCGGCTGGATAGCATCGCCGCTTCCGAGTGGATCGTTCAGCTTCCCGAGGGCGGCTCACGGGATGCCGCTGCGGAGCGGGTCGTCGACCAGATAAACCGAAGCGATCCCGAGACGGCGTTCGCCTGGGCGACCTCCATTGGGGACGAAGGCCACCGAACCGACCTCATGCACAGAGTGCTGGAAGGGTGGAACGCGACCGATCCAGGCGCGGCGCGGGCTGCGTTCGATTCGGTCAATGTGCCGCCCGATAGGCAACGTCACTTCAACGAGATATTTGGCGCTGACGTCGTGCCTGAGGGCGATACGAGTAGTGGCGACGCTGCAGAGTCGAATTAGACTTTCGCCAGTTCGCAACCAGTTGCTCAAATACGTTACAAGTGGGTAAGCACAGCGGAATCTAATGGAAAGTTTCCAACTTCCCCGTACTTGGAAATGCCTGTAAACTGCGCTCTTGAAGCGTCAGCCGATTTTTGGAACTATACGGAGGCTGGGTGTTCGAGAATGTCGCGCAGTAAGATAAACCGATTGTTACTGGCAAGCGGAGCGATTAAACTGACCAATGACCATGGCACTGAAGTTTCGTATAGAATGGATGCCTGCGCTTGTTGCCGTCTTCATTGCAATAGTGCCTGCTGCCCTTGCTGCGGAATCGTCGCCGTCTGATCCTGAAGCTGGCAGGAGTCACTGGGCGTTTCAGCCGTTTATTCCACCTTCGGATGAACCAGTTTCTGACCGGTCGCGTTCGCGTATAGACGACTTCATCAACGCCCGGTTGACGAAAGAGCACCTTACCCCTGTAGCGAATGCTACACGTCGGGACCTTATTCGTCGGATTTATATTCAGTTGATTGGACTGCCCCCAACGGCCGAGCAAGCGCAGGACTTCCTTGATAACGAACGTGACGATGCGCTTGAAACCATTGTCGACCGTCTGCTCAACTCACCGCAATTTGGTGAGCGGTGGGGGCGGCACTGGCTAGATCTGGCGCGCTATGCGGATTCAAATGGATTGGACGAAAATTTTTTGTTTCGCGAGGCATGGCGCTACCGCAACTGGGTGATCGATGCGATCAATGCGGACGTTCCCTATGATCGCTTCGTGCTTGAACAAATAGCGGGTGACGTGTTGCCGTATGCAACGATCGAGCAGCGCGATCGGCAAAGGATTGCCGCAGGCTTCATGGTCATGGGACCAAAAGTTCTTCTGGGCAACGATGCGAACAACCAGCGAATGGAAGTAGCTGATGAACAAATTGATACCATCGGTCGCGCCTTGCTCGGCCTGACGCTCGGCTGTGCAAGATGCCACGATCACAAATTTGAGCCCGTTCCCACTGCCGACTATTACGCGCTGGCTGGAATTCTAACATCGACACAAGTAATGGAGGCACGCTACATGCTGGGCCAGCAGCGTGTAATGGAAAAGCTGGCAGGTCTGGGAGCGGATGGCGATGCTCTCAATGCAAGTTACGAAAAATTCTGGCGGGAGCATCCGAAGAATAAGGAAGCAGCAGCTCAAGCGAAATCTGTTCTGAAACTCCTCAATGAAGGGGATGCAGAAGGCTTGAATAATCTGCTCAAAAAGCATCCTGGTTCACTGGCTGAAGACGCCAGGGACAGCTCGGAGAAGGATTCTCGCATCGCAGCACAGAAGGCGCACGTTGCTGCGCTCGACGCTCTCAATGCCCATCCGCCAGCCATCCCTCCTCGTGCGATGATTCCTCAGGATGTGGAGTCGCCCGCGGATGAAGCCATTCGCCGTGCCGGACAATTCGACCAGCCTGGTGAGAAAGTGCCGCGTGGATTCCTGCAAGTCATCAGTACTCACCATGCGCCCAGGATTCCGGAGGGCACCAGCGGTCGTATTGAACTGGGCAATTGGCTGACTGACATTGAAAACGGTGCTGGACGACTGACCGCACGCGTCCTTGCGAATCGAATCTGGTTCCATCTGATGGGGCGCGGCATTGTCAGGACAGTGGATAACTTTGGTAGAACGGGCGAGCTCCCTAGTCATCCTGCGTTGCTCGATCACCTGGCTGGTGAACTGGTCGATTCTGGATGGTCGTTGAAGTCGCTTGTGCGCGAGATTGTGCTGAGTAGAACCTTCGCATTGAGCAGCGATTACAATGACGCTGCCCACAATGTGGATCCTGATAATCGTCTTCTGTGGAGAGCTCACAGACGGCGGTTGGATCCAGAGGCACTGCGTGATGCTATGCTTTCAGCAGCCGGTCAGCTGGATCTTTCCCCTCTGGATTCTTCAGTATCTTATCTGGGCGATCAGGCCACAGCGGTCGGAAAGAATGAAGTGCGCCGCAGAACGGATTTTCCTAACCGCAGTGTATATCTACCGGTGATTCGCAATGACCTTCCGGAGCTTTTCGAAGTATTCAATTTCGCCAACCCGCACGCGACCACTGGAGCGCGACCACAAACAACTACTGCGACGCAGGGGCTCTTCCTTTTAAACGATGAAATGGTCATGGCCGCTGCCGAGGCTACCGCTCGGGATCTGCTGGCTGAACCATTAGTCGAGGAAGCGCGCATCGATCGAATGTTTCACCGAATCCTGGGACTTTCACCAGGTGAGGATGAAAAAGCAGAGCTGCTGGACTTCGTGCAATCAACTCATTCACGCCTTGCCGATGAAGGCGACTCGGAATCAGAACTACGTGCGTGGTCGATGGCCTGCCATGCTTTGTTTTCTACCAGCCGCTTTCAATTTCTCGAATAGCATCCACCACTATGCGCTGTCACCAGTTTCGCTCATCCTTCTCTCGCCGTGATCTTTTGCGCACAAGCGCCGGAGGCTTTGGCCATCTTGTATTGTCTGCCATGGCTGCTCGCAGTGGTATAGCAGCGCCTTCTCCGGTCTCAGCGTCGCTCGCCAGTCCTCTCGGGCTTCCTCACTTCCGCGCACGTGCTAAGCGGGTCATTTTTCTTTTTATGTGGGGTGGCCCCAGCCATGTCGATCTTTTCGATCCGAAGCCGCGGCTCAATCAGGATGAGGGCAAGCCACTATCAGGAAAAGACGTAGGCAGTTTGCGCGATAATTTAGGGAAAGTGATGGGATCGCCATTCAAGTTTTCCCGGCACGGGCAAAGCGGAACCTGGATCAGTGAGCTCTTCCCTGAAGTATCGAAGCACGCAGATAAGATGTGTGTCGTCCGTTCTGTGCATACCAACGGATCTGCGCATGGTGAAGCGCTGTTGCGACTGCATACCGGTCAGGCAAATCTCGTGCGACCAAGTGTTGGTGCCTGGGTCAGCTATGGGCTCGGGAGCGAGAGTGATAATCTACCGGCTTTCATCACCATTTCTCCACCGCGAGGCCACGGCGGTGTGCAAAATTACGGCAATGCCTTTTTGCCCGCCATTCATCAGGGGACGGCGATTGGCTCTGCAGAGATTCCTGTCTCGAAGGCGGTGATTCCCAATTTAATCAACAAGCGAATCACTCAAGGCCAGCAACGCAGCCAGCTGGATCTCGTGCAGTCGCTCAATCGCAGGCACCTCAGGGATGTCAAAGCTGATCAGGGAATCGAAGGATTGATCGGCAGCTACGAACTCGCATTCAAGATGCAATCGACCATGCCGCAGATCATGAACCTGGATGATGAGTCAGCATCGACGCTCGATATGTATGGCGTAGGCAGTGAGCCAACGGACAATTTTGCGCGCCAGTGCTTGCTGGCACGGAAGTTCGCAGAAAGCGGGGTGCGCTATATCCAGGTCTCTACTGACTACACCTGGGATCATCACAACAAAGTGAAAGAGGGCCACATCGACGAGTCGGCGAAAGTTGATCGGCCGATCGCTGGCCTTCTACAAGATCTGGATCAACGTGGCCTGCTGGATGACACGCTGGTACTGTGGGGCGGAGAATTCGGCCGCACCCCGATGTCAGAAAACGGCGACGGCCGCAATCACCATCCGCAAGCGTTCACAATGTGGATGGCTGGTGGTGGCGTGCGTGGCGGCCTCACTTATGGTGCGACTGACGACTTTGGCTATGGCCCAGTCGAGAACCCAGTGCATATGCACGATATGCATGCGACGTTACTGCACGCCCTGGGAGTCGACCACGAGCAACTCACCTATCGCCACGCCGGCAGAGACTTCCGCCTGACGGATGTTTACGGCAATGTCATCCACGATATACTGGCTTAACGGGCATTTAGGAAGAGACTCAAAGGCGATCCAGCTTATCAAGCAACATCTGTGCGCGGATTCGCCGCCTGGATGATCTCGTAGCCATAAGAAACACCCTGAGCTAGTACAGCCAATCCCTGTTTCCCTACACTGCTGGTGGGCGAGGGCAGTTGGTGGAAATCGATTTGCGGTTTGACCCTCATCCACCGGAGGCGAGTGAAATCCCTCAAGGGCAGTCCGCCAGACAAATTCTTGCTTGAAGACTCTGGTGATCCAAGTTCCAATCGAGCCAATCTGGAAGATATCCCACTGGCCACTCTCCCCGTCCCGAGATTTCAGTCCAGGCGCCCGATCGAAATGCAGTTTCCTAAACATTCCCTGAAAAAATTACTGATGAATACTAATCAATTTAAGAAAAGTGTTATGTTGGCCGTGGCCGCCTCGATCATGTCGATCGCCAGCCCGGTCATTGCCGGGGAGAAATTGAAAGTTTTCATCCTCGCGGGGCAGTCGAACATGGTCGGTCACGCCAATCCCCATACCATTGCCACCTTGTATCACTCAGACGATGCTAGAGACAAAGAGCTCATCCAATTGGTATTTAAGGAAGGCGGCGGGCTCTCCAATAAATTACTGGAAGAACAGCTGACTCAGGCCAGGAAGCTCGATGCGCTTACCGGCGGGATTTCCAACGACAAGATAAAGGCGATGAGTGAAGGGGTCGAAAAAACGGCACTGGAAGCAGACGTAAAACAACTCAAAGACGCGCATGAGGCTTATAAGAACGATGTCACTGCGGCGTGCGTCGTGTCTGACCGGGTCTATATCAACTCCATCGCCGACGGCAGCAAGAAGTCTGGCAAGCTCGGCGTCGGTTATGGCGGTGGAGGTACAAAGTTAGGGCCGGAGTACGGTTTTGGACTCTCGATCGCTGAGAAAATCGACGACCCCATCCTGCTGATCAAAACCTCTTGGGGCGGCAAGTCGCTCAACTACGATTTCCGCCCGCCATCCGCTGGTGACTACCAACTAAACGAAAAGGAGAAGTCAGGGGACAAAGCCGACGAGATCAAAAAGAATGCTGGTCTCAACTACCGGTTGATGAACGAGTCGATTCATGGAGTGCTCAACGATCTAAAGGGCAACCATCCGGCCTATGATCCAGATGCGGGTTACGAGATCGCCGGGTTTGTTTGGTTTCAGGGGTACAATGATCAATTCTCACCTGAGTTCCGGGACAACTACAAAGACAATATGATCTCCTTCATCAAAGATGTCCGCAAAGAATACAAGGTGCCTGACATGCCCTTTATCATCGGCGTATTGGGGACGGGAGTGACCGCCGAAAAGGTGGCAGAGAACCAGGTTTCTCTTGGTCAGAGAGAGGCAGCCAAGGCACCGGAATTCAAGGACAACGTACTAGCGATTGAGAGCTACACAGAGTATTCGCTATTCTCTAATGAAATCTTCAGCAAAGGGTGGCCGCAGTATTACCATGAGTGGGATACGGTCGGCAGCGATCGTCCGTATCACTATCTAGGTAGTGGCACATTCTTTGTCAGACTTGGCGATTCCTTCGCGAAGTCGATGGCCGAACTTATCGCGAAGCAAAAGAAATGACGTGCCCGGTGTGAGCCTTCCCTATTTTAAAAATCATCCTTTGAACGGTAAATTCAGCGGCGGCTTCGAGATCACCGGCAGTCCAACTTTCGATTTCTTCTCGATCGAATTTAATTCGTAACCTTGGAGAACGCCATTCGCTGATCTTCATTTCACTTTGTTGCGGCGACACCCTGAGTTGCTGCCGCGCGCTCGGCCATTCTCAACTCGCAGTATCTGCTGTGCATCTTGCGTGTCACCAACGTCATCGCACGCTCCATTCCACCCGCCGAATACCGGCCAAGTTGCACA